>JAJZPI010000129.1 GCA_021811275.1 Deltaproteobacteria bacterium
CTCCCCTCCAGCGCCCGCGGCAGCCCTCCAACCCGCTCTGGGACGGCCGTCCGCGGCAAGGGAAAGCCGTATCCCAAACGGCATTTGCAAGTTCGCCCATAATATTTATACGACTACTCGGAAGACTTGCCCCCCGAGATTTTTTTTAGTATGTTGCCCAGGGGCCCAGGGGCCCCGGGGCCAACGGAACGCCTAGCCAGGCATCGCCCACCCGGGACCCCCAGTTCCTCATAGCGACATGCCACCGCCTTCCCCGCCAGCCGACCTCGCTGGCGGCCCGGCAAGGGGAACCGGCGGCCCAACCCCATCCACGCGGGGCCCTCCCCGCCCCTGGTCGAAGGACGTGAATATGGCTAGCGCAAAGGATAAAAAGGTCGGAGCGGTCATGGTCGTGGGCGCCGGCATCGCCGGAGTGCAGGCCTCCCTGGACCTGGCCAACGCGGGCTACTACGTCTACCTGGTGGAGAAGACCTCAGCCATCGGCGGACGCATGGCCCAGTTGGACAAGACCTTCCCCACCAACGACTGCGCCATGTGCATCGTCTCCCCCAAGCTGGTGGAGTGCGGCCGGCATCTGAACATCGAGATCATCACCAACGCCGAGGTGGAGGCCATCGAGGGCCAGCCCGGCGACTTCAAGGTCCAGGTCCACCAGGGTCCCCGTTACATCGACATGGACAAGTGCACCGCCTGCGGCGACTGCATCAAGGAATGCCCGGTGGCGGTACCCAACGAGTTTGACCAGGGCTTGAGCAAGCGCAAGGCCACCTTCAAGCGCTACGCCCAGGCCTATCCCAACGCCTACTGCATCACCAAGCTTGACCGCGCCCCCTGCAAGATCACCTGCCCGGCCAACCTGAACGTGCAGGGCTACGTGCAGATGGCCAAGGTGGGCAAGTACAAGGAGTCGCTGTCCATCATCATGGACGACCTGCCCCTGCCCGGGGTCATCGGCCGCATATGCCCCCACCCCTGCGAGGGCGAGTGCCGTAGGCTCAAGGTCGAGGAAGCCATCGCCATCCGCGACATCAAGCGCTTCGTGGCCGATCAGGTGGGCGTTGCCAACATCGAGCAGCCGGCGGTGGAGCCCCGCTCCGAGAAGGTGGCCATCGTGGGCGCCGGCCCGGGCGGCCTCTCCTGCGCCTACCACCTGGCCCGCAAGGGCATCAAGTCCACCATCTTCGAGGCCCTGCCCGTGGCCGGCGGCGCCCTGGCCGTGGGCGTGCCCTCCTACCGGCTGCCCCGCCAGGTCCTCCAGCAGGAGGTGGACTACATCAAGAGCCTGGGCGTGGAGATCAAGCTCAACACCCCCATCGGCCCCGGCCTCACCCTGGAAGACCTGAAGGCCCAGGGCTACCAGGCCGTCTTCCTGGCCACCGGCGCGCCCAAGAGCTTCAAGCTGGGCGCGCCCGGCGAGGAGAGCGAAGGCATCATCAGCGCCCTGGACTACCTGAAGGCCGTTTCCCTGGACGAACCCGTGCCCACCGGCCAGAACGTGATCGTGGTCGGCGGCGGCAACGTGGCCATCGACGCCGCCCGCACCGCTCTTAGGAAGGGCGCGGCCAAGGTGACCATGGTCATGCTGGAGTCGGCCGAGGAACAGCCTGCCAGCCCCTGGGAGATCACCGAGGCCCTGGAGGAAGGCATCGAGTTCATCCACCGCCGGGGCGTGATGAACGTCAACGCCAGCGGCGGCAAGGCCACCGGCCTGGCCCTCAAGGAGTGCACCCGGGTCTTCGACGAGAACCGCAGGTTCTCGCCCACCTTCGAAGAATGCGTAATCCAGGAGCTGCCAGCCGACCTGATCATCACCGCCATCGGCCAGCGCACCGACCTGTCCTTCCTGGGCGAGGGCCACAAGATCGAACTCTCCCCCCGGGGCACCATCCTCACCCACTCGGTGACCATGGCCACCAGCCTTGACGGCGTCTTCGCCGGCGGCGACGTGGTCAGCGGGCCCTGGATCGCCATCGGGGCGGTGGCCGCCGGGCGCGAGGCGGCCATAAGCATCGACCGCTACTTCAAGGGCGAAAACCTGGCCGCCGGGCGCGAGAAGCTCGCCCTGAAGCCCGAGGACGAGCAGAACTACAACCCAATCCCCTTGGAACTCAAGCCCTCCCCCCGGGCCCACACGGCTCACCGCGCAGCGGCCGAGCGCGCCAAGGACTTCGACCAGTTCGAGCTGGGGCTCACCCCCGAGCAGGTGGCGGCCGAGGGCGAGCGCTGCCTGAACTGCGGCGTCTGCTGCGAATGTTACCAGTGCGTGGAGGTCTGCAAGGCCAAGGCCCCGGCCCATGACCAGGAATCCAAGGACCTCTCACTGAACGTGGGCAGCGTGGTCCTGGCCCCGGGCTTCGATCCCTTCGACCCGGCCAGGTTCGACACCTACGCCTACGCCGGACACCCCAACGTGGTCTCGGCCATGGAATTCGAGCGGGTGCTCAGCGCCTCCGGTCCCTACCAGGGCCACCTGCAACGGCCCGGCGACGGCGTGGAGCCCAAGAAGATAGCCTGGCTGCAGTGCGTGGGCAGCCGCGACATCAACCACTGCGACAACGGCTACTGCTCGGCGGTCTGCTGCATGTACGCCATCAAGGAAGCCGTGATCGCCAAGGAGCACTCCCACGATCCGCTCGACACCGCTATCTTCTATATGGACATGCGCACCTACGGCAAGGACTTCGAGAAGTACTACGAGCGCGCCAAAAACGAGCACGGCGTGCGCTTCATCCGCAGCCGGGTGCACACCGTCGATCCCATCGAGAACGGCAACCTGCGCATCGAGTACGTTACCGAAGACGGCCAGGCCATGTCCGAGCAGTTCGACATGGTCGTGCTCTCGGTGGGCTTGCAGACCGGCAAGGAGGCCATCGAGACCGCCGGCCGCCTGGGCATCGACCTGACCAAGTACAACTTCAGCGAGACCAGCTCCTTCGACCCCGTGGGCACCAGCCGGCCGGGCATCTTCGCCTGCGGAAGCTTCGCCGGGCCCAAGGATATCCCCCAGTCGGTCATGGAGGCCTCCGCCGCCGCCTGCGCCAGCTCCCTGGACCTGTCCGAGAGCCGGGGCACCCTGACCAAGGAAGTGGTCTACCCGGTGGAGAAGGACGTCAGCGGCAAGCAGCCGCGCATCGGCGTCTTCGTCTGCAACTGCGGCATCAACATCGGCGGCGTGGTCAACGTGCCGGAAGTGACCGAGTACGCCTCCCACCTGCCCTACGTGGCCTACGTGGACCAGAACCTCTTCACCTGCTCCCAGGACACCCAGGCCAAGATCAAGGCCGCCATCGACGAGCACGACCTGAACCGGGTGGTGGTGGCCTCCTGCTCTCCGCGCACCCACGAACCGCTCTTCCAGGAGACCATCCGCGAGGCCGGCCTGAACAAGTACCTTTTCGAGATGGCCAACATCCGCGACCAGGACTCCTGGGTGCACCAGCAGGAGCACGACAAGGCCACCGCCAAGGCCAAGGATCTGGTCCGCATGGCCGTGGCCAAGGCCGCCCTGATCGAGCCCCTGCACCAGGTCGACCTGGACCTTTCCAAGAGCGCCCTGGTGGTGGGAGGCGGCGTGGCCGGCCTCAATTCGGCCCTGAACCTGGCCCAGGCCGGATACCCCGTGCACTTGGTCGAAAAAACCGACACCCTGGGCGGAAACGCCAACCTGCTCCTGAACTCCTGGAAGGGCGAGGCCGTGGCGCCTTACGTCCAGGAGCTGATCGCCAAGGTCAAGGGCCACAAGAACATCACCATGCACCTGAACAGCGAGATTGCCCACGCCAAGGGTTTCGTGGGCAACTTCACCAGCACCATCAAGGACGCCGGCGGCAAGGAGACCCACTTTGAGCATGGCGTGGTGGTGCTGGCCACCGGCGGACACGAGTCCAAACCCACCGAGTACCTTTACGACCAGCACCCTGGGGTCATGACCGCCCTGCAGCTCGACGCCGCCTTGAAGGCCGACCCCGACCTGCCGAAGTCCCTGGACGCGGTGGCCTTCATCCAGTGCGTAGGCTCCCGCGAGCCGGAGCGGCCCTACTGCTCGCGGCTCTGCTGCACCCACTCGGTGGAAAGCGCCATCAAGATCAAGGAGAAAAACCCCGAGACCCAGGTCTACATCCTCTACCGTGACGTCCGCACCTATGGCGTGCGTGAGGACCTTTACAAGAAGGCCCGCGAGCTGGGCGTGCTCTTCATCCGCTACAACGTTGAGGACAAGCCCCAGGTGGCGGCCGCCGGCGAGAAGCTTTCCATCACCGCCACCGACCACGTGCTCGGCCGTCCGGTGACCTTCGACGTCGACCGCCTGGTGCTGGCCGCGGCCATCGTGCCCAACGAGGTTTCCGGCCTGGCCGAGGCTTTCAAGACCCCGCTGAATGCCGAGGGCTTCTTCCTGGAGGCCCACATGAAGCTCCGCCCGGTGGACTTCGCCAGCGACGGTCTCTACCTGGCCGGCCTGGCCCACTTCCCCAAGCCCATGGACGAGGCCATAGCCCAGGCCAACGCCGCCGCCGGGCGCGCCCTGACCGTGCTGGCCAAGGACAAGATCCGCGTCGGCGGCGTGGTGGCGGTGGTCGACCCCAACAAATGCGCGGTCTGTTTGACCTGCGTGCGCACCTGCCCCTACGGGGTGCCCAAGATCAAGGACGGAGCTGCCTTCATCGAGGTGGCCTCCTGCTACGGCTGCGGGGCCTGCGTGGCCGAATGCCCCGGCAAGGCCATCCGGCTGCAGCACTTCACCGACGACCAGATTCTGGCCAAGGAAAAGGCGGCCTTCAACGCTTAACAAGCGCGGGGGCCGATACGGTTTTAATAAGGAAGGAGGGCTTACCAGATGGGCGCGGAGTTCGAGCCAACCATCGTGGCCTTCTGCTGCCAGTACTGAGCGTACTCAGCAGCGGACCTGGCAGGTTCCATGAGACTGCAGTACCCCTCCAGCGTGAGGGTCATCCAGCTGCCCTGCTCCGGCCGGGTGGACATCATTCACCTGTTGAAAGCCTTCGAAGACGGAGCCGACGGGGTCTACGTGGCCGGCTGCCTGGAGGGCGACTGCCACTACCTCACCGGCAACTTCAAGGCCCGCCGCAAGGTGAACTACGTCAAGAAGGTGCTGGAGGCCCTGGGCATCGAGCCCGAGCGCGTTGAGATGTTCAACATGAGCTCGGCCGAGGGCCCCCGTTTCGCGACGGTGGCGAGGGAATTCACGGCCAAGATCAAAGAGCTGGGCCCCAGCCCGCTTAAAGCGGCCCAGGCCGCCTGAGGGAAGTTTTCCCACGGCTTATAAAAGCGAGGGAGTTCAATGATCGTAGGAGACAGCAAACCGCTCGAGGAAATCCTCGAAATGATCAAGGACCGCCCGAAGGTCCTGGTCCTGGGCTGCCGGGGCTGCGTGACCGTATGCAACGTGGGCGGCGAGAAGGAGGTCGGCATCCTGGCCACCACCCTGCGCATCGCCCGCAAGAAGGCGGGCCTGCCCCCGACCATCGACGAGCGCACCCTGGAGCGCCAGTGCGACCCCGAGTACGTGGAGGAACTGGCCGAGGTGGCCGAGGGCTACGATGCCATCATCTCCATCGCCTGCGGGGTGGGGCCCCAGTTCGTTTCCGAGCGCTACCCCACCGTGCGGGTTTTCCCGGGCATCAACACCACCTTCATCGGGGGGGCCTTGGAGCACGGCGTGTGGGGGGAGCGCTGCCAGTCCTGCGGCAACTGCCTGGTCCACAACTTCGGTGGACTCTGCCCCATCGCCCGCTGCAGCAAGAGCCTGATGAACGGCCCTTGCGGCGGCTCCGCCAACAAGAAGTGCGAGATCAGCCCCGAGGTGGACTGCGTCTGGCACCTCATCGTCGAGAAGATGGAGAAGATGGGCCGCCTGCAGGAGCTCGCCCAGGTCTGGCCCGTTAAGAATTGGAGCACCTCGCGCGACGGCGGGCCCCGCAAGCGGGTGAGGGAGGATCTCAAGCAATGAAATCGGGCAGCAACCTCGAGAAAATGTTGAGCGCGGGCCACTTCGCGGTAACCGGCGAGTTGGGTCCGCCCCGGGGGAACAATGCCGAGGAGGTGCGCCACAAGGCCAAGCACCTGAAGGGCATCGTGGAGTCGGTGAACATCACCGACAACCAGACCGCCGTGGTGCGCATGGCCTCCTGGGCCGCCTGCAAGATCCTCATCGACGAGGGCCTGGAGCCCAACCTCCAGATGGTCGCCCGCGACCGCAACCGCATCGCCCTGCAGAGCGACCTCCTGGGCGCCACCGCCTTGGGCATCAAGAACGTGCTCTGCCTCTCCGGCGACCACCAGCGCTTCGGCGACCACCCCGAGGGCAAGAACGTCTACGACCTGGACTCCTTGCAGCTCTTGGACACCTTCCGCAAGATGCGCGACGAGAAGACCTTCCTGAACGGCAAGGAACTCGACGGCGCGCCGGAGATATTCCTGGGCGCGGCGGAGAACCCCTTCGCCGATCCCTTCGACTTCCGGCCCATTCGCATGGCCAAAAAAATCGCCGCCGGGGCCAACTTCATCCAGACCCAGTGCATCTACAACATGCCCAAGTTCCGCGAATTCGTTAAACGCATCGTGGACATGGGGCTGCACGAGAAGTGCTATCTGCTGGCCGGCGTCACTCCCTTGAAGAGCGTGGGCATGGCCAACTACATGGCCAAGTTCGTCCCCGGCATGGACGTGCCCGACACCTTCATCAAGCGTCTCAAGGGCGTGGACAAGAAGGAGCAGGCCGCCGAGGGCATCAAGATCGCCATCGAGCAGATCCATGAGCTCAAGGAGATGAAAGGCGTGGCCGGCGTACACGTCATGGCCATCGAGTGGGAGCACCGCGCCAAGGAGATCATCGAGGGCGCCGGGCTCTTGCCTCGGCCCCAAGTCTAAGCCTTTATCGCGTTAGTTCACGCGGGGCGGGGGTCATCCCCGCCCCGCCTTTTTTGGGCAGCTGCCTCCCGGATTGCCTCGGCCATGATGGTGGCCATGAAGTTTGACAGCCCTGGCGTCCCAAAGATATATTTCAGGCCGAATCCGTGTGACGCATCCGCTTCATTTCTTTGTTTTCGTAGGGGCGGAGTTTATCCCCGTCCGTCTTTGGTTTTTCGACAGGAAGAGCGGGCGGGGATAAACTCCGCCCCTACGAAGAACGGTAAGGCCCTGACACCGTTTCGCCCTGCCGGTTGCCCCGCCGATAGCGGTCAGGCCCCAGGATGTTTGGAGGTTTCCCATGCGCGTCGAGGACTTCGCCCCCGCCGACCAAAAGCTCCTGCTGCCCCAACCCGGCGGCGACCTGGTCTACCAGTGCCTGGGCTGCGGCCAGACCCACGGCATCGAGAAGCTGCTCTACACCTGCCCAGACTGCGGCCAGGTGTTACTCATAGAAGACCGCAACTTCGATCGCTTGAAGGCCGTCCCCGGCCCCGCCTGGCGCAGGGTCTTCGATCTCAGGCGCATGCTCAACCTGCCGGCGCTCTCCGGCATCTTCCGCTACCATGAGCTGATAGCCCCGGTGGTGCCTCTGGACAGCGTGGTCTACCTGGGCGAGGGCCACACCCCCCTGGTGCGGGCCACCGCCCGTCTGCGCGAGGCGGTCGGCCAGGACTTCTGCTTCAAGAACGACGGCCAGAACCCGTCCGCCTCCTTCAAGGACCGGGGCATGGCCGTGGCGTTGTCCTTCATCAACTACCTCATCAACCACCGCGGCGTGGGCAAGATATTGAGCGTCTGCGCCTCCACCGGCGACACCTCCGCCTCGGCGGCCCTCTACGCCGCCTACCTGGCGCCCAAGGTGGCCTCGGCGGTGCTTCTGCCCCTGGGCAAGGTCACACCCCAGCAGCTCAGCCAGCCCTTGGGGTCCGGGGCGAGCGTATTCGAGATTCCCGGGGTCTTCGACGACTGCATGAAGGTGGTCGAGCACCTGGCCGACAACTACCAGGTGGCGCTCCTCAACTCCAAGAACGCCTGGCGCATCCGGGGCCAGGAGTCCTACTCCTACGAGATCGCCCAAGACCTGGACTATGACGTGGAGGGTCTGGCGGTACTGGTGCCCATCGGCAACGCCGGCAACGTCAGCGCCATCATGGCCGGCTTCCTGCGCCTGCTGGACCTGGGCCTCATCACCAGCCTGCCCAAGATCGTGGGCGTGCAGAGCCACCACGCCGACCCGGTCTTCCGCTACTACCAGGAAACCGACCTGGCCAAGCGCCAATGGCGGCCCGTGACCGTGCAGGACTCGGTGGCCCAAGCCGCCATGATCGGCAACCCGGTTTCCATGCCCCGGGTCATGGAGTTGGCCCGGCGCTACGACCAAAGGGCCGGCCGGCCCCGCTTCTTCGTGGTGCAGGTGAGCGAGCAGGAGATCATGGACCGCATGATCCTGGCCAACCGTCACGGCCACATCGTCTGCACCCAGGGCGGCGAATCCTTCGCCGGCATGGTGCGGGCCAAGGAGCTAGGCATAGTCACCGAGGGTGATTATGCCATTCTGGACGCCACCGCCCACCATCTGAAATTCATCGGCTTCCAGCAGATGTACTTCGATAACGCCTTCCCGCCCGGCTTCGGGGTGACGCCGCGTCCGGAGTTGGTCAACGCGCCGCAACAAGTGCGCGCCGCGGGGCTGAGTCAATTCCCCGCCCCGGGCAAGCCGCTGGCCGGCGAGGCTTTCCAGGACTTCGTCAAGGCCACGGCCGAGGAGATCGCCCGCCGCCTGGGTCTGGAGGCGCGTTGATGGGCCTGGCCGACACCCCGCCCCTGGACGACGACGGCCTCTGCTTCGCCTGCGGCCGCCACAACCCCCACGGGCTGGGCATGCGCGTTTCCTACGACGCCGCCGACCAAAGCGCCTGGTGTCGCATAAGCCTGCCAGGCCGTTTCCAGGGCTGGGCCGGCATAGCCCACGGCGGGGTGGTCTCCACCCTGCTCGACGAGATCATGGCTCACGCCGTGGTCCATCACGTGGGCCAGGGAATGACCACGGGCATGGAGACCCGCTTTCGCGCCCCGGTGCCCCTGGAGACCGAACTGCTGGTGCGCGGCTGGATCAGCGCCACCCGCAGCCGCCAGGCTTTAGCCCAGGCCACCGTGGCCCTGGCCGAGACTGGCCAAGTCCTGGCCGAGTCCCAGGCCAAATTCATCCTGCGACGGTGATGACATCGGCCTTCCCGGCCGTAGTTCAATGTTTGGATAGATGTCGGCTATAATAAGGCTCGAATCTTGCTGGGACCACCCCTAGGAGAGCCCTATGAAAGCCGCCCTGATCGTATCCAACCCCGACCCAGAAATAATATAGAACGCCTTCCGGTTGGCCAACCTGATGCTCAACGAGGACGACGACGTGAGCATCTTCCTGCACGGCTCAGCCGTGGAGTTCCGCCGCCACGACAGCGAGCAATTCCCCCTGAACCTCCTGGCCAAGACCTTCGCGCTCAGCGAGGGCGTGCTCTTGGCCTGAGGCAAGTGCCTGGGCTTCCACGGCGTGGAAGCGGACGAGCACATGCGCCTGTCCAATCAGAAAGAACTCTACGATCTGATCAAGACCAGCGACAAGGTGCTTTGCTTCTAGGGAGGCGGGACAGCAGCTGATACCAAAAACCGTTCAAAGGATAACTTTGGACGCTTGTTGGTATGCGGGCTCCGGCTCACCCCAGCCAACAAGTTGGCTGGGGACCACGGGGATGGCCGCCGGATGCTCAAGCATCCGGGAGGTCGGGCATAACCATGCTTTGGCCCGACCGGCAAGCATTCAAAGCCGTGGATGGCTTTGAATGCAACTTAGTATGAGAGGTTCGCCGCAGGCCAGGGGCTTCACCCTCGACCCGCCCCTCGCACGCGGGCTCCAGCAGAACCAGTGTAAGCATTTCTATTTCTATATTTCTAAAAATATAGTTTACTACCAAGCGCTGGTCAGCTACTATTCAACCTATGGAGATTGATGCCGCTGCCAAATGCCTGGCCGAAATGGGCCATCCCACCCGCCTGGCCATAATCCGCCAACTGGTGCGGGTTGGCCGCCAAGGCCTGCCGGTGATGGAAATCCAGCGACTGCTGGGCGTGCCCCAGTCCACCCTCTCGCATCACCTGACCCGCCTGATGTCCGCCGGCCTGGTGTCCCAAACCCGCGAGGGGAGGATCCTTCGCTGCCGCGTGGAATACCCGGCCTTGAAGGCAGTCAGCTCCTTTCTCCTGAAAGACTGCTGCGCGGGTGGCGTGGAGCCCCTGGCCAGCTAAGGAAAAATTTTTTGACTTTTATTTCTATATTTCTAGTTTTTTAGATGATTGCGGGACGGGCTGATCACCTTCTAGATCGGAGCAGGTGCCATGGACAGGACAACGGAAGCCACGGAGTTATTCAGGCAAGGCCTTCATTGAGGGCAGTCGATCCTCGCCAGTTTCGGCGAGGCCATGGGTCTTGCCACGCCTCTGGCGGTTCAGCTTGGCCGGGCCTTGGGCGGGGGGATGGGCCAGGGGCTGGTTTGCGGCGCGGTGAGCGGGTCGCTCCTCATCCTGGGTTTGGGGCCGGGCCGAAATGACGACGAGAGCCGGGCCCGGGCCGAGACCGTCGAAATGGCGCGGGAGTTCTCCCACCGCTTCGTCAACGACCACGGCTCGATAATCTGCAAGGAGCTTTTGGGCGTGGACGTGGGCACCGAGGATGGGCACCGCCAGGCGGTGGCGCGGGGTCTCTTTGAGAGCGCCTGCCCCCGCTTCGTGGCCAAGGCCGCCGCGCTCCTGGAAATGATGCTCGCCGGTAGCGCCGTCGACCAGTCCTCGGCTCCCGAGCCTCGGGCCGATGTGGTAGCCTAGGGCAAGCACCCCAGTTGGAGAGGCCGCCGTCATGAACTCGACCCTGCTCACCGTGGGCCGCCCCAAGGCAGCCTACATCGCTGAGGGCCTGGAGGATTACGCCCGGCGCCTGAAGCCCCACGGGGGCTGCGAGCTGGCCTGGGTCAAGTCAGTGCGCGCGGCCAAAGGGCTGGCCGACGCCTCCGTCATGGCCGAGGAGGGCCGGCGGCTGCTGACACGCCTGGAGCCCCGGGACGTCCTCTGGACCCTGGACCGCCAGGGCGCGCCCTGGTCCTCTGAGGAGTGGGCCCGTCAGTTGGATCATGCCCAGCAATCCGGCACACGCCGGCTGGTGGTCATGATCGGCGGCCCCCTGGGCCTGGCCCCCGCGCTCCTGGCCCGCGCCCAGCGCCGGGTCAGCCTGGGTCCGCCCACCCTGCCCCACGAACTGGCCGCCCTGGTGGCCTTGGAGCAGCTCTACCGCGCCCACGCCATCCTGGCTGGCTCGCCCTATCACAAATAGGCGTGGTCCGGCTTGCGCCGGCCCACGCCTGTCCTTTGTCCTTTTTGGCCTTGAAGTGGTTTAGAATCCCAGGTCGGCCAGAGTCTTGACCAGGCCGCGCACGGCCTCGGCGCTCTTGTCCAGGGCGGCCTTCTCCGCAGGCGTGAGCTTGATCTCGATCACCTCCTGCACGCCCCC
>JAJZPI010000130.1 GCA_021811275.1 Deltaproteobacteria bacterium
ACGCTAAGGGAATATTCCTAGCAGACGGCGGTGACGGCGCCGCTCCACATGACCGACAGGGTCCTGCCCCGTAGATGGGAGATCAGGACGCTGAGGTCGGAGGTCTTTTCCACCAATGGGAGGTTCGGTTCAGGCAGTTCGCGGCAGGCCTTGGCCGGACCCAGGATCAGGAGCGGGCCATCGTGCACCTGGCGCAGGTGGCCCAGGCCGGCCGAGATGGGGCCGCCCATGGAGTCGATGTCTGTGACCAGGATATGGGCCGGTTCGCGCCGCAGGGTGGCCACGGCCTCGTCCAGGCAGCGCGGCACCCGCACATCAAACCCCGCGTCGCTGAGTTCTTCCTGGTAGAGTCGTCCCAGGGTTGGATCCCGCTCCACCACCACTACCTGGACCACGGCTGCCTCCTTTGCCGGTTCCAAGACTCCCGCATGATGATGAAAGCTATTGCTGCAATGCTTTTTACCGGAAACCTCGACTCGGCGTCCGCGCCGAGCTCCATGGCGGGCTTCCGCTCCAGCCCGGATAAGATACCCGATTACCGATCTCCTCATTCCAAGTTGAATAAAGCAATCTTAATGCCAATACTTGTCATCGATTTTCGGGCTTTTAGGGAAACCGTATTGCGCAGTGGGTGTCCGAATCAGGACACCATGGGCAGGCCACGGCCAACCTAATTTATTTTTGTTGTAATTATTATTGGTTATAAGTAGCTGTCTTTTTTTCGACATATGCTTTGTTTTCGACATACAGCAAACCCTCTCGTCTTGCGCCACGGGACAGCGCCGAGCACCCCGCCTATGGCCCAGTCATCGGGCTGCAACACCATAACTTATATTATTAACTAGAATTTATATCCCGCAATCCATATCGCGTATTTTCACAAAGATCCTGGCATACGATTTGCTTAATTGAAGGGCGAGCTTTAATTCCGCATCACCCGTCGGAAGGGAGCGATAAAATGAGGAGAGCCAGGACAGCCCGGAATAAGGCCCGCAATTTTCCCTCCAGCTTGGACGTTCAGGATTGGCTGCAAAGCCACCCCGAAGCCCTGATCTCCTGCCCTCATCAGCCGGGCAACCTCAAGCTCATGCCGGCGGCCTGCGCCAAGCGCCACCGCACCGCCAACGAGCCTCGCTGGGCCGTGATAGGCGCCGAGCCCTTCCACCTGTTTGTTTTCAAGATGAACCTGGTGCCTTGCCGCACCTGCCAGATAGGCGCGCGCCTGGCCGCCCAGCAACAGGAACGAGCTGCTTAGCCCCCCAACCTCCTCCACTACCCTCAGGGGCCGGCCACCCCCCGGTCCCAACCAAGGCTCGCACCCGACAGGGCGCGGGCCTTGGCCTTTTTTTGGCCCCAGGTCTTGCGGGGCTCCGGCCTCCACCATAAAATGACGCTTGTTCCTTGAGTTATACTTGACGCCCCAAAATACATTCATGTGTTTTTGGGCCTCGCCCAGGCAAAAACGTGGTTTTGCCTGGCCTTCCGGGAGTTTATGCGCCAGGCGCGCGGTCTATGGCGCGCCTGTACCCGGCGACGAGGCGCAAACGCTTTTGTCGCCGCGTATAGTTCCCTTCCACCTCCAGGTCGAACCATGTCACGCAATCTCACGCAAAAGATCATGGCCACCCACTTGAAGCAGGGCGAACTCGTCGCCGGGAGGGAAATCGCCCTGGTCATCGACCAGACCCTGACCCAGGATGCCACCGGCACCCTGGCCGCCCTGGAATTCTCGGCCCTGGGCCTGGACCGGGTGCGCACCGAGGTCTCGATCTCCTATGTAGACCACAACCTGCTTCAGAGCGATTTCAAGAATCCCGACGACCATCGCTTCCTGCGCTCCTTCGCAGCCCGCTACGGCCTCTGGTTCTCCCCTCCGGGCAACGGCATCTGCCACCAACTGCACCTGCTGAACTTCGCCCGGCCCGGAGCCACACTGCTTGGCTCGGACTCTCACACGCCCCACGGCGGCGGCCTGGCCATGCTGGCCATGGGCGCCGGCGGCCTGGATGTGGCCGCGGCCATGGCCGGTTATCCCTTCCATCTGTCATGCCCGGCGGTACTGGGCATCCGCTTGACAGGACAGCTTTCTCCCTGGGTGGGGGCCAAGGACGTCATCCTGGAGCTGTTGCGCCGCCTGAGCGTCAAGGGCGGGGTGGGCAAGGTGCTGGAGTACTTCGGCCCCGGCGTGGCCACCCTGAGCGTGTCCCAGCGCGCGGCCATCACCAACATGGGCGCGGAGCTGGGGGCCACGGCCAGCATCTTCCCCAGCGACGAGCGCGCCCGCTCCTTCCTGGCGGCCCAGGGCCGCGAACAGGCCTGGCAGCCTCTTGCCGCCGACTCCGGCGCGGGCTACGACCTCCTGGAGGAGATCGACCTCTCTTCCTTGGAGCCCCTGGCCGCCTGCCCTTCCAGCCCGGACAAGGTCAAGCCCGTGCGCGAGCTGGCCCAGGCGCCGGTGGAGCAGGTCATCGTGGGCTCTTGCGCCAGCAGCGGCTACGAGGAACTGATGACCGTGGCCCTAGCCTTGAAGGGCAGGAAGATCGCCCCAGGGGTCAACCTCTACATAAACCCCGGCTCGCGCCAGGCCCTGGCCCAGGTGGCGGCCGCCGGCGGGCTCATGCCCATGCTGGAGGCTGGAGCCAGCCTCTTTCAGGCCGGTTGCCTAGGCTGCATCGGCATGAGCCAGGCCCCGGCCACGGGCACCAACTCCCTGCGCACCTTCCCGCGCAACTTCCCCGGCCGCTCCGGCACCAAGGGCGACCAGGTCTACCTGGCAGGTCCGGAGGTGGCGGCGGCCACGGCCCTGGCCGGACGCATCGCCGACCCGCGCGAGCTGGGCCCCCTCCCGGAAATCCCTCCCGCGCCGCCGGTGAGGCCGGAAGCCCTGGTCCCGCCTTTGGCCGACGGCTCGGCCGTTCAGATCTTGGGCGGGCCCAACATCGCCCCCTTCCCCGAGCTGGGGCCCCTGGCCGAGGACCTCTCCGCCACCGTGGTTTTGAAGGTGGAGGACAACATCACCACCGACCACATCATGCCCGCCGGCAGCCAGATACTGCCTTTGCGCTCAAACATCCCGGCCATCAGCCAGTACGTGTTCCAAGCCCTGGACCCGGATTTCGCCAAGAAATGCCAGGCCAGCGCGCCGGCGGCGGTGGTGGGCGGCGAGAACTACGGCCAGGGCTCCTCGCGCGAGCACGCCGCCCTGGCCCCGCGCTACCTGGGCGTGGCGGTCAAGCTGGCCAAGTCCTTTGCCCGCATCCACCGCGCCAACCTGTTCAACTTCGGCATCGTGCCCCTGACCTTCGTTGACCCGGCCGATTACGACCGCCTGCTAGCCGGCCAGCGCCTGGAGTTCTCCGGCCTACGCGCCGCCATCCTGGCCGGCGAGGAGCTGATCCACGCCCGCGTGGAGGGCCGCGAGCTGCCGCTCACGCTCCAGGCCAGCGAACGCGAGAGAAAAATGCTGGCCGCAGGCGGATTGCTCAACTTCATCAAGGGAAGCCTTTAGGGCCTTGGACCACAGGCAAAAGACCTGGTGCGGCCTTGACCGTCGGATGGGCCGCGAAGCCTCCAACCTCTGGTTGGGCGCGCGCTGGATCTACCGCTGGATCATCCAGAGCATAGCTTTGACCATCGGCCTGACCATGGCCATGGGCCTGGTCATGTCCCTGGGCGGCTGGTTCACCACCGGCGAACTGCGCATGTTCGTGGCCGGGGCGGTGGTGGCCTACGCCATCGGCTCCTACCGCCTGCTCAAACGCAAGGAGAGTTGGAACAAGCGCGGCGCCCAGATGCAGGCGGAGTTAGAGAGATTAAGAGGGGAGCGGGAAAGCGTGGACGGAGGGGGATGATCGCTACATGGCGTGTACGGTGCGAATTAGGAAAGTAAACAAGGTTGCTTGACCGAGGGCCTCATAAAAGTATCCGGGCCACCGGCCCCAGCCTTAGCCAACTACTTCAGCCTGTAATACAACCAACCATGATCATCCGACCCGAGACGCCCGCCGACATCGACGCCATAACCGAGATCACCGTGGCGGCCTTCACCGACCACCCCTTCAGCCAGCAGACCGAGCAGTTTATCGTGCTTGCCCTGCGCGCCGCCGGGACGCTGAGCCTGTCGCTCGTGGCGGAGGACTGGGGCCGGGTGGTGGGACACGTGGCCTTCTCCCCTGTGCGCATCGCCGGACAGGACCCGGGCTGGTACGGCGTGGGGCCGGTCTCCGTGCTGCCGGAGCGCCAACGTCAGGGTATCGGTCAGGCGCTCCTGCGCGAGGGTCTGCGCCAGCTCAAGGCCGCCGGGGCCAAGGGCTGCGCGCTGGTGGGCCCGGCCGAGTACTACCAGCGCTTCGGCTTCCGCAACATCCCCGAGCTGGTCTACGAGGGCATCCCCCAGGAGTACTTCCTGGTCCTGCCCCTGGGGGATGAGGTGCCCAGCGGCGTAGTGGTGTTCCACGAAGGGTTCCACGCCACGGAATGAGGGAGGGGCGGAGAGAGACGTGAAGCCTCTTGTCCCGGGTGGCCCCGACAATTCATTGTCCGGGTCGCGCAAGCGACACGAAGTCAGGGACAGGGTTGGTTATTTGCTATGTGCTTGGCCGGGGCAGAGGCCGCGCCACGGCCTTTTTTTGTCTTAGGCACCCGGACAAAAAGTTGTCCGGGCCACCCGGGAAAGACTTCTTTCATACCCGGCGGCCATCCCGAAATGTCTGGTAATTTTGTTGGTTGGGTTGAGCGCCACGAAGCCCATCATCTTCAACCCCGTTGGGTTGCCGGGCCAAAGCCCTTCAAACCAACATGCAATTCTTACCCTTCCAGTCTCTTGATTTTCACCGGCCTGCCTTGCCCCGCCCCTATCCTCTCGCTCCCTTGGGCACATACCGCTCCACCTTGAACTCGCCCGCGCGCTGGCGCACTTGGGCAATCTCATAGGCGGTCCGCATGCGCAGCATGATTTGGCCTCCTGGCCTTTTCTGAATGTTTGGATCCCAGGGCCAAGGCCCCTCAACCCAACCTGCGATCTTCACCCTTCCAGTCTCTTGCTTATTTCCGCTGGCCAAGAGCGCCACCTTTTAATAATCCGCACCCACCCCCCGGTTATGGCACAAAACGCAACGGCCCGGACAGGGTGTCACCGTCCAGGCCGTTGTGTTGTTTTTCCGGTCACCCTTGGGCGGGGGCTATCGGCCCCGCCTGCCGCCTACTTGTAATAGCAGACGTAGGCAGCATCAAAGGGCAGGTCGAGCTGGAACTTCTGGTTGGCCGCGACCTCGAACTTGTCGAAGGGCTTGTAGGTCTTATAGTCTGCCGCGCCGGGCAGCTTGACCTTCATCACCCCGCTGGTGACCACCATGATCTCCTTGGTGGAGGTGCCGAACTCGTACTGGCCGGCGGCCATGACCCCGGCGGTGGCCGGACCCTCCGGCGACGCAAACGAGATGGACTTCACCTTGCCCTCGAAATACTCGTTTACCTTGAGCACATCAGCCCCCTTGCAGGTTTGCCCTTAGGTTTGGGTCTGGCGCGCGATGCCTCCCGCGCCAGGATCGTGTTTTTTGCCGACGCGTACTCAGTAGCGCAGCAGGGCCGAACCCCACACGAAGCCCGCGCCGAAGGAACAGCAGAGCACCAGGTCGCCGCGCTTGACGCGGCCCTCGCGCACCGCCTCGTCCAGGGCGATGGGGATGGTGGCCGCCGAGTTGTTGCCGTACTTGTGCACGGTGATGACGACCTTCTCCATGGGGATGTCGAGCTTCTTGGCCACCGCCTCCATGATGCGCATGTTGGCCTGGTGAGGGATGAACCAGTCCACGTCGGCGCTGGTAAGGCCGTTGCTGGCCAGGGCCTGCTCGGCCGACTCGGTCATGGCTCGCACCGCGTGTTTGAAGACCTCGTTGCCCTGCATCTTCACGAACTGGAGGCGCCGGTCAATCATCTCGTGGGTGGGTGGGTGCCGCGAGCCGCCGCCGGGCACATAGAGCAGCTCCCAGAGCGCGCCGTTGGACCTGATGTGGGCCGAGAGCAGCCCGCCGGGCAGCCCCACCGGTTCGCTTTCCGGCACGGCCTCCAGCACCGCCGCGCCCGCGCCGTCGCCGAAAAGTACGCAGGTGGCGCGGTCCTCGAAATCGATGCGGTTGGAGACGATCTCCCCGCCCACCACCAAAGCCAGCCGGTGGGAGCCGTCCTGCATGAATTTCCGGGCCACGGCCAGGCCGTAGATGAACCCCGGGCAGGCGGCGTTTACGTCAAAGGCCACCGCCTTGAAGGCCCCCAGGTTGTTCTGCACAAGGCAGCCGGTGCTGGGGCTGAGCATGTCGCCGGTGGAGGTGCCGATGATGATCAGGTCCAGTTCCTCGGGCGGCACCCCGGCGGCCTCCAGGGCCCTTTGCGCCGCCGGGGTGGCCAGGTCTGACATGGCCTGGCCGGACGCGATCATCCTGCGCTCCTTGATGCCGGTGCGGGTGGTGATCCATTCGTCGGTGGTCTCCACGATGGTCTCGAAATAGGAATTGGGCACCACGCGTTCGGGAAGGTACGAGCCCGTACCTTTAAATACGACTCTGTGCAATGCGGGCTCCTCGTCTGTGCGGGCGGACGAAGCGGGCCAGGACGCGCCAGGCCCGGCGGGCTGGCCGGCTGTCTTGCGGCGGTGGAATTGTATCATCTCCCGGCTGGAATGTGGCTACCCGGTTCAAGATTTGCCTGGCGGGAAAAAGAAGGCTGCGGAAGCCCGCCGCCTACCGGACCTGCCCGGACCGTTGATCAGGGTTCCGCGAGCCCCTCGCGCCGCATCTCATCCAACACCCCCCGCGCCGCCTCCTCCCCGCCCGGCTCCTGCTTGAGCCGGGCCAGGACCGCCCCGGCCTCGTCGCCCAGCCCCAGGCGTGCCGCGGCCAGGGCCCACCAGCCCAGCACCCTCGGCACCAGGTAGAGGCTGTGATTGTCGCCGTAGGGATAGCTCATGGCCTGGGCCCGCCAACGCTCCTGCAATTCCACAAAGGAACGGGCCAGCCGGTGGGACTCCGGCCAGTCACCAGCGCTGTAGCGCTCCCATACCAAGGAGTAGAGAGGGTCGGGGTAGTCGGGCAGCTCTCGCAGGCACTGGGCGGCGAACTCCGCCAGCTCGGCGCGCTTGCCCATCACGGTGAGAGCGATGAGCAGGGGGTGGAAAATGCGGGGCAGCCCGCGCTGGTCGGCCCCCCCGCTGCGGGCCAGCGCCAGGGCCCGCCGGCCGGCCTCCAGGGCCTCGGCGGCGGTGGCCGGGCTGGCCATCTGAGTCTGGGCCAGGTAGGCCCAGGCGGTGGGGTTGGTGGGCTCCTGCTCCACCCAGGCGCGGATGAGCCCCAGGTTGCGGGCGGCCTTGGCGGCCATCACCGCCGGCTCCTGGGCGAAGCCGTGGTGGACCAAGCGGATGGGGGCGCGCAGGCCTCGGCCGTTGCCGCCATTCAAGCGCTCGTGGATGCGGCCCTCGAAATGGATGCCCGCGAAGTTGCGGAATATGCGGGGCAGTATCTGCAGGCTGTGCCCGCCGTCCGCGGCTAGGTGCAGTATTTCGATGAACACGGCGTCGGCGGCTTCCATCTCGGGCCTGTTCAACAAGGCGCGAAGATGGGGAGCGCACTGCTGGTCCAGTTCCTCGTCAGCGTCCAGGCTCAGAATCCAACGGCCCCGCGCCTGTGCCAGGGCCTGGTTGCGGTGGAAGGCGAAGTCGCCCTGCCAGGGCTGCTCGAAGACCCGGGCCCCCAGTTCGCGGGCTATGGCCAGGCTGCGGTCGGTCGAGCCGGTGTCCACCAGCACAATCTCGTCCGCCCAGGACCGCACGCTGGCCAGGGAGCGGGGCAGCCAGAGCTCCTCGTCGCGGGCGATCATGCACACGCTCAGAAGGGGCTGTTCCGGGGCGCGCATCTGCCCGAGGTCTGGCATGGGCTCGTTCTCCAAAGACTGGCGGGCGGGGCAGCCCCGCCCATCGCGCGCACATCCTAACACACCCTTGCCCAGACGGCGGAGGCCCGAAAAGGTGTTGCCAAAACCCAGCATCGCGCCTAGAATTGTGACCACGTGGTCACTGGGCGATGACGCCCAGGACTTGCTTTTTTGGGGGAACGATGACCACCTGGTCACAAGCCCTTGACTCTCGCGGGATGCAGCCATGTCCACACCGGCCCTGAACCTGGAGCAAGCCCTGGCCGTGCCCGGCCCGGTCCATACCCTGCCTCCCCTGGATATAGCCGAGGGGCTGATAAGCGACCCGGCCCTGGGAGCCGTGGCCCGCAAACTTCGCCAAGGTCAACGCCTTGAACGCGCCGACGGCCTGGCCCTCATGGACAGCAAGGACATCCTGGGCCTGGGGGCCATGGCCCACGCCGCCCGCCTGGCCAAGAACGGCCGCAAGGCCTTTTATGTGTTAAACCGTCACTTGAATTATTCCAACATCTGTTTGAATAAATGTACCTTTTGTGCCTACTGGCGTGATGAGGGACAGGAGCGGGCCTTTCTGCTTTCACCGGCCGAGGCCGGGGCGAAGGCCCAGGAGCGGCCGGACCAGGCCGTGGATGAGTTTCATATCGTGGGCTCCTGCCACCCCAGCCTGAGCCTCTCCTACTACCTCGACCTGCTGGCAGCGGTGCGCGCGGCCCGTCCCCAGGCCACCCTCAAAGCCTTCACCCCGGTGGAGATCGACCATTTGGCCCGCATCTCCGGCCAGCCCGTCAAGGACCTGCTGGCCCAGCTCCAGGCCGCGGGCCTGGGGGCCATGCCCGGCGGTGGGGCCGAGGTCTTTTCGCCCCGGGTCCGCGATAAGCTCTGCCCCAAGAAGATCAGCGGCAAGCGCTGGCTGGAGGTTTCGGCGGCGGCCCACTCCTTGGGCATCCCCACCAACGCGACCATGTTGTATGGCCACATCGAGACCGCCGAGGAGCGGGTGGACCACCTCCTGGCCCTGCGCGACCAGCAGGACGCAAGCGGCGGCTTCTCGGCCTTCATCCCCCTTTCCTTCCACCCCGCCAACACCGGCCTGGAAAACCTGAACGCCACCACCGGTCTGGACGACCTGCGGGTCATCGCCGCCAGCCGGCTGCTCCTGGACAACTTTCCCCACATCAAGGCCTACTGGGTGATGCTGGGCCCCAAGCTGGCCCAGGTGGCGCTGAACTTCGGGGCCGACGACCTTGACGGCACCATCGTGGAGGAGCGCATCACCCACATGGCCGGGGCCACCACCGCCCAGGGACTCACCGAGGCCGATCTACGGCGCATGATCGCGGCCTCCGGCTTCACCCCGGTGCGGCGGGACAGCTTCTACCGTCACCTGCCCAGCGCCCAGGCCGTGAGCGCGGACGCCCGTTGATGCCTCCCTCCGTGCCGTTGGGCGAGGCCCTGGCCGCCGCAGAGGCCATGGCGCGGGGCCGGGGCCGGCTCACCGCCGGCCAGGCCCTCACGCTCCTCACCCAGGCCGAAATGCTGACTCTGGGCCGCCTGGCCCACCGCGCCCGCTTCAGACTCAATCCCGAGCCGGTGGTGACCTACTGCGTCGACCGCAACATCAACACCACCAACGTCTGCCTTTCGGGCTGCCGTTTCTGCGCCTTCTTCCGCCCGCCCGGCCACGCGCAAGCCTACGTGCTCACCCAGGAGGAGTTGGGCCGCAAGATCGAGGAAACCCTCGCCCTTGGCGGCACCCAGATCCTGGTCCAAGGCGGTCTGCACCCGGAGATAGGCATCGAGGCCACCTGCGCCACCTTCCGCTGGGTCAAGCAGCGCTACGACATCAACATCCACGGCCTCTCGCCCTCGGAGGTCCTGCATATGGCCCGCCTTGACGGGCTCACCCTGGGCCAGGCCCTGGACCGGCTGATAGAGGCCGGCCTGGGCTCCATCCCTGGCGGAGGGGCCGAAATCCTGGTCGAGCGGGTGCGCGGACTCATCGCGCCGGGCAAGTGCACCGCCGGCCAGTGGCTGGAGGTCATGGAGCAGGCCCACGCCCGCAGCCTCATGACCACCGCCACCATGATGTTCGGCAGCGTGGAGACCCTCGAAGAGCGCATGGAGCACCTGCGCGTCCTGCGCGAGTTGCAGGACCGCTCCCTGGCCCGGGGCAAGGGCAGCTTCACCGCCTTCATCCCCTGGAGCTTCCAGCCCGCCAACACCGCCTTGAGCCACATCGTGTCCGCCACCGGGGTGGAATACCTGCGCCTGCTGGCGGTTTCCCGTCTGTTTCTGGACAACTTCCCCCACTTGCAGGCCAGCTGGGTCACCCAGGGGGCCAAGATCGCCCAACTAGCGCTCACCTTCGGGGCCGACGACCTGGGCTCCACCATGATCGAGGAGAACGTGGTGGCCGCCGCCGGGGTGAGTTACCGCCTGCCCCGCGAGGAGCTCATCCGCCTGACCCGGGACATGGGCTATGAGGCCCGGCAGAGGGATACGTTCTATAGGCTGGTATAGATTTTCAGCTTACGATCGAGAAAACATGACTGACTTGGACAGGAGAGGTGGACCCCAAAAATTGGACAGTCATGTAAGGAGGAAGGCGTGACTGGACAATGGAGGGACACCGCAGATGAGCAAGAGTAAGCGGAGACGTTTTTCGGCGGAATTCAAGGCCAAGGTGGCGTTGGCGGCCTTGAAGGGCGAACAGACCCTGGCGGAGCTGGCGAGCAGGTTCGATTTGCACCCGAATATGATCGCCCAATGGAAGCGGCAGGCCGTCGAGGGCCTGGCGCAGGTATTCAGCGATGGCTCAGGCAAGCGGGAGGAGGTTAGCGAGGCCCAGATCAAGGAGCTTCACGCCAAGATCGGCCAGCTGACCATAGAGCGCGATTTTTTGGCCAGAGCCTCCGGTAGCTGAGTCGTGATCGGAGGAAAGGAAAGGTAGAAACCGATCATCCCCCTGGCTTGAGCATCGTTCGGCAATGCGATCTGCTGGGGCTCAGTCGGTCGTCGTTCTATTACCGGGCCAAGGGCGAGAGCCAGCTGAACCTGGACCTGATGCGCATGATGGACGAGCAATTTCTGGAAACCCCTTGGTACGGCTTACGGCAGATGGCCCGCTGGCTGCGTCGGCAAGGGCATGGGATCTGTCGCAAGCGGGTGGCCCGCTTGATGGGCAAGATGAGCCTGGTGGCCGTCTACCAGAAGCCCAACACCTCCAAGCCTCACCCGGAGCACCGGGTTTATCCTTACCTGCTGCGCAACCTGGAGATCACCCAGCCAGGCCACGTCTGGTGCGCCGACATCACCTACATCCCGATGCGGCGCGGTTTCCTGTACCTGGTGGCGGTTCAGACTGGGCCAGCCGCAAGGTCCTGAGCTGGCGCCTATCCAACACCTTAGACGACGATTTCTGCGTTGAGGCGCTCAAGGAGGCCTTGGCCCGCTTCCCCTGCCCTCGGATATTCAACACCGACCA
>JAJZPI010000131.1 GCA_021811275.1 Deltaproteobacteria bacterium
GCCGGGAGATAGGCCCATGCGCGTCTTCCTCACCCCCGAGGAACTGGCGCAGGCCGAGGCCTGGCTGGAGGCCAAGAACCTGCCTCGCCAGGAGCCCAGGGTGGGCCTTGTGCTGGGAGCCTCCCACATTTTCAAGCGCTGGCCAGAGGATCGCTTTGGGATGGTGGCCAGGGCCCTCATGGATCAGGGCGTGAAGGTGGTCATTCTGGGCGGGGGCCACGAGGTGAGTCTGGCCAAGCGCGCCCGCGAGGCCGCCGGCCGTGACGTCGCCTTCGGCCACCAACTGGACTTGCGCCTGCTGGCGGCGATCCTGGCCAGGCTGGACGTGCTGGTGACCAACGACACCGGACCTCTGCACCTTTGCCAGGCGGTCAACACTCCGGTGCTGGGCCTGTTCGGCCCCACCGATCCATTCACCATCGGCCCGCGCGAGGCCATGCACCGGGTGATAAAGGTGCCGGCCACCTGCTCGCCATGCCTTACCAAAACGTGCTCCGACCCCCGCTGCATGCGGGCCATAGAAACCTCCCGGGTTCTGGAGGTGGTGGAGGAAATGCTGGCCAAGCCGAGGTTCGCACGGGGAGGGGAGGGCAGGCCGTGAGGCTGGCCTACCTCTATCCCGAACACCTGGGCCGCCCGGCCGCCCGGCTGCTGCAAAGCGCGGCCACCATCAGGGCCCTCCTGCGCCAAGGCGCGCGGGTCCACTTGCTGGCCGGATGGTTCGCGGGCCTGGATGAGCGGCTCGCCCAACTGGGGTTGGGACCGGAGAGCGGCCTGACCCTGGAGAGGCTACCCATGTGGCAACACGGACCCGGCCTGCCTGTGCCCTTTTCCTGGCACGGCCCCTATCATTGGGCGGCGGGTTCGCGCCTGGCCACTCTGGCCCGGCAAGGTTTGGGCTGGGCCCTGGTCAGGCACTTGAAGCTCGCCGACTACCTTCTGGACCGCAGGAGGGGCCGGGGCCCGCGCATCGCCTTCGAGGCGCACGAACTGTTCAGCCAGACCGCCAGGGAGGAAGGCAGGACCGCCCGGGAGTCGGAGGCCCTGCGGCGCATGGAGGAGCGGGTCTTCAGCCGGGCCGACCTGCTGGCCGCCATCAGCCCCCCCCTGGCGGAAGTCTTGGGAAAAATGTCCGGCGTCAGATCCCAGGTGGCGGTCCTGCCCTCGGGCGTGGATGATGCCTTCTTCGCCGTGACCGGCCAAGCCCGCCGGCCGGAGCTGGTCGCCTATGCCGGCGGCCTGGGGCCTTGGAAGGGCGTGGACCTGCTCCTGCGGGCCGTGGCCCTGGCACCCCGGGCACGGTTGGAGGTTCTGGGCGGAGATCCCGGCGGGGAGGATTGGCGGAGGCTGGAGTCCTTGGCCGCCGGGCTGGGCCTGGGCCCGCGCCTGACCATGCGTCCAAGGGCAGGCCAGGACCAGGTGCGCGAACTGTTGGGCCGGGCCGCGGTGGCGGTCTGGCCGGGCAGCGGGGCCCAGCGCATCGCCGCCGAGTTCACCAGCCCGCTCAAACTCTTCGAGTATCTGGCCGCGGGCTGCGCGGTGGTGGCTCCAGACCTGCCCTCCGCCCGCGCCGTGGTGGCCGACGGCCAGCAGGCCGCGCTCTTCACCCCCGATGACCCCGCGGCCCTGGCCCGGATTATCAGCGTACTGCTTGAAAACCCGGAGAGGGCGGCCGACCTGGGCCGGCAGGGCCGGGAACTGGCCCGCGCCTACACCTGGGACGGGCGCGCCCGGGCCCTGCTGGCGCTTCTGCGCGAGGCCCGGCCATGAAATGGGTCCTTTACAACCTCACCACCACCACCAGCTCCGGCGGGGTGGAGATGAGCGTATGGGCCCTGGGCCGGGAACTGGCCCGGCGGGGGCATCAGGTGACCATTTACGGCGGCGCTTCCCCCCGGTCACTGCCGTCCTGGGCCGGCGAGCTGGAGATGCTGACCTTCCCCTACCGCCGGCGCGAGGAATTTCCCAACCTCGGCAGCAGGGCGATCAAATTCATGGAGCGGCTGAGCTTCGCGCGTCGGGCCCTGCCCGAGCTGCGCCGCCGGGGCTTCGAGCGCCTGCTGGTCTTCAAGCCCTTCGACCTGGGCCCGGCCCTCTGGGCCCGGAGGGGCACGCGCGGCAAGGTGGGGTTCCTGAGCGGCGGCACCGAGACCTACCCCGGTCTGGCCTGGCTGGCCCGGCGCCTGGATTATCTAGGCAGCGTGAGCGCCTTCAACGCCGGACAGATCGCCGGCGTCATGGGAAGGCACCCCCAGGTGAATCACCTGGGGGTGGACCCGGAGCTGTTCCGCCCGGTCCCCCCCGACCGGGAGCTGGCCGCGCGCTGCGGCCTGGCCTCCGGCGACGAGATACTGGTCACTGCCGTGCGCCTGGTGGCGCTAAAGGGCGTGCAGCGGGCCATACGGGCCCTGGCGGCCTTGGCCGAGGCCAGGCCCGGGCTCAAGCTCCTGGTGGCCGGGGAGGGACCCTATCGACCCGAGCTGGAGCGCCTGGCCGCCGAACTGGGCTTGGCCGGCCGGGTCTGCTTCACGGGCTTCCTGGACCCCGCCAGGCTGGCCGGCTTCTACGCCTTGGGCCAGGTGGCGGTTTTCCCCAGCATGGGCGAGGAGGCCCTGGGGCTGTCCATTGCCGAGGCCATGGCCTGCGGTTTGCCGGTGGCGGCCAGCCGCCTGGGCGGGGTGCCCGAGGTGGTGGGCGATCTGGGGGCGCTGGTTCCGCCCAAGGACGACCAGGCCCTGGCCAGGGCCATTAACGAATTGCTGGGCGACCCGGAGCAGCGGTCCGAGCTGTCCCGGAGGGGACGGGAACGGGTGCTGCGGGAGTTCAGCTGGAGCGCCTGCGCCGAGCGGCTGGAAAGGGGCCTGGCGTGAGCGCCTTGGAGCTGCTCTACCGCTGGGCGGTGCTCAACCGCTTAAGCGACGACCCCGAACCGTTCGACCCCACCCGGGTGCGCAAGATCCTGGTGGTGCGCAACGACAATATCGGGGACGTGCTCTGCACCACCCCGGCCCTGGATGCCCTGCGCCGGGCCTTCCCCCAGGCCTATATCGCGGCCCTGGTCTGTAGCCTGACCGAGGAGGCGCTGACTGGGCACCCGGCCCTGGACCGGGTCTACGCCTACCCCAAGGCCAAGCACAAGCAGCACGGCGCCCTCGAATCACTGCTCATGCTGGCCAGGGTCTTGCGGCAGGTCCGGGCGGAGGATTTCGACCTGGCCCTGGCCCTGCGTTCATCCTTTTCCTCTTCCCAGGGCTGGCTGACCTACGCCAGCCGGGCACGACGGCGCATCGGTCCACCGGCCGAAGGCAAAAGGGCTCGCTGGGGCTTCTACTACAACGACCCCGCCCCGCCCATGCCCGGGAACATCCACGAGGTCATGAGAAGTTTCCATATCTTGAGCCACATCCGGGTTGACAGCCCGGACAAAAGGCTATATGTGGATGTGCCGGCCGCCGCGGCGGCCAAGGCCGCGGGCTTTTTGGCCGATCACGGCCTCGACCGGAGGCCGGGCCCGCTGGCGCTCAACCTGACCCGCTGGAGCTATCGCCCCGACCGCCACTGGCCAGCCGAGAACTACCGTGAGCTGGCCGCGAATCTGGCCGTTCGCCCCGAGGGGCTGGTTGTCACCCACGCGCCGGCGGACGCGTCCTGGGTGGCGGAGACCCTGGCCGGCATCGAGCCCGCGCCGGCGGTCTATAGCTCCCCGAGCCTCAAACTATACCTGGCCATGCTGGCCCGGGCCCGGGTCTTCATAACCGCCGAGGGAGGTCCCATGCACATGGCCGCGGCGGTGGGCGCACCCATGGTGGTTTTGTGGAGCGACACTCCCATAGAGGTATGGCATCCCTGGGGCGTTGCACATAGAATAGTGGGCGGCCGGGGGGCCATGACCCAGGTGGGCGTGGCCGAAGTCATGGCGGCCTTGGAGCAACTACTCGATTCGTAAGGCCGGCGAATTTTGACGGGAAAAAGTTTATGGCCTCGAAATTGGACACCAAACGCCTGATAAAAGCGGTCAGCCGCTTCAACCGGGCGCGTATCCTGGTCCTGGGCGACATAATGCTGGACCAATTCGTGTGGGGCAGCGTGCGCCGCATTTCGCCGGAGGCCCCGGTGCCGGTGGTGCAAGTGGAGAGCGAGACCTCCATGCTGGGAGGCGCGGCCAACGTGCTGCACAACCTCATCGCCCTGGGCGGCCGGGCCAGCCTGGCCGGCCTGGTGGGCGATGACGAGGCCGGCAGGCAGGTGGTGGAGCTGCTCGACCAGCTCGATGTGGGACCCGAGGGCATCGTGGTCTGCTCCGACCGCCCAACCACGGTCAAGACCAGGGTGGTGGCCCACAGCCAGCAGGTGGTGCGGGTGGACCGCGAGAGCCGCCGGCCGGTGGCCCGCAAGGACATGGACCGGCTCTTGCGTTTCCTCGATGACCGGCTTGCCGACGTGGACGCGGTGGTGGTGAGCGACTACGCCAAGGGCGTGATCACGGCGCGGCTGATGAACCACCTGCGCAAGCAGGCCAAACGCTACGACCGCATCGTCAGCGTGGACCCCAAGGTCTCCAACATGCGGCTCTACCTGGGCGCCACGGTGATCACCCCCAACCATCTGGAAGCGGCAAGCGCCGTGCGGGTGGCTCCCGAGGGTTCGGACTACGTGCAGCGGGCCGGCAGGCTGCTGCTCAAGAAATTGCAGGCCCGCTGCGTCCTGGTCACCCAGGGCGAGCGCGGCATGACTCTGTTCCGCGAAGACGGCGAGACCCACATTCCCACCGTGGCCAAGCGGGTCTACGACGTGACCGGAGCCGGCGACACGGTCATCAGCACCCTTACCCTGGGGCTGGTGGCCGGGCTGACGCCGGCCGAGGCGGCGGTGGTGGCCAATTTCGCGGCGGGGGTGGTGGTGGGCGAGGTGGGCACCTCGGCCGTCACCGCCGGCCGCCTGATGCAAGCGGTGGAGGAGGGCTCAAGGGCCCTCTCGGAAAGGATTCTCCAACTTGGCTAGATACCTCATAACAGGCGGGGCCGGCTTCATCGGCTCCCACCTGGCCCAAACCTTGGTGACCAAAGGCCAGGACGTGGTGGTCCTGGACAACCTGGCCGCCGGACGGCGCGAGAACTTGCGCGCTGCGGAAAACGGCCCCGGCCGACTCACCTTCATGGAGGGCGACATCCGTGACCTGGATACCTGCCGGCGGGCGGTCGAAGGCGCCGACTACGTGCTGCACCAGGCCGCTCGCCCCAGCGTCCAGCGCTCGGTGGAAAACCCCCTTCTCTCCCACGAGGTCAACGTCACCGGCGGGCTCAACGTGCTCAACGCCGCGCGCGAGGCCGGGGTCAAGCGCTTCGTCAGCGCCAGCAGTTCCTCGGTCTACGGCGACCGCAAGCCCTTGGACGCGCCCAAGCGCGAGGACATGGAATCGATGCCCATGAGCCCCTACGCCGCCAACAAGGTGGCTATGGAGCTTTACTTGAGGGTATTCCACAAGGTCTACGGCCTGGAGACGGTCTCCCTGCGCTACTTCAACGTCTTTGGTCCCCGCCAGGACCCGGACTCTCCCTATGCGGCGGTGATTCCCCGCTTCCTGTTCACCCTGCTCAAGGGAGAGTCGCCGGTGATCTTCGGCGACGGCCGCCAGAGCCGGGACTTCACCTGGGTGGGCAACGTGGTGGCGGCCAACCTGGCCGCCTGCACCGCCCCGGGCGCGGCAGGCCGGGCCATCAACGTGGCCAGCTCTGACTCCCACGACCTGCTGGACCTGGTCGCCGCCCTGCGGCGCCTGACCGGGGTCAAGGCCGAACCCAGCTTCGGCCCGTCCCGCACCGGCGACGTGCGCTACAGCCTGGCCGACCTTGCCCTGGCCAAGGAACTGCTCGGTTTCAAGGTGGAAGTCAACTTCGAGCAGGGCCTGGCCCGCCTGGTCGACCTGGCCCGGCAGGGAAGGTATTGGGACTAGTGGACGCAGCCTCGAGCGCCGCCAGAATGAGCGGCCTGGCCGAGACCTTCTTCCGCCTGGCCAGAGTCTGCCTGTTGGCGCTCATCATCATCATGCCCATGGAGGCCATAACCGCCGCGCGGGAGATCGGCCTGGCGGGCGTGACAGCCTTCATGGTCCTGCATCTCTGGCTCAGCCCCGCTCCCCGGCCGCTCAGGGCCACTCCCCTGGCGCTACCCCTGGTCTTTTATGTCCTGACGGCGGTGGTGAGCCTGTTTTGGGCGGGGGACCTGCATTACTCTTTGCGCGAGCTGCGAGCCGAGATACTCAAGGGGCTGCTCCTTTTCTACGCATCCGCCCACTTTATCCAGCACGAGCGGCATCTGCGCCAGGCCTGGGGGGCGCTCATCATCGGGGCGGCGGTAATGAGCATGGCCGGCCTGGTCCTGTTCTTCGTCGGCGGCGGCAATCCCCTGGAGACCTTCGTGCGTGCGGGCTCGCTGCACAACGGCTACGGCAGTTTCGGCACCTACCTGGTCACCCTCTGGCCCTATCTGCTGTTGGCGCCACTGGCCTTCGCGGACGGCCGCTGGCGGATATGGCTCCTGGCCCTGATCCCCCTGGCGGCGGCCTCGGCCTACCTGACCTACAGCCGCGCCACTTGGCTGGGCATGGTCTGCGAGCTGGCGCTGTGCTTCCTGGTCCTGGGCCGGCACCGGCTGCGCAACGCCCTCCTGGCGGTTCTGGCCGTGCTGCTTCTGTTGGGAGGGCTTTTCATGGTGCCCGGCTCCAGCCATGGCGAGCGCTGGGCCAAACTTTTCTACGAACCGGAAACCGTAGGCGGCACCGCCGGCGACCTCTTCAGCTTGTGGAGCCACTCCATCGACGAACTGGCCGACCATCCCTGGCGGGGGATCGGCCTGGGCCGGCACAGCTTTTCCAAGGCCTTCCGCGAGTTTCGTGAAACCCACCAGCCGCTGCTCTGGCACGCCCATAACATGTTTTTCGATCTGGCCCTGCAACTGGGCCTGCAAGGCCTGGCGGCCATAATTTGGGTCATGGCAAGCCTGGTGGCCCTGCTCTGGCCTCGCTCGCCCCCCGGCCGAGAAGACGCCTTGCATCTGTTCGGGGCGGCCACCGCCATCATGGTGATCGGCTTCGCCGCCCGCAACTTCTTTGACGACTTTTTCGCCGACGACGGCAGCCAACTCTTTTGGCTGCTCGCCGGCTTGGCCCTGGGGGGCCGGGCGCTGCTCAACAAGGCCCTGGACCGCCAAGACGCTTAGGGAGCTTTCGATGCATATCTGTGTGGTAGGCGTTGGATACGTGGGTCTGGTCACCGGGACCTGTTTTGCCGAATTGGGCCTCAACGTGACCTGCGTCGACAACGACGAGGGCAAGATCGAGGGGCTCAAGGCGGGCAAAGTGCCCATCTATGAGCCCGGCCTGGAAGAGCTGGTGGTCAAGAACCTGCGCGAGGGCAGGCTCAGTTTCACCACCAAGCTGGATGAAGGCGTGTCCCAGGCCCTGGTGGTCTTCATCGCCGTGGGCACGCCCCAGGGCAATGACGGTTCCGCAGACCTGACCTATGTCTGGGAAGTGGCCAAGGCCATCGGCCAGACCATGAAGGATTACAAGGTGGTGGTGACCAAGTCCACGGTCCCGGTGGGCACCGGTCAGAAGGTGGCCGAGATCATCCGCGCCAACCAGGCCAGCCCCATCAACTTCGACGTGGCCAGCAATCCGGAATTCCTGCGCGAGGGCTCGGCCATCGAGGACTTCATGCGTCCCAACCGGGTGGTGATCGGCGCCGGGACCGATCAGGCCAAGGCCATCATGAAGGACCTCTACGCACCGCTGTACCTCATCGAGACGCCCTTTGTGATCACCTCGGTGGAGACCGCCGAGATGATCAAGTACGCCTCCAACGCCTTCTTGGCCACCAAAATCAGCTTCATCAACGAGATGGCCAACATCTGCGAGCTGGTGGGGGCGGATGTGAACCAGGTGGCCAGGGGCATGGGCCTCGACCAGCGCATCGGCTCCAAGTTCCTGCACGCCGGGCCCGGCTTCGGCGGCTCCTGCTTCCCCAAGGATACGGCGGCCATCGCCACCCTGGCCAGGGAAAAAGGCTACAACTTCCGCATCGTCGAGGCGGTGATGGAGGTCAACCACGACCAGCGCCGGCGCATGCTCGAAAAGATACTGGCCGCCCTGGGCGGCTCGGCGGCGGGCAAGTCCCTGGGCGTGCTGGGGCTGACCTTCAAGCCCAACACCGATGACATGCGCGACGCTCCCAGCCTGGACATCCTGCCGCCCCTCATGGCCGGCGGCGCCACGGTGCGCGCCTTCGACCCTGCCGGGGCCCAGGAGGCGTCCAGGCTGATGCCCGGCCTGGTCTGCTGCCATGACGCCTATGACGCGGCCCAGGCGGCTGACGCCCTGATCCTCATGACCGAGTGGAATCAGTTCCGCAACCTGGATTGGGGTCGCCTGCGTCAGACCATGAAGGGCAGGGTGGTGGTCGACCTGCGCAATGTCTACAACCCCGGCCGGGTGCGCGAGGAGGGCTTCACCTACCATAGCGTCGGTCGGCCCTAGCGCTCGGGAAGGGCGGCCGCGCCGCCCGTGGACGGAAGGCCATGCCCGTTTTCGCGGCCTCAGCCATGGTGATGGTCAGCCTGCTGGCCGGGGCCGAACCGCCTCGCACCCTGGCCCTGGCGCGGCTGGCGGACCTCCTGGGGCCGCCGGCCTTTCTCTCCGCTCCGCTGCCCTTCGACCATAGCCATTATTACGACCGGGAGATGGGCGCTCCACTGAACCGTCGATTGGCGCTTTTCAACCGGCTGGTACAGCCCTGGCGCTTGGCAGAAATCAAGAGCAGGTGCCTGGCGCTGGAAACTGAGCTTGCCCCAGAGGGCCGCCGCCAGGTAAACATAGACCCGGGCCTTTTGAGCGCCGGCGGGCTGACCCTGGCCTCCCACAAGGAACGGCCCCACCGGGTGGCCATCGGTCCCGGATTGTGGGCGGAACCCACCCTGGTCTTTCAGGAGGGCGGTTTTCAGCCTCTGCCCTGGACCTATCCGGATTACGCCGGCCAGGAGATCAGAACGCTTTTAAATAACCTGCGCCGCCGCTGCCTTTGGGAGATGAAACGGACGCCGGATCAAGGAGGGACAGCTTGCTCAAATCCATGACGGCCTATGGCCGGGGCCAATCCCCCACGCCGGAAGGCGGCAGCTGGCACGTGGAACTGCGCACGGTCAATTCCAGATACCTCGACCACCACCTGCGCCTGCCTCCCGGCCTGATGGGCCTGGAGGACCGCATCAAGAAGTATCTGGGCCAGCGCCTTACCCGCGGCCGGGTGAATCTCACCGTGACCTCATCGGGCGTAACCTCCGCCCCGCCGCGCCTGGTGCTCAACAAGGGCCTGGTCAAGGAGTACCGCCGGGTGCTCGAGGAACTCAAGCGGGAACTGGGAGTGGAGACCGACCCCGGATTGGCTCCCTTCCTGGCCAATCGGGACCTGGTGCTGGCCGAGGAGAACGCCGCCAGTCTGGACGAGCTGTGGGCCGCCCTGGAGCCGGCCCTGGCAGGGGCCCTGGACGAGGCGGAGGCCATGCGCGCCGCCGAGGGCGCGGCCCTGGCCCAGGACCTGGGCGAGCGCCTGGACAGGCTGGAGCGGTTGTTCAAAGAGGTGGGAGGGCGCTCGCCCGAGCTGGTGGAGAACTACCGGCAGCGTCTGCAAGAGCGCATCGCCAAGATCATGGAAGACCCCCAGCCAGACCCCCAGCGCCTGGCCTTGGAGGTGGCGGTGATGGCCGACCGCTGCGACATCACCGAGGAGGCGGTGCGGGCGGCCAGCCACATCGAGCAGTTCCGCGCCTTCCTGCAAGCGGAAGAAGCGGTGGGGCGCAAGCTGGACTTCCTCATTCAGGAACTGAACCGCGAAGCCAACACCATGGGCAGCAAGAGCCCGGATGCAGACATGGCCCAGCACATCGTGGAGATCAAGGCCGAACTGGAGCGGGTGCGCGAGCAGATCCAGAACATCGAATAGGCCGGGCGCCTGGGCCACCAAAGGCGGGTAGGGGAGGCTGTGCTTTCAAAAAAGCTTGCGCGCTCCCGTTTAGGGCTTGTTGAAAAAGGGAAGGTGCGGCCATGGCCGGCAAGCTCTTGAACATAGGCTTCGGCAACTCAGTGGTGGCCCGTCGGGTGGTGGCCATCGTCAACCCCACCAGTTCGCCCATGAAGCGTCTGCGCGAAGAGGCCCGCGAGGCCAAACGTCTGGTGGACGCCACCCAAGGCCGGCGTACCCGCTCCATCATCGTCACCGACTCCGGTCACGTCATCCTGAGCGCTATCCAGTCCGAGACCATGGCCCAGCGCTACGAGCAAACCACCTTCGAGGATCAGGGCATCTCCCTGGCCGAAGAGGGGGAGCAGCCGTGAGCGCCGGCCAGGTCTTCGTGGTCTCGGCCCCTTCCGGCGCAGGCAAATCCACGGTGGTCGCGGCCCTGCGCGCGCGCCAGCCCGAACTAGGCTACTCGGTCAGCCTCACCACCCGCGCGCCCCGGCCGGGCGAGGTCGATGGTGAGCACTACCACTTCGTGACCAGGGACGACTTCCTGGACCGGGTGCGGGCCGGAGAGATGGTGGAGCATGCCGAGGTTTTCGGCAATCTCTACGGCACCTCGGCCAAGGTGGTGGCCCAGTCCCTGGAGACGGGCCGGGACATCCTCCTGGAGATTGACGTCGCCGGCGCAGCGCAGATCAAAAAGCGTTTTCCCCAGGCGGTGCTGGTCTTCCTGCTCCCGCCCTCGCGTGCGGAGCTCGAACGGCGCCTGCGCGGGCGCGGCACCGAGGACGAGGCCACCATCGGCCTGCGCCTGAAAGGCGCCGCCCGGGAGCTTGAGCAGGCCGGACACTTCACCCACCTGGTCATCAACGACCAGGTGGAGCGCGCGGTGGACGATTTGGCGGCCATCGTCCGCGCCGAGGGCCTGCGCCTGGCGCGGACCTGGGAAAGCCTGCGCGGCGCATGGGGCGTCTAGCGTGAGCCAGGATCAGCTCCAGGTGATCGTAGGGCGGCACGCGGTGGCCGAGGCCCTAAACTCCACCCCCCAACTGGCCCAGGAACTCCTGTTGGCCGCCTCCGAGCGTTCACCGGCCTTGGGACGCCTGGAGGATCAGGCCCGCCAGACCGGCATCAAGGTGCGCCGGGTGGAGCGGTCGCGCCTGGACGCCTTGGCCGGGGGCGCCGCCCACCAGGGGGTGGCCCTGGTGCTGGGCGG
>JAJZPI010000132.1 GCA_021811275.1 Deltaproteobacteria bacterium
TGGCCTGGCGTCTGCCCATGAACCTGAAGGCACGCGGCCAGGAGGGCAAGCACCTCTTGCGCCGGGTGCTCTACAAGTACGTGCCCAAGTCCATCATCGAGCGGCCCAAGATGGGCTTCGGGGTTCCCCTGGAGCATTGGCTGCGCGGTCCACTCAAGGACTGGGCCGAGGCCCTGCTCGACGAAGGCCGACTCAAGCGCGAGGGCTTCTTCACCCCCGGTCCCCTCCGGCGCATGTGGGCCGAGCATTTGAGCGGACGGCGCGCCTGGCACTACTATCTTTGGGACGTGCTCATGTTCCAGGTCTGGCTGGAGCACAACCAGGCGGCTCAGGGCGGAGGCCCGCGATGAACATCACCCTGCTCTCCCGCGGCCTGGACCAGGGCGGCGCCGAGCGCCAGCTATGTTTGCTGGCCGCAGGGCTCAAGGCCCGCGGGCACGAAGTGAGCGTGGTGAGCTTCTACTCCGGCGGCGCGCTCAAGTCCTTGCTGGACCAGGCCGGGGTGCCGGTGCTCTGCCCTGGCAAGCGCGGCCGCTGGGACCTGGCGGGCTTCGCCTGGCGCCTCCTGGGCCTGATCCGGAGCACCCGACCCCAGATCCTTTACAGCTTCCTGGACACCCCCAACCTGGCCGCCTCCTGGCTGCGCCCCCTCCTGCCCGGGGTCAAGGTGGTCTGGGGGGTGCGGGCCAGCGACATGGACCTGACCCGTTACGACTGGTTCGCCCGCCTGGCCCACGGCCTGCTCAAGGTTTCGGCCTTTGGCGCCCGCCTTATCATCGTCAATTCCCGCGCCGGGGCCGAGCACCAAAGGCGGCGCGGACTTCCGGCCGCGCGCATGACCGTGATCCCCAACGGCATAGACACCGCCCTCTTCAAACTGGATTTGCAAGCCGGCCAAGCTTGGCGGGCCCGCTGGGGTGTTGCCGAGGATGACGACCTGGTGGGCCTGGTGGCCAGGCTGGACCCCATGAAAGACCTGCCCACATTTCTGAAAACGGCTGCCCAGATGCAGGCGGCAAGGCCCGGCCTGCGCTTCGTGGTGGTGGGCGGGGGTCCGGAGGGCTACGCCGCCGAGCTTTACTCTATGGGCCGCGAAATGGGCCTGGAGCGGGCGCTGATCTGGGCCGGGCCGCAGACCGACGTGCCGGGCATCATGAACGCCCTGGACCTTTGCCTGCTCTCCTCGGCCTTCGGCGAGGGATTCCCCAACGTGGTGGGCGAGGCCATGGCCTGCCAGCGGCCCTGCCTGGTCACCGACGTGGGCGATGCCGCCTGGGTGGCGGGCGATCCAGGCCTGGTGGTCCCGCCCGGCCAGCCCTCGACCCTGGCCGCCCGCGCCCAGCAACTCCTGGCCCAGCCGCCCGAGGAACGGGCCGCCCTGGGCCGCCGCCTGCGCGCCCGCGTGGTGGACAATTTCTCCCTGGAGCGCATGGTGCGGGCCACCGAACAGGCCCTGCTGGGCCTGCTGGAGCGCTGACCCTTCCTTTTCTCGTCTAATCGATCTTGATGATGGGCTGGATGCGGGTGCACTGGATGCCGTGGGCCGCGCAGACCTCGAAGACGTCCTCGAAACGCTGGTCAGGGGCGGAAAGGATGGAGATGAACACCCGCTGTATCTTGAGATTTTCAATGAGCGCGGCCAGATCCTGACGGGTTCCCAACACCTTGATGCCGTGAATGACGTGGCCCTGCTTGGCCTGATCGTCGTCGATGAAGCCCAGGGGCTTGTAGGGCAACGAGGCGTTGTTGCGCAGCTCCCGCATAAGAAGGTCGCCGCCGTCGCCCGCGCCCAGGATCAGGCAGGGGACGCCACCGCTGCCGCGGACCTTCTCGCGAAAGATGCGCACCAGGCCCCGGGAGCCGGCCACAAACAGGTAGCAGAGCATGAGGTCGATGACCATGGCCGCCCGCGAATAGCCCCGGAAGCCGTAGAGCCATATGAACAGGAGTGCGGTCAGGACCGAGCCGGCCAGGCAACCCTTGGCGATCTGCAGCAGGTCGTGCACGGACAGATAGCGCCACTCGCCGCGGTAGAGCCCGAAAAACCAGAAGCAGCCCAACTTGGCCCCCAAAAGCCAGGGCAGCGACTGGCCCAGGAGCGTCAGCTCGTAATCGGTGACGCGCCCCTCGAACCTGAGCAGCCAGGCCGCGGAGTAGGCCGCCGACAAAAGCACCACGTCGGCCACGATCTGCAATATCTGCTTCTTGAACAGGAGCACCCGCCCCAAAAGAGGGCTCTTTTCCATCCAGCCGCGGCGGGAGCCGTCCTCGTAGACCTTGACATCGCTCAGGTGCACCCCGAAGAAGGCCAGCGCCACGATCAACAGCGCCACCACCACCGCCGCGACCAGGGGGCTGGCCAGGTGGCTCAGCAGCAGGGAGCCCAGGCCGAAGGCCAGACTTATGAAGAGCAGGGTCAGCACCGCCCGCTTTTCGGAGAGCCCCAGGAAGACCAGGCGGTGGCTGCTGTGGTCGCGTCCGCCCTGGGCGATGGAGCGGCCGTGGGTGGTGCGCTGGAAAGAGACCAGGGTGGTGTCGAACAGGGGCACCACCAGCGCGCCCAGGGGCACCAGGAGCGCCATGGCCAGATGGCTGGCCCCGGCGGCGGTGTTGGCGGCCAGCACCGCCGAGGCGGCCAGGGTGAAGCCCAAAAAGAGCGAGCCGCAGTCGCCCATGAATATCTTGGCGGGGTTGAAATTATAGATGAAAAAGCCCAGGGCCGCGCCGGCCAGCATGGCCGGGGCCAGGCCCGTGGCCGGCGAGCCGGTGATCCAGGCGTCCAGGGCCATAACCGAACCGGCCGCCAGCACCACCCCGGAACTGAGGCCGTCCATGTTGTCCAGGATGTTGACGGCGTTGGTGACTCCCACCAGCCAGAGCACGGTGATGGGCACGGACAGCCAGGCCCAGGGGATGATGTGCTTGCCCAGGGTGAGGCCCTGGCTGACGGCCACGATGGCCACGATGAGCTGGCAGAGGAACTTGACCTGGGGCTTGAGTTCCAGGGCGTCGTCCCAGAGGCCGATGGCGAACATGGCCCCGGAGCAGGCCAAAAAAACCCAGTAGAGCCGCTGATGCGGGCCCATGATCAAAAAGCCGATCAGATATGCCAGGAAGATGGCCACGCCGCCATAGACAGCGGTGGGCTTCTTGTGCCAGCGGTCCTCGCGGGGGGCCACCACCCAGCCCATGCGCCGGGCCAGCCAGATGACCACGGGGGTGGCGGCGGCGGCCAGGATCAGGGCCAGCAGAAATGCTTGGAGCGGCTTCATGGCCTGCCCATGGCTTTAAAGGGGCCTTTAGCGCTCCCGGAAGTCGGCCACCACCGACTCCACGATGGCGCCGATGTCCATGGCGGGGCTGAAGCCCACCAGGCGCTCGAGCTTGCTCACGTCCGGCAGCCGGCGGGCCATGTCCTCGAAGCCCTCCTCGTAGGCCTGGTCGTAGGGCACCTTGACGATGGCCGAGGTGGAGCCGGTGAGTTTTTTGACCAACTCGGCCAAGCCGGCGATGGTGATCTCCTCGCGGCCTCCCACGTTGACCACCTGTCCCACCGCCTCCGGGCACTCGGCCAGGGCGGCCAGGGCCTTGACCACCTCGCCCACATAGGAGAAGCAGCGGCTCTGGTTGCCGTCGCCGAAGACGGTGATGGGCTGGCCCATGAGCGCTTGGCGCACGAAGGTGGGCAGGACCATGCCATAGCGGCCGGTCTGGCGCGGGCCCACGGTGTTGAATAGCCTGGCGATGACCACGGGCAGGCCCCGGGCCCGCTGATAGGCCAGGGCCAGGAACTCGTCGATGGCCTTGCTGCAGGCGTAGGACCAGCGCGCCTTGCTGGTGGGGCCCATGACCAGGTCGTGGTCCTCCTGGAAGGGCACGGCGTCGTTCTTGCCGTAGACCTCGCTGGTGGAGGCGATGACCACCTTCTTGCGCTTCTTGTTGGCCATCTTGAGCACGACCTCGGTGCAGCCGATGTTGGTTTCGATGGTGCGCACCGGGTTTTCCACGATCAGCCGCACGCCCACGGCGGCGGCCAGGTGATAGACCACGTCGGCCCGGTCCACCAGCTCGGCCAGGAGGGGCTCCTCGCGCACGTCGGCGATGGTGTGGCCGAAGCCGGCGCGGCCGCGCAGTCCGTCGATGTTCTCGATGCTGCCGGTGGACAGGTCGTCCACCACGTGGACCTCCTGACCCTGATCCAGGAGATATTCGGAAAGGTGGGAGCCGATGAAGCCGGCCCCGCCGGTGATCAGGGCCCTGGTGGCCCTGGGCTGCAACTGGTTCATATGGTCAGCGTCCCGTGAAAATGTGGGCGCGGCCGGGAGATTACCAGCCACGCGATGGGCGTTTGTCCTGCTAAGTACCAGCCCGGCGAGTCAAAGTCAATGGCGGGCCGGGATGTTAGCCTCGCGCCTCTAATGGCCCGCAGCCTGGCTTTTTTCAAGCTTGGCCCCCAGCTCCGCCCCGCAGACCGCGCAGTAGTAGCCGAACTTCTCCCCCACCGGCAGCACCAGCAGGAGCTTGGAGCGCACCGGCTGGGCCTGCCGGCAGACCGGGCAGTAGAGGCTCTGGGCGTTGATGCCCACCGAGCCGGCGTCGGGCGGCTGGTCTGGACCCGGATTATCGGCCAAGGATCCTCCCTCCGGGGGCTTAGGTGCGTATCCCCAGTTCCTCGATGAGCCGGTCCATATAGCCTATCAGAAACGCGCGCTGGGCGGGGGTGGCGTAGGCCGTGCAGGAGCAGCGCAGGCTGTCCTGGGCGCGCACCAGAAGCTCCAGGCGCAAGGACTCCTCCTCCAGCACCAGGGCCACCCGGTGCGGGCCGCACTGCTTGTGCTCAAGTTGCTCGCCGGTCAGCAAGTCCGGGGGCAGCTCCATCCAGTAGACCCCCTCCATGGCCGAGGGGGTCAGGCTTTGCCCCAGGTGCTCGGCCAGCTTGCGCACGTCGGCGCGCATCAACTCATCCAGGACCAGCGAGCGCATCAGCTTTTGTCCCCCTGCTCGACGTCGCGCACCCGGCCCCAGCGCCAGGCGTCCACCACCGCCCAGATCAGTATCACCACGTAGAGCCCAAGCATGACCAGCAGCCAGCCCATGCCCTGGGCCACCAGCTGCAAGTTGAGCGCCGCCCACTTGTCGATGGCCGGGTCGGGCTCGCCCATGGCCATGATGGCCTGGCTGACCTTGTAGAAGGTGAGCCCCAGGGTCAGCACGAACAGGAGGCTCACCCCCGCCACCATGAGCCCGCCCTTGACCGGCTGGCGGTTTACGATCTGGCCCATGCCCGGCATGAAGGCGCTGAGCAGGGGAGCGACTAGCGCCCGCTTCACGCCAGCACCTCCCGGCCGTAGACCGCCAGGTAGTCGCGCACCCTGGCCATCAAGTTTTCATCCAGGGGCCGCCGCTCGCCTCCCACCATGACCGGGGCGCCGCTTTCCAAAAGCGCCGACATGGCCGTGCGGATACCCAACAGGGGCCAAACGGGAAGCCCGGTCCCCGCCGTGAAGGCGGCCAGGGCGTCGGCCCCGCGCGCTCCTTCCACCACCCGGCCCTGGCCGTCATAGACGGCCTGGGTCTGCTCGCGGTCCACGGCCAGGGCCACGCCCTTGATGTCGAGCTTGATGCCCCGCCGCTCCTCATCGGCTTTCAGCTTGTCCAGGAGGTCGACCTTGGTGGCCATGGAGGTTCCCACGTCGTCGATGATGAGCACCCGAGCGCCGTCGGTGAGGGCCCCGGTCACGAACATGTTGCCCTGGCCAGAGGCCTCGCCATGGGTCTTGGCCTCCTTGCGGTCGTAGTCGAAGGCCAGATCCGCGCCCTGGCGCTCATAGAGGGCGATGGCCGCGGCCTGGGCGATGGCGCTGCCCTTGTAGGAAGGCCCCAACAGCACGTCCACCTCGCGGTGCAAGCCCCGCTCCACCATCCACTCGGCGAAGCAGCGGCCCAGCTCCAAGGCCAGGCGGCCGGTGCGGAAGACCCCCAGGTTCACGAAGTAGGGGGTGGGGCGGCCGTCCTTGAGGCGCAGGCCATCGCGGAAAAACAGGGCCCCGCTCTCGGCCAGAAGGCCGGCCAGGCGTTGTTGATAGGGTCGCATGACGGGGTGCGCTCCTCAAATCTATCTAGGCGTTATGACGAACTTGTCCACCAGATGGTGGGGGTTGTAGGACTCCTTGGCCGCGCGCAGGCCCTCCAGCCCCAGGTCCTGCTCGCGGTTGATGAATCGGCAATGCGCCCAGGCCCGGGCGGCGAACATCTGGTTCATGGCGGCGTAGAGACCGTTTATGTCCGGGTTGGCCTTCTCGATGTGGATTACCGCGGTACCAGGGTTGAGCATTTCGCCCAGGGAGAAGGCCTCAACCTTGCCCCCCAGGATTATGGCCCCGCCCGTGTAGTCCAACTCCCCGAACTTGCTCAGCGCCTCGTAGATGGCCTGATCCTCGCCCGCCAGGCTCTGGTCGCTGGCGCAGTCCCTAAGCCTGCACCAATCCTGCTGCATGGCCAGCACCCGGCCCACCAGCTCCCGGTCCAGGGGGCGGTATTCGTGGGCGTAGGTCTTGAGAAACCTGTTGAGGTGGTTCTTTTTGCGGTGGAAGCGGTTGCCCGAGAGGCTTATCAGCTCGGCGGTCAAGTAGACGTAGTCGCTTTGATCGCGGTCCAGCACGGCCTCGTAGCGGTCCCGGTCCACCACCTGCTCCACGAAGCCGGCCCCGGTCCGGCAGACCATGGGCCCGGCGGTCAGGCGGCCAAGGTGGCCCATGAGGGCCGCCAGGGCTCGGCCCCGGTCGCCTGGGGTCTGACCTCCCTGGCAGATGGGCGGCAGGCCGAAGGGCTCCCGCCCCTCGATGTTGGCTATGATGAGCAGGCAGCCGGCTTCGGTCTTCAGCCAGGGCCGGTAGTATTGCCGCCACATGTAAAGGTTTGTGAAAGTAAGCTCCGAGGTTTCCGGCGGATCGGCGCGCAAAAAGCCCGTGACCAGGGCCCGGTCGGCCAGGGTCAGGGGATCAAAGCCCATTTCTCGCAGGATGTCCTCGTTCATACGGTCGGTTCCCCAGGGACGATGGACAGGATGGACAGGCCCTGGCGTCCCACACCCCAACTTGTACCCCAAAACCAGCCCCGGGCCAAGGGCGGACCACATGGCGGACCACGTGGACCTCGAGAGCCGCCCGAGTCCGGGGCGGTCTCGGCCGCCAGTCTTGTCAGGCCCCTGCCATGGTGTATGGTAGGGTCAGAGTCGGGTTGGAGGCCCGGACAAGTGCCGATGCGGTGCCAGGCCCCAGCCGCCGCGCCTAAAACCACCAGGGGAAACCGAGCATGAAAAGCGGCGTCGTCGCCATCGCCGGAGCGCCCAACGCGGGCAAATCGACCTTCATGAACCAGGTCCTGGGTTTCAAGCTCGCCATCACCAGCGACAAACCCCAGACCACCCGGCACCGCCTCTTGGGAGTCTACAACGAGGCCGAGGCGCAGGTGGTGTTCTTCGACACCCCCGGCCTTCACGTGCCTCGGCGCGCCCTGAACAAGGTCATGGTGGACACCGCCCTGGCGACCCTGGAGGAGGTGGATGCCGTGCTCTTCATGGTCGAGGCCTCACGCGCGGGCATGGAGGCCGGGGCCAAGGTGGCCGAGATCGTGGCGCGGGGGGGCAAGCCGGTGGTGTTGGCCCTGAACAAGATAGACCTGCTGCCGCGCAAGCAGGAATTGCTGCCGCTGCTGGAACAGGCCGCGGGCTGGGGGAAATGGTCCGCCCTGGCGCCCATCAGCGCCCTCAAGGGCGACGGCTGCGAACGGGTGCTGGCTGAACTGCTGGCGTTGCTGCCCGAAGGCGAGCCCTTTTTCCAGCCCGACGTCATCACCGACTTGAGCGAGCGCTTCCTGGTGGCCGAGTTGATCCGGGAGAAAGTCTTCCGCCTGACCGAACGCGAGCTTCCCTATGCGGTGGCGGTGACGGTGGACGAGTTCCTGGAGCCGGCCAACCAAGGCCAGTCCACGGCCATCACCGCGACCATCCACGTGGAACGGCCCGGGCAGAAGGCCATCGTCATCGGCCGGGGCGGGGCCATGCTCAAGAAGATCGGCACCGCCGCCCGCCTGGACATGGAGCGCCTGCTGGGCGGTCCCGTCTACCTCGATCTCTTCGTCCGGGTGGAGCCCAAGTGGTCCCGCCAGGACAAGGGCCTGCGCAAACTAGGCTACTGATACTAAATATGCGATCAAGGCCATCCATGGCTTTGATCACCGATCAGGCAGGGCCAAAGCGTGGTTTTGCTTTGCCTTGCGAGTGCTTGCGCGCTCGGCGGGCCATCCTTGGCCCACATACCAAATTAGCGCTCAAACTCCCCGTTTGAACTCCAATTGGTATGAGCGCGGGTGGCTTTAGATTCACCGCAGGGCGCTGCTGGCGTGAAAAAGCCGGCCCAAAAAAAGATCGCCGGGCTGGGGTGCCCGGCGAGCCTTAGAAAAGGAGAAAAGGGTTTTTTGAGAAGCTGGTTGTCTTTTCTATCAGCAAGTTGGATGCCAACCCCCACGATGCCCGGGTCACCTGATATTAATCATAACAATTTTAGTTGGTTGAGCTGAAGAGGCCGGCTTCGGGTTCGGAAGTGTTTTACGCCCTCCGGTTCAAACTTTTGAACCGGAGGGCGACATGAGCGGGGCGTTTTAAGGATAACTAACTGATTTTTTGTATAAATAATCAGTTCAAATAATTTTACCACTGAAACAGAAATCCCCGGTGCCGGGAAGGCGCCGCACATCTCGATAACTTCGCGGCGGACCCGCTCCAGGGTAGAGGGCTGATCGGCCTCGCGGGCTACGGTGGCGATCAGTTGGGCAATTCTGGCCATTTCCCCTTCACGCATGCCCCGGGTGGTGAGAGCCGGGGTGCCCAGGCGAACGCCGCTGGGGTCTTCCGCCGGACGGGTGTCAAATGGAATCTTATTGTAGTTGCTAACTATACCGGCTTTTTCCAGGGTCTGGGCCAGGGTCTTGCCGGTTTGGCCCAGGGGGGTGACATCCATGAGCACCAAGTGGTTGTCGGTACCGCCGGTAACCAGCTTGAACCCACCTTCCCGCAGGCCCTGCGCCAAGGCCTTGGCGTTTCTAACCACCTGATGGCAGTACTCCTTGAACTCAGGGGAGTCGGCCTCCTTGAGGGCCACGGCGATGGCTGCGGTGATGTGGTTGTGGGGACCGCCCTGCACCCCAGGGAACACGGCCTTGTCCACCGCGGGACCGAGACTGGCCCGGCAGAGGATCATGCCCCCGCGGGGACCCCTCAGCAACTTGTGGGTCGTGGTAGTGACCACGTCGGCGTGGGGCAGCGGATGAGGATGATCGCCGGAAACGCACAAGCCCGAGATGTGGCTGATGTCCGCGACCAGGAAGGCCCCCACCTCGTCGGCGATCTGGCGGAAGATGGCGAAGTCGAGAATCCGGGGATAGGACGAAGCCCCGGTGAAGATCATCTTGGGCTGGAACTCCTTGGCCATCCGGCGTACCTGGTCGTAATCCACACGCTGGGTGTCCGGATTCAGGCCGTAGTGGCGCACCTGGTAGAACTTGCCCGAGAAGCTGACCTTTGCCCCGTGGGTGAGGTGACCGCCGGCGGCCAAGTCCATGCCCAACACCCGGTCGCCGGGCTTGACCAAGGCCAGATAGGCGGCCATGTTGGCCGGGCTGCCAGAATAGGGCTGCACGTTGGCGTGCTCGGCGCCGAAAAGCTTTCGGGCCCGGGCCACAGCGATGTCCTCGACCTTGTCGATCAATTCCTGACCCTGATAATAGCGGCGGTGGGCGTAGCCCTCGGAGTATTTGTTGGTCAAACAGGACCCGGTGGCCTGCATCACGGCCGAGGAGGTGTAGTTCTCGGAGGGTATCATCCGCAGCACCATGGTCTGGCGCTGGGCCTCCAAGGCGAGCAGTTCGGCAATCTCGGAATCCGTTTGGCGTAGCTGGTTCATTTTCCTGTCCATTTTAGTTCAAGCCGACAGTTGGCTAATATGGCATAGGGTATTAGGGTTGTCAACGGCGGGTGGGATCCCCCGGCCACTTCAGCTGGGGGTGGGTTGACAGGCATCTGGTTATACGTTATGTTTCGAGCACATTGACGCGGGGTGGAGCAGTTCGGTAGCTCGTCGGGCTCATAACCCGAAGGTCACAGGTTCAAATCCTGTCCCCGCTACCACCGGCAGTAGACAGGGCGGCCATTAGGTCGCCCTGTATTTTTGCCTGGCCTTCCGCGCCGTTATCATTGGCGGGCAAAATCGTTATCCGGTCGACCAAGGCATGCAGCGCCCCGCGCGCCAAGGTGGCGTCCGCGGCAAGCACCCCCCGAAAATCCTCCAACCGCCGCCTGAGTTCCGCGGGGCTCGGGGCCCGGAAAGAATCCGCGCGATTCGAAATGGCTTCCTTTTCCGCCCTCAGGCGGGCCAAGCAAGCCTCAGCCTGGCGCAAGGCCTCCGACACCGCCTGGGACTGCTGGCCCCTGGCGATATAATCGACAAGGTTTTCGATTCTGGTTTGGGTTTCCTTCTCCTCTTCCTGCAGCGTATCAAGGCGGGCCGCACCGCCGTCAGCCGCCCTGATCTGGGCCAAGGCCCGCTCCACTATGGCCTCTGCAGCTCGCTCGTCCAGCACCTGCTTCCGCAGGGCTGCGATAACCCTGGTCTCCAGCGTGGAACGTCTCACCCCGTGGGAGTTGGGGCATACCGAATCGCCCTTGTTGCGGTGGTTGGAGCAGGCGTAATGGTCCCGCCCGGTCACGATCATGTTTCCGCCGCATACGCCGCAACGTAGGAGGCCCGACAAAACATGTCGGGAGTAGGCCGTCATCCTCTTTTGGCCCGCCAGGGCGCCGGCAGGGCCGCGCCGGTAGGCCTCGGCCACCTCATCCTGATGGAGGCGGGCTCTTTCCCAAAGGTCCTGCTCGATGATGCGCAGGTCCTCCCGTACCGCCCCGATCCACTCCTCCGGGGGGCGGGGCAGTCGTTTCCTCTTGTTGCTGCCGGGGTACTTCACCCAGCGGGTCTTGTTCCAGAACCACTGGCCTGCATACTTCTCGTTGACCAGGATGGCCCTGACCGAAGTGATCCTGCCCAGGTTTTGCGGACACCTTGGTAAGCGAGTAATTTTCGCTGGAGAGGTGATCCATGATCAAACAGAGGAATGGGCAGCCGGTGCCCCGCCGGCGTC
>JAJZPI010000133.1 GCA_021811275.1 Deltaproteobacteria bacterium
AGAGCCTGACAAAGGCGGCTGAGCACCCCGTCCAATTCCTGGGCCTTGGCGGGGTCCTTGGCCAGGGCCCAGGGCTCCTTGCGCACCACGTACTTGTTAGCCGCGCTGATGAGGTCCCAAACCCACGCCAGCCCCAGATGGAAGGAAAACTCCTCCATTTCCTTCTCGTAGGCCGTGGCGGTTTCCCTAGCCACACAATGCTGATGGGCCGCAGCGCTAAACACGCCAGTTGCGGGCGCATCGAAATCAACCGGCTTCTCCTGAAAATCCGGCGGGGGCTCGGGCACCACGCCGCCCCGGTATTGATGCAGCATGTTCATGACGCGGGAGAAGAGGTTGCCCAGGTCGTTGGCCAGGTCGGAGTTGTAGCGGCCCACCAGGGCCTCCTCGGAAAAGGCCGCGTCCAGGCCGAAGGCCATCTCGCGCAGGACGAAGTAGCGGAAGGGCTCGGGGCCGTAGACCTTGGCCAGCGCAAGCGGCTTGACCACGTTGCCCAGGCTCTTGCTCATCTTGCTCTCGCCTATCTTCCAATAGCCGTGCACGTTCAGGTGTTGGTAGAGATAGGCGCCCTCGGGCTCGCCCTCGGCGCGGGCCAGGGCCATGAGCATGGTGGGCCAGTAGATGCCGTGGGGCTTCAAGATGTCCTTGGCGATCAGGTGCTGGGCCGCGGGCCAATATTGGGCGAACAGCTGGCCATCGGGCCAGCCCAGGCCGGTCATATAGTTGATGAGCGCGTCGAACCAGACGTAGGTGACGAAGCGTTCGTCGAAGGGCAGCTCGATGCCCCAGGAGAGCCGGCTCTTGGGCCGGCTGATGCACAGGTCCTCCAGGGGCTCCTTGAGGAAGGCCAGCACCTCGTTTTTGTAGCGCTCGGGCCTGATGAAATCTGGGTTGGCCTGGATGTGGGCGACCAGGGCCTCCTGGTAGGAGCTCATCTTGAAGAAGTAGTTCTCCTCCTCGATGAACTGGGTGGGGGTGTGGTGGTCCGGGCACTTGCCGTCAACGAGCTCCTTGTCGGTCAGAAAGCGCTCGCAGCCCACGCAGTAGTTGCCGCCGTAGGAGCCCAGGTAGATGTCGCCGGCGGCATAAATCTTTTTCAGGATGGCCCGCACCGCGGCCACGTGCTCGGCGCTGGTGGTGCGGATGAAGTTGTCGGGTTCTATGTTCAGCTCCGGCCAGGTGGCGCGGAACATGTCGCTGATCCGGGTGGCGTAGGCCAGGGGCTCGATGCCCTCCTTGGCGGCGGCCTGGGCGATCTTGTCGCCGTGCTCGTCGGTGCCGGTCTGGAAGCGCACCTCGCGGCCCATGAGCCGCTGGAAGCGCGCCGCCGCGTCGGCCACGATGGTGGTGTAGGCGTGGCCCAGGTGGGGCTCGGCGTTGACGTAGTAGATCGGGGTGGTGACGTAGAATGTCTGGGTCATCGCTCGCTGGGTCCCTTCTGTGGGCGGCGGCGGCGGCCGCGGTTGCGCGATCCGCCCTTGGTGGGTCCTTCCGGTCCATGCTCCGCGGCCGGGGCGGGCTGCTGGGATTGCTGTTGGGGGCGCTCCCGTCCCTGGCGGGGGCTGGCGGGGGGGTTGGCCCATTCCTCGGCGAGCTTGGGCATTTCCTCGGGGGTGACGGTGGCCTCGCGGCCGTCGGGCAGGATCAGGGTGACCTTGCGCTCCAGCACGTTCTGGCGGATGACCTTGGCCTCCAGATCGGGCCCCAGCACCACCTTTTTGCCCAGCTTGGGCAGGTCCTTTTTCAGGAACTGGTAGGTTTCGTATTCGTAGGTGAGGCAGCACATCAGCCGCCCGCAGAGGCCGCTGATCTTGGTGGGGTTCAGGGAGAGGTTCTGCTCCTTGGCCATCTTGACGCTCACCGGCGCGAAGTCCTTCAGAAAGGTGGCGCAGCAGAGTTCGCGGCCGCAGGAACCGATGCCGCCCAGGAGCTTGGCCTCGTGGCGCACACCGATCTGCCTTAGCTCCACCCGGGTGCGGAAGCGGGCCACCAAGTCCTTGACCAGCTCGCGGAAGTCCAGGCGACCCTCGGCGGTGAAGTAGAAGATGATCTTGGAACGGTCGAAGAGGGTCTCCACCTTTACCAGGTTCATATCGAGCTTGCGCGCGGCGATGCGCTCCTGGCAGTGGGCGTAGGCCTCGGCCTCCAGGCGGGAGTTGGACTGTGCCTGGGCCAGGTCCTCGGGGGTGGCCAGACGGTAGATGGACTTGAGCGGCGCGCGCGGCAGGGGCTCGCAGTGGGCCGCCCCGCCGGTCTCGCCGGACTCGGCCTGGCTGGGCGCGGTGCGGGCCGGCTCGGGAGCCTGCTCCTCCTCCGCCTCGCCCGCCGGCTCGCCGCCGGCCACCAGGGCCGTATCCTCGGCCATGGGCTCTGCGGCCTGGCCGGGGGACTCTTCTTCCTGGGGGGCCGGCGGTTCGGCCATGGCGAAGGGGCCGCGCACCACTTGGCCCAAGGCCAGGCCCTGCTCGGTGTCCACGATGACCATATCCCCGGAGTTGAGCACGAAATGGCCGGCGTCGAAGTCGTAGACCCGGCAGCCGCGCTGGAAACGAATCCCTACCACGTTAGGCATGTGCCCCGCCTTGGTTGAGGGAACCTGCATTTGGCAGCGGCCTTGTTGCCAAAACCGGGCTCCGGCTTGGCGCCGCAAAGAGGAGGCCGCTGGCCTTTGCGGCTATTATATCAGCCATTTCGCAGACTTCAAGCGCCAAGTCGGCGGAGGGAATCCAGCAGGACCACCAGGCAGAGCTCGGGCGAGGCGTTGCCCAGGATTTGGGACTGGGCTTGGCGCAGGTGGTTGAAGGCATTCAAGGCCGCGCCCATCTCCGGGGCCCGGCCCCGGGCCAGTGGCGGCAGCAGGGCGGCCTGGGCGCGGCCGGCGGCGATCACCGCCTGGTCGCGGTAGTAGTGGGCCAGAAGGTCAAGCAGCCCGGCCAAGCCCTGGCGGTCCAGGCGCTCTCCGCCCTTGAAGGGCGCGACCAGGTCCTCGGCGAAAGCCCAGTCCTGGCTGGGACCGGCCGGGCTGGCGATATGCTCCAGCAATTGTTCTAATGTAGCGCGCAGGCGCTGGTGGTCCAACTCCAGGGCCCGGCCCAGGGAACCCGCGCCCAAGGCGGCGCGCAGACGGGCGGATTCGGGGTCCACGCCGCGCCGACCCAGCTCCGAGGCCACCAGTTCATCGGCCAGGGGGGTGAAATTCACCCGCCGGCAGCGGCTGACCAGGGTGGGCAGAATCTCGGCCGGGTCCTGCACCGTGAGCACCAGGAGGTTGCGGGGCGGGGGCTCCTCCAGGGTCTTCAGGAGCACATTGGCGCTGGTGGGGTTCATCTGCCCGGCATCGCGGATGAGCACCAGCCGCCAGCCCCCGGCGAAGGGCGGAAAGCTCAGGGTGCGGATCATCTCCCGCACCTCCTCGACCTTGATCTGGGCCGAGGCCTGGCCGTGGGGAGGGGCCAGGATCAGCAGGTCCTCGTGCTGGCCCTGAGCTATGCGCCGGCAGGAGGGGCAGACGCCGCAGGCGGCGCCGGGGGCCGCGGGCTCGGCCGGGGCTGGGCCGCCGAAGAGGGAGGGAGAGCCGCCGCCGGAGTTGGCCTCGCAGTTCAGGGCCTTGAACAGGGCGCACGCCAGGGAGCCCCGTCCCACGCCCTTGGGGCCCACGAAAAGATAGGCGTGGGCCAGCCGCCCGGCGGCCAGCTCGTCGGCCAACTGGGCGCGGGCGCGCTCCTGGCCCAGGACCTCCTCAAAGGCCATGGCCGCCCCTTGTTTCGAGCAATGGCTTTACTATGGACCAGACCGCCTCGGCCACCCGCTCCTCGCGGCCCGAGGCGTCCACGACCTTGATGCGCGCGGGCTCGGCCGCGGCGCTGGCCAGGAAGCCCCGGCGCAAGGCGCGGTGGAACTCCAGGCCCAGGCCCTCCAGGCGGTCCAGGGGCAGGCCCAGCATTCCCTGGCGTTCAAGCGCACGCTTTAATCCTAGCTCGGGCTCCAGGTCCAACAGGATGGTCATATCGGGCCAGACCCCCGCGCAGACCCACTGGTTCATTTGGCGCACCCGGGCTTGGTCCAGGCCCCGGGCCACGCCCTGGTATACCTCGCTGGAGTCGATGAAGCGGTCGCAGATCACGGTTTGTCCGCGCTTGAGCGCCGGGGCGATGACCTCGGCCACGTGCTGGGCGCGGTCGGCCAGGTAGAGCATCAGCTCTGCCCAGGGGGTGGGGGGCTGTTCGCGCAGCTCCAGGAGCAGGCCGCGAATCTCCACGCCTAAAGCGGTGCCGCCGGGCTCGCGGGTGGTGATGACCTTATGTCCCTGGTTTTTCAGGCGGTTGAAGAGCAGGCGCTGCTGGGTGGACTTGCCCGCGCCCTCGCCGCCCTCCAGGGTGATGAAGAGACCCCGGCGGGCCTCGGCGGAGGCGGCTGGCGGATTGGTCATTTCCTAATCCGACTCCTCCGGGGAGCGCGCGTCGAAGAGGGTGGGCGTGGGCGAGCAACGCTTGGCGCGGCGCGCGGCCTCGGCCTCCGGGTCGTCCGCGGCGGTCCTGCTCGCGGGGGAAATGGCCAGAGGCTCCGCCTCGTCCCAGGGCGAGGGCCCGGTGAACACATGACGTTCAAGCAAGCGATTGAAGTTGCTCCAGCGGACCTCCCCACTCCCCTGGGTCTCAATCACCTGCCTGATCATCATGGTCTTGGCGTCCAAGTCGTCCACGGCGTGCAGGACCAGGGCCTCGGCGGTCTTGGGCTTGACCGGGCTGCCGAACTCCTCGGTGCCGTGATGGCTTAATATCATATGCCGCAGATGGGCGGCCGCGCTGGCGGGAAAGCCCTTCAGCCCCGCCAGGCGGGCGTCGAGCATACGCGCGCCCAGCACCAGATGGCCCTCCAGGCGGCCGGCGTCGGTGTAGTCCAGGGGCGGGCCCAGGGTCAGCTCCTCCACTTTGCCGATGTCGTGCAAAAGCGCTCCGGTCAGGAGCAGGTCGCCGTCCAGGTGGGGGTAGTGGCCGGCGGCCAGGCGGGCCAGTCCGGCCACGCTAACGGTATGCTCAAGCAAGCCGTGGACATAGGCATGGTGGGCGGCTTTGGCCGCGGGCGCCAGTTCAAAGGCCCGCCGCAGCTCCTGGTTGCCGAAGAAGGCCCGCAGCAGCCGTTGCAGCTGGCTGTTCTTGACCGCTTGCTTAACCTCCGCCAGGCGCTGCCAGAGCTCGCCGGGGTCGCAGGGGCTCCGGGGCAAAAACTGGGCGGCGTCGGCCCCCGGCTCGCTGGCCAGCGAGGACAGCACCATTTGCATCTGGCCGTTGTAGGCCTGCACCCGGCCGGATACCCGCACCGCCTGGCCAGGGGCCAGGGGAGCCAGGAGTTCCCCGGCCTGGTCCCAGAGCTTGGCCTCGATCTCGCCGCTGGCGTCGCCCAGCCTTAGCGCGCCATAGGGCTTGCCGCCCTTGGTGCTGGCCAACTGCTTCTTTATCAGCAGGTAGACCTCGTCCACCTGCTGGCCCTCGCTCAAAGCGGCTATGTCCAAACGGGCGGAGATCATCACAGGGCATCCTTGGCCGCTTGCACGGCGTTGACAAACATGGTGAGCCCGTCCCCGGCGGCCAGGGGGGCCAGATCGCCGCCCCGTCGGCGGGCCTTCTCCCGGCTCAGGGTGTAGTCCGGGTGCTGGCTCAGGCGATAGAAACCCTCGGGGTGGGGCATGAGCCCGAAGACCCGGCCTGTGGGGTCGCAAATGCCCGCGATGTCGCCCGCGCTGCCATTGGGGTTCATGGGGAAGCGGCCGCGAGCCGGTTTCCCTTTGCCATCGCCATAGCGCACCGCCACCATGCCCCGCGACTCGATGACACTTAAAGTGGTTGCTTCGGCCACGAAGCGGCCCTCGCCGTGGCGGATGGGCAGGTCGAGGCGAGTCAGCCCCCTGGTGAAGAGGCAGGGGCTGGCCGGTTCGGTCAAAAGTTCCACCCATCGATCCTGGAAGTTGCCGCATTCGTTGGCCATCAGGGCCACGCTGCGCTCCCAGCGGCCATCTAGCATGGGCAGCAGGCCCAGGTTCACCAGGGCCTGGAAGCCGTTGCAGATGCCCATAACCAGCCCGCCCCGGGCCAGGAAGGCCCTGAGCTGCTCGCCCAGGTGATTGCGCAGACGGGTAGCCAGGAGCACGCCCGCGCCGTGGTCATCGCCCCAGGAGAAGCCGCCGTCGAAGACCAGGATTTGGTAGCCGTCCAGGGTCTCGGTGGGGCTCGCCTGGGCGGTGCCGGTAAGGTCGCTGATATGCACCCGCCGGGCCTCGGCCCCGGCCAGGGTCAGGGCGTGGGCGGTCTCGTAGTCGCAGTTGAGGCCGTAGCCCGCCAGCACCAGGGCGCGCACGCTCATATCATGCCTCCGAAACGCCGGGTGAAGGCCTTGCGCATCTGGCCCGACTTGAGGTCCAGGACCGAGGCCCCGCCAGCCGTGGCCAGCAGCCGGCCACCGGCCTTGACCCGGCCCATCCTGGCCCAAGACACGCCTTCGAGCAAAGACTCGAATTTTGCCGCGCACTGAGGAGCCACCGTGACCACCAGCCGCCCGGTGCTCTCGCTGAACAGCTTCTTGAGCGGGGTGAGCCCCGGCGGGGCGGGAAGGCGGTCCAAATCCAGCTCCATCCCCAGGCCTGAGGCCATGACCATGCGCGCCAAGGCGTAACCCAGCCCGCCCCGGCTGACCACGCAGGCCGAGGCGGCCAGGCCGGCGTCCAGGGCCGCGGAGAGCGCCCGGCATGTTTTTAGCGATTGCTCGAATTCGGTGGCGGGCGCGTTGGCCCCGGTGAAGCCCAGCAGATTGTAGAGCGAGCCCCCTCCCAGTTCGTCGCGGGTCTGGCCAAGGACATAGAGCAAGTCCCCGGCCAACTTGGGCTCCAGGGTCTGCAGGCGCTTGAGATCGGGCACCGGGGCCGTGGCCGTGAACATCATGGTGGGCGGGCCGCTCACCCGCTGGGCCAGGCCGTGCCGGCCTTTGAGCTTGCCGTCCACATACATGGAGTCCTTGCCCGAGAGAAGGGGCACCCCCAAGGCCAGGCAGGCGTCCCTCAAGGCCCAACAGGCCCGCACCAGCTGCGCCGCCTTGTAGCGGCCATCGGGGTTGCCTTGCGGGTCATATTGAATCGAGGGCCAGCAGAAATTGTCCACCCCGCCCACCTGGGCCGGATCGCCGCCCACCGCCACCACCCGCCGGAAGCCCTCTTCCACGCTTGCGGCCACCATGTGGTAGGTGTCGATGTCGCCGTACTCGGTCAAGAGCACCTGGGCCATGGCCAGGCCGGCCCTGCCCGTGAGCACCGGCAGCATCACCGCCGCCTCGCTGGGCACGTCGCGATGCCGTCCCACGAAGGGCTTGATCAGGCTGGTCCCCTGCACCTCGTGGTCGTACTGGCGATTGATCCAGGCCCGCGAACACAGATTGGGGGTGTCCAGGAGGTCGGCCAGCAGGCCCGAAAGATCCGCCGCCTCGGCCAAAACCGGCTCGGCCAGGCCGCGCGCCGCCGGAGGCAGCCAGTGGGCCTCAAACTCCCACTGGGGGAAGCCCTTCTCCAAGAACTCCACGTCCACGTAGGCGCAGACCTTCTCCCCGTGTGTCAGCTTGAGCTTGCCGTCGCCGGTGTAGCGGCCGATGGCCGTGGCCTCCACCGCGTGCTTGTCGGCCAGCCGCAGGAAGGCCTCCGCGTCGACGGGCCGCACGGCCACGGTCATGCGCTCCTGGCTCTCGCTCACCCAGATCTGCCAGGGGTCCAGGCCGTCGTACTTTAGCGGCACCTTTTTCAGGTCCACCTCGGCCCCGGGGCTGTAGCGGCAGCTCTCGCCGATGCTGCTGGAAAGCCCTCCGCCGCCGTTGTCGGTGATGTAGGGTATGAGCCCCCGGTCGCGAGCCTCCAGCAAAAAGTCGTGCATCTTCTTCTGGGTGTAGGGGTCGCCGATCTGCACGTGGCCGGCCGGGGTGTTTTCCGAATAGCCCGCGCTGGAGGCGGTGACGCCGTGGATGCCGTCGGCCCCCACCCGTCCCCCGCACATGAAGATCAGTTCGCCGGGGCTGGTCTTTTTCAGGTGGCTGGGTGCCCCGGCCACAGTGTGGGGCATGACCCCCACCGCCCCCACAAAAACCAAGCACTTTCCCAAGTAGCGCTGGTCGAAATTCAACAGCCCCAGGGCGGTGGGAATGCCGCTCTTGTTGCCGCCATCGCGCACGCCCTCGATGATGCCGTCCAGCAGGCGTCGGGGGTGCAGGGCGGGCTTCAAGTCGCCGTCGTAGTCCCGTGGGCCAACGCAGAAGCCCCACAGCCCGGCCACCAGCCTGGAGCCCAGGCCGGTGCCCATGGGGTCGCGGTAGACTCCCACGATGCCGGTGATGGCCCCTCCGTAGGCCTCCATGTTGCTGGGGCTGTTGTGGGTCTCGGCGGTGATGGCGTAGTTGTGCGCCTCGTCCAGCCGGGCCACCCCGGCGTTGTCCCAGAGCACGCTCACCACCCAGCCGCGCTCGGCGGCCAACTGCTCGGTGGGGCCCTTGATGCAGCGCTTGAAGAGGTTGTCCACCTCGGCGCTTTCGCCGCTGAGCATATCCTTATAGAAAAAGCGCCCGTTGAAGGTGTTGTGGTTGCAGTGGTCGGAGCGGGCCTGGCTGACGTACTCCAGCTCCACGTCGGTGGGCTCGGCCAGGCCCGCAGCCGCGCGGGAGGCCCGCACCGCCGGGTCGTTGAAGTAGGCCCGGATTACCGGCACGTCGGCCGGGTTCAGGAAAAGATTGCGCTCGGCCGACAGCCGATTGAGTTCCAGATCGCCGGGCACGGGCAACGTCAACACCGTGGGCACGTGCTTCAGCTCCACCCTGGGCAGGACGATGCCCACACCCTGGGCCGGGTCCCACTCGGCGCGCGGAATCACCCGCCAGGACTGGACGATGGGGTTGGCCAGCAGTTCGGCGCAGAGCTCGCGCGCCTGCTCGGTGTTCAGCCGGGGGGCCTTGATCAGGTATAGCCGCGAGCAGTAGACCGCCGCCCCCGCCCCAAAGGAACGGCCCAGGACGTCGGACATGGCCTCCAAGGCGGTGGCGCCCTCGTTGTCGCGCACCCCGGGCCTGAAGCCCACCCACAGGGCCAGGTCGAAATCCGGCAGCACCGTCTCGGCCAGCGGCGCGAAGGAGCTGACCTCGGTCACGGGGTTGGTGAATATCTCCACCCGCACCCGCTCCAGCTCCTCGGCCGAGAGCCCGGCGTCGAAGGTCAGCACCCTCAACACCCGGACCCGCTCCAGGCCGTAGCCCAGATAGGCCCGCGCCTTGGCCACCAGACCCCGCCCGGCGGGGTCGTACAGCTCGGGCCTCAGTCCGATCTCCAGCCGCTCTGCCATCTGCCTGCTTAGCTCCCCTAATGGGACAGGGACCGCCAGCCGCCGAACACGGGGCGGCCACCGGAAAATCCGATCATAGCAAGCCCACCCCACCCGTGCAAGGGCGGGCGTGCCGCGGTGGTGGGTCAGTTTGATTCCTTCAACTGATATTCGCGCTCGTTTATCAGGGCTACCAGGTCTTCAAGGGTCATGAGATGATCAATCACTCCGGCCTCCATAGCCGGCGTCACCTTGAGCAACTTGCGAATGCGAACCAAGCTGTAATAAAAGAACATTAAGAGACAGGGCGTGGCAGTGGTTTTCCAAACTTCTGGTTCATCCGGCAAATGCCGGCATGGAGTCATGTAGGAAGTTGAGCCGTAGCTTGAAGCAAGCGATGGAGCCGCTATGGCCGGAGCGGCTCGCGCCCTCTATACTTGGCCCATGCAGCATCCAGGCGCCATATTGAAAGCCCGTGGCCTCCAGGCCAGCCGCCGCCGGGGCCAGAACTTCCTGAACCAGCCCGCCACCGCCCAAGCCATCGCCGAATCGGCCGGTATAGGCCCCGAGGACGTGGTGGTGGAGATCGGGCCCGGACTGGGGGCCTTGACCCTGCCCCTGGCCGGGCTGGCGGCGCGGGTGATCGCCCTGGAGGTGGACCGGGGGGTGTACGAGGCCCTGCTGGCGGTGCTGGCCGAGACCGGGGCTGCCAATGTCGAGCCCCGGCTCATGGACGCCCTGGACTTCGACTGGGCGGCCGAGGCGGCCAGGGCCGGCCGGCGGCTGAAGGTGGCGGCCAACCTGCCCTACTCCATAAGCTCACCGATATTCTTCAAGCTTCTTGAAGCGCTGGCCCATTGGTCCACCGCCACCCTCATGGTCCAGCGCGAGGTGGCAGAGCGTCTGCTGGCCCCACCCGGCGGGCGCGACTACGGCCGGCTCTCGGTCCTAATGCAGTGCTGGTGCGAAGTCAGGCCGGGCCTGGTGGTGGGTCCGGACCAGTTCTTCCCCCGGCCCCAGGTGGAAAGCCGGGTGGCCCACCTGGCCCCGCGTGAGCGCCCCCTGGCCGAACTGGACGGCCCGGGGCAGGCGGCCTGGTACAGCCAGGTGGTCAAGGCCGCCTTCAGCCAAAGGCGCAAGACCCTCCTGAACAGCTTGGCCGGCGGCCTGGGCCGCGCCCGGCCCGAGGTGGAGGCGGCGCTGGTACGGGCCGGCATCGACCCCTCTCGCCGGGCCGAGACCCTCAGCCCGGCGGAGTTCGGACGGGTGGCCGTGGAGTTGACCTAGGGGCCGCTTCCTCCGGCCACGGCACTTGGGACAAACCGCACCGCCCCGGCGAACCGGCGGGCGCGACATGGCTGGCGCGGCTGGCGCGCAAACCACTATAATCAAGGCCCTGATTCTCCCGCATGCGCGAGGCCGGAACCTCATGCCCCAAGCCGCACCACCACCCATGCCCGTAGTCCCGGGGGAAAGCAACTTCGCCCGCCGGGTCTGGTGGCGAGGTTTTCATCTCACGCCCGGGGTGCACCTCCACGCCAACGTCCACCTGCGTCCGGCCCTGGCCGAGCGCGCCGGGAAGCCCCGGGAGTTGCTCCTGGCCGTCGCCCGCGCCGCCTCCGCTGCGCTGACCCTGCACCCGCGCCTGAACTACTTCACCTTTTGGGGAAAGCTGGCCTGGGCCGACTGGCCCGCCCGGGTGGGGGTGGTCATGGAAAACTCCGACCTCTCCTGCGACATAGTCATCCTG
>JAJZPI010000134.1 GCA_021811275.1 Deltaproteobacteria bacterium
ATGCCTGCAACTGCAAGCCGCCGCGCAAGGGTAGGGGGTAGCCATGTCGGACATTGACGCCCCCGCCTCCCCCGAAGAACGGGAGACATTGGCCCGCCTTCTGCTGGCGGCTGGGCAGCTCGCGCAGCTCGCCGGCATATCCCGGGAACGAATCCTGGTCGAACTGACAAACGTGGCGATAGGGATTCGCTTTCAATCCCTGATCCCCGAAGGACTAAAGCCCGCCCAACCCGCCAAGGTTCTTGCCCTGGCAGTCAAGGAGCAAGCGCCATGCAGCGCATAGCGACAGACTTTCAAGTCAAGTCCATCAATGACCAGGAACGAAGCTTCTGGGCTGTGGGCAGTACCGAAGCGGTGGACCGTGGGGGCGACGTTATCCGCGCCGCCGGCTGGCAGTTGGACAACTTCAAACGGAACCCGGTGATACCCTTCGCCCATGACTACAAGCAACCCCCCGTGGCCCAGGCTGTGGATATTCGGGTGGAAGGCACCCGGCTTTTGTTCAAACCCAAGTTTCCCTCCCCGGGTGTCTATCCCTTCGCGGATCAAATCTATGGCCTGTACAAGGAAGGAGTGCTCCGGGCCTTCTCTGTGGGCTTCATGCCGCTGGAGGGGAAGCCGCGCATAGAAAACGGCCACCAGGTGGGCATGGAGTACACAAAGGCCGACCTCTACGAGATAAGCGCCGTGGTGGTCCCCGCCAACCAAGAGGCCCTTATAGCGGCCCAGGCCAAGGGACTTGCTGTCCCGGCCCAGCTGTTGACAGGGAAGGCGGTTGCCGTCGCGGGCCTTTCCCCGGTCCAAATTGCCCGCGTTGTGGGGGAGGTTGTCGAGCGCCGCATAACCAGCGCCGTTCGGCAGGCCCTCAGGTACCACATGGGCGACCCCGACGCCTGCCCCAAGGGTCCCGCAAGGGTAACGCTAAACCGCTTTCGGGCCGGCAAGGGCTCCTCAAGCGGGCGGGCTGGTGGCTTCCATGGCCGATGAAACCGCTATGGGAGAGAAGGAAGTCTTTTCCTTCCAGCGCACCAAGCGGGAGCAAGTCCGCGCCCTGGTCTACAACTACAAGGGCAACCGCTATGCCGATCTTCGAGTTTACTGGCTTGACGAGGAAGCCGGGGAATACAAGCCCAGCAAGAAAGGCGCAGTCGTTCGGGTTGACCAGCTGCCCGCCCTGGCCCAAGCAGTCCAGGCCATGCGCCAGGTTGCCCAGGAAGGATAGGCCCGATGTTCCCGCCCAAGCCGCCCGCTTCTTTGCCAAACAAAAAGCCCAGCCGAAGCGACCAGGCCGCCGGGAAGCTGATGCAGGCCGCCAGCCGCCGGGCCGATGCAGCCGCCAACCAAGGCACCCCCCAGGCCCAGCTTGCCATGACGGACGCCCGCTTTCTGGAGCATGAGGCCGAGGGCTTGCTTGCCCTGGCCGGGCCGGTGGCACAGGCCCCCAGCGGGGAAATACTGCCCCCTGACTGCCCCCTGGTGGACACCCTGGCGGAGCCTGGGCAAGTCGCTGTTGATGCCTCTGCCGAGCGCCTGGGGCTTCTGAATGACCTTGACGCCGTGGCCGCTGGGTTGGATGCAGCCGACACGATCCAGGCCCGCAACTCCCTTGAGCGGATGCTTGCCCACCAGCTGGGGGCCTGCCACGTCCAGGCCATGCGTTGCATGAAGGCCGCCCGGGACCAGCTAGACAACATCCCGCCCGCTCAACGGGCCTTTAAGGTGCCTCCCCAGGTGGAAGGCGCGGCCCGCCTTTTCAATGCGGCTGCAAGGCTTCAGGAGGTTTACCAGCGGGGCTTGCAGACCGCGGCCAAGATTCGCTCCGGGGGACAACAAACCGTCAAGGTGGTTCATATCCATCAGGCCGTGCAGGTGCAGGAAGGCGGGCAAGCCGTGGTAGCGGGCAACCTACCGGCGGGGGGGCACCCGGGGAGGGGTGGCAGACATGACGGCTAACTCCATGGAAAAAGCCCACGCGGCCCCCCGCTGTGGAGCCCGCCGCAAGTATGACGGCCAGCCCTGCCAGGCCCCCGCCATGAAAAACGGCCGCTGTTATCTGCATGGGGGGAAGTCCACCGGGGCACCCAAGGGGAATAAGAACGGCTGGAAGCATGGCTTGAGAAGCGCGGAAGCCGTGGCCCAGCGGAAGCGAACAACCGCGCTACTTCGAAAGCTCCGGGCAACCCTTACCCAGTTGACAACCTGAGGGGGAAACATGCGGACCCCGAAGAAAGGACCCAACATGAACCCGTGGGAAGAACTGAAGGCCATCAAGGAGAACCTGGCAGCACGCCGGCAAGCGGCTTTAGCCAAGGTGGAGGACCTGGAGGCCCAGGCAGAAAAAGCCAAAACCGCCATTGAGGAAGCAATCCTCTTTGGGGAAGCGCCCGACAAGGCCAAGGCAGAGCTTGAACGCCTGCAAGAGCGCCTGGCCGCTTCCAAGATGGAAGCCGAGGCCCTGGGTAAGGCCCTGCGTATGGAGGGGGTGGGCGGCCGAATCCAAGAGCTTGCCCTTGCCTGTCGGAAGGAAGCGGAAACGGAATTGCTGGCCCTGCAAGCCCAATGGGACAAGGGGGTGTCCATCTTTGACCAGGAATGGGGCAAGGTCCTTGACGCCTTGCGGGCCTTGGGCAAGGTGTATGCCCGGAAGCAAGACATATCCGCCAGCCTGGCCGGACTTCGTGGGGCGCTTCCCAAAGGGGAGCCCCTTACCAACTTCACGCCTGGCCAAGGCAGGAACAGAATAGAACCCCTAGCCCACCACGGCGGGGCCTTTGTTGACGTTGACGCGGCCCTGCGGGCTTTCCAAGGGCGGGCCTAGCTGTGGCGTTGCTTGGGGAGTCGCCCCGCGCCGGGTTGCTCGATCATAGTCACGGGGAACCACCAAAGGCACGGCTGGGGGACCCGCCGCAAGCCAGATTGCTTGACCACGCGCCACGATCCGCCAGGCTTTCCTATCGCCGTCCGCTTTGGGAACTGGCGGCCAAGGCCGGATGGACAGAGCAAGCCAAAGGGGAGGGCGTCCAGTGAGCGGGGCTTTTGCGCCGGCCCCCCGGCCCTGCCGACGCAACTTCGCTTGCCCCAGCTATTCGGGGTGCCTTAACCGGGCGGCCCTTGGCGCATGGCCGGGCTGGGATTGCGCCGGTTGCCCCCTGGAGTCATTGACGGCCCCTGACTGGCCGGCAACCCAGCAAGGGGACGTGGAGGGGTGCGCCCGCCTGGTGGGGGTGGTTTTGGAGTGCCGGGAGCCTTGACGGTGCCATGAACCAGGCAGGCCCCACAATCATCATTGACACCCGGGAACAAGCCCCCCTGTCCTTCACCCTGCCAAGCGAGCGGGGAACCCTGCCCACCGGGGATTACAGCGTCAAGGGCCTTGAGGGCTTCATAGCCATTGAGCGCAAGGCCCCTGATGATTTGGTGGGGTGCCTGAAGAATGGCCAGCGGGAGCGATTCGAGCGGGAGCTTGCCCGGGGCCGGGGCCTGGATTACTTCGCCCTGGTGGTTGAAGCGGACTTACCAGCCCTGGCCCATGGCAACTACCGAAGCGACATGCACCCCAGGGCCGTTATCCAAAGCCTTATGGCCTTCTCTGTACGCTATCGCCTGCCGGTGTTCTTCTGCCCTGGCCGGGACTACGCGGCCCGGGTGGTTGAAAGCCTCCTGCTGAAGTACACCCGCGAAGTTGAAAAGCGGTGGAAGGCCGTCGCCTGATTTCTCCCTGTCTGGGGCCTTGACCTTATACCTTCCGAATCGTACAATTCGGATAAAAGGGAGGTGCCCCGTGTCCACGATAACCGCCGCTAAGGCCCGCGATGCCTTTTCCGACATGCTCGGCCAAGTGTCCTATGCCAAGGAGCGCATTACCTTGACACGCCGGGGCCGGGCTGTGGCAGCGGTGGTGCCCATAGAGGACCTGAAGCTTTTGGAGGCCCTAGAGGACCACCTAGACGGCCAGGACGCAATCAAGGCCCTTGAGGAATGGGAAAAGAGCGGGGAGCCCAGCATACCCTGGGAGCAAGTCAAAAAAGACCTGGGCTTGTAGTCCGCGCCCATGGCCTTTCAAATCACGTTCACCCCCGCCGCCCGCCGGCAGTTGGCGAAGCTGCCTGCTTCTGCCAAGCAAGCCTTAGCCCCGCTCATTGAAGCCCTGGCCGCCGACCCCCGGCCAGCCCATAGCAAATTACTGGTCAACGCCCGGGGGCTGTGGCGTGTCAAGGCTGGCGACTATCGGGTTTTGTACCGCGTTGAGGACACCCGCCTTGTGGTCCTGGTGGTCAAGGTGGCCCACCGCCGGGAGTCCTACAAACAGCTATCCCGCCTGAAGTGATCCTCCCAGCCCTCAACTTTCGATAATTGATATTCTCGAAAATAGAGGCTGTGGCCTTTCATTTTATTGCGTACCTCGCCAAAAAACCATTGACTCCCTTATCTGGGGGTGATAGAAGAAAGACAGCGCAAGATATAGAGGGGCACATGGCAACCCTTGACCAGCTCATAGACTCCATCAGCTCGACGGGCTTCCCCCGCCCTGATGTTAGGCTTCGGGCTCGGTATTTGCGCGAACACGGCTTGATCCCCTCGGGACCACGTGGCCGGGGTGCTCCTCATATGGACTCAACCGCCGCCAGCCGCCTTGTTCTTGCGTTGCTGTCCAGTAAGCCGCAAACCCTGTCGGTGTCTGCTGTAAATGAATTGGCCGCCCTGAAGCCTTGTTGTGTGAAGTTGCACGCCTATTACCAACGGGATTGCCCGGACTGGCACCCGCCGGCCCTCTTTCCTCCCGAAACAAACCTGTTAAGTGCTCTTTCCGGCTTGCTTGACTGGTGGCGCTTGCCTGACCCCACCCTTTCAGGTGCCCCCCCGTGGATAGACTCTTTCCGTGGGTTGACAATCTCCTGGGCAAACGGGACCCCCGTAGCTTCTTTTGAATTTCTGCTTACCCCCGCCTCTGTTTGGGGGCAAGGTCCTAATAGGCTCCTGTTTATCATCCAAGAATTTGTCGAGCCTGGCGCTACAGTGACCAGCCAAACGGGAACCTGGTTTTCGGCTTCCATCTTCCAAGACACGCTTACCGCGATAGCCTCAGGGCTTGGGCAACTTCAACCCGCCCTCCCCCTGTCAGACCAAAAAGCAGAAGCGGCCGACCCTGGCCCGGGTCAACCGCTTCATCAACCGTCGCCGCTATCATCAGCGGGCAAAAAACTGGCACGCCAGCAAAGTCAGTCTAGCCCGCCTCTGCCACCAAGTCAAGCAGAGAGAGAGAACGGCGGCATTACCGATCCCCCGGAGGACGAAAAATGGCCGCTATCAAACTCTCCGATGCAAGCCGTAGTCTGAAGGTCCCTTACCAGCGCCTTTACCTGGCCGTGGTCAATGGCCGCGTGCCCGCCGTGCGCGATGCCACGGGCTCCAGGTGGCTTATTCCCGAGGAAGCCTTGCCGGGAATAGCCGAAGCCCTGGGCTCCCAGGCTCTCAAGGCCGCCTAACTTCAACGTGGCGCGGCCCCGGGACGTGCATCCCGAGGCCGGCTAGAGGGTAGGTGGCTTAGATGAAAAATAGCTTACGCCCCTTTCGTATAAATTGCAAGGCCCGACTTGCCCAGGCTCGGGGGGTGCGCCATGTCTAAGGTAACACCCCTGGACCCCGACGCCCGGCAGAAGGCCAAGGACCAAATCAAGGCCCAGGTTGCTGGCCAGGTGCAGGCCGAGCAAGAAGACATTATGCCTGGGCGGGTAGTTACGAGCGCCACTGCCCTAATGGCGCGGACTTTCGTTGACAGGCCCATTGTTGGGGGACTGTTAGACGAGCGGGAGTCCCTTGTTATAGTCGGCCAGACCAACCTGGGCAAAAGCCTTTTGGCGCTGATGGTTGCCCTTTGGTTAGCAAGCCCGATTCGGCCCCTTTGGGGAAAATTCAACGCCCTGAAGCCTATCAAGACCCTTTTTGTCCAGTCAGAAAATAGCGCCAAGGGGACCCAAAAACGGCTGCGCCTGATGTTAGAGGCTAACCCAGCCTTAAGGGCCAGCCTAGACAGCATCTTCTTTGCTGGGGCCGAGTGCCGCATTACGGGGTCTTTCCTTGACCCCGAATTCCTGGCCAACATTGAGGCTATGATCTCCGAAACAGAGGCCGAACTCCTGGTGATTGACCCCCTGATTAGCTTCCACGGCGCGGCAGACGAGAACGACAATAGCGCCATCCGTCGGAGCCTGGACCAGCTCACCGCCTTACAGGACCGCACCAACACAGCATCCGTATTGGTCCATAACTCTGGCAAGAGCCAGCATGATGACCCCATATTCGCAGGACGCGGCGCAACGGCTATCCCCGATTGGGCCGACAACATCTTGGTCCTAAGTAGAGACAAAAAGCAAAAAAGCGGAGAGGGGAGCGCCATCATCGAGGTGGTCCACCCCAAAAGCCGCAATTTTGCCAAGAGCGACCCCTGGTGGCTGGAGCGGACAAGCAATCTGGATTTTCTCCGTATAGACCGCCCAGGAGAAACCAAAGAACTTGACCATGCGCAGGCAGTAGTCAAAGCCCTACAGGGCTTGGGGGGACGGGCAAATAAGCAAAAAGACCTTGAGGCTGCTGTGCAGGTGGCCCTCAACTGCCAGAATACGGAAGCCCGACGGGCTATTAGGGCTGCGCAGGAGCGCCTTTTAATTGTTGCCACCCCCAGCGAAACAGACGGGCGGGTAGTGGGCTTCACCCTTCCCGGCTGGGAGGGGGCAAAAAAGCGCCATGCTGCAAAATAGATTTAGCGCCCAAAAGCGCCCAAACAATCTCGGCGCTTTTTATTGGCAACAATTCCAACATATTAAAAATACCGCCACAAAAAAAGTGCCAACCAACCTGGGCGCAGTCTTAACCTATGGATATATAAGCCATTTTTTCGCGCCAATTAGTGCCCCTATAAGGGGAGAAGTTGGCGGCGCTTTTTTTGCCGCCCAACTCTCCCCAGGGCTATAGGGCGGGAAAAGTGTCGCTCCTTGACCTGTACCAAGCGGACGGCCTCACGGCCCGCCGGGTGTCCACTGGGAGCGGGGGGGAGTATGCCGGACCTTGCCCGGGGTGCGGAGGGGAGGACCGCTTCCGGTTGTTCCCGGAGCGGGACCGCTGGTTTTGCCGGGGGTGCTCTCCCAGGGGTGGCGATGCTATCCAGTACCTCCGGGACTTCCGTGGCCTGAGCTACCCCGAAGCCTGCCAGGCTTTAGGGCAGGAGCCCGCCAGCCGGCCCAGGACAGCCGCTAAACCCCCGGAGCGGTGGGAGCCCAAGCACGGCACCCCGCCGCCTGCCCTGTGGCAGGAGAAGGCCGTCGCCCTGGTGGGCTGGGCAGAGGGTAATCTGTGGGGGGAAGCCGGGGCCGAAGCCCGCGCCTACCTGGAGGGCCGGGGCTTGACCGCCGCCACGATCCGCGCCGCCCGCCTGGGCCTGGTCCTTGAGGACCTATGGCGGGACCGTGAAGCCTGGGGGCTTGAGCCCGTGCGCCATGATGACGGCCCGCGCCAGGGCAAGCCCAAGCGCCTTTGGATTCCTGCCGGGGTGGTGATTCCCACCTTCGCAGCCGCCGGCCAGCTGGTGCGCTTGAAGGTGCGCCGCTGGGAGGGGGACCCCCGGTATTATGCCCTGCCTGGGGGGGAAGCCCGGCCCCTGGTGGCTGGCCAAGGTCCCGCCGTGGTGGTGGTGGAAAGCGAGCTTGACGCCTTGCTGGTGGCCCAAGAAGCCGGGGACCTGGTGCAGGCCATAGCCCTGGGGTCTGCCCAGGCCAGGCCCACCGCCGATGCCTGGGAAGTGCTGCAAGCCGCGCCGGCCGTTCTGGTGGCCCTGGACAGCGACCAGGCGGGGGCAAGGGAAGCCTGGACGTGGTGGAGGGGTAACGTGCCTCAGGCCCACCGCTGGCCCGTGCCCGGCCACAAGGACCCCACGGAAGCCCACCAGGCGGGGTTTGACCTTGCCCTGTGGGTTGAAGCTGGCCTTGAAGCCGGCCAGCCCCAAGAGCGACCGCGTAAAATGCCCCAGGAGCGACGATCTCCCGCCGGGCCTACCCCTCACCCCAGCCGATTGCCTTTGGCGGCACAGTGCCTATTTGCGGCGGCCCTGGACAGGTTTACGGCCCAGGGCCTACCCCTTGCCGAGGCCGAGCGCCTGGCCTTGGCCGAGGTTCCTTCCTGGGTTTGAGAAAAGGCTTTATCGAAAGCAGAAGCCGCTTATCTGTTTATCCGAAAAATAACTTGACACACAAGTAACCTTTCCGGTATCGGTAGAGGCAAGGAGAAGCCGAGTCATGCCGATCATTGCCACCGTGCAACAAAAGGGCGGGGTGGGCAAGTCCACCCTGGCGGGGAACCTGGCCGCCGAGCTTCTAAGCCTGGGCCACCGGGTGGCCGTGGTGGACGCCGATCCTCAACACACGTTGCTTACATGGGCGGGGCTGGGTAATGGAGTGCTGGCGCATATCACCCGCGCCCTGGACGCCACCAAGCCCCGGCAATTCATGGCAGAGGTTGAAGCCCTGGCCGCCAAGGTTGACCGGGTGGTACTGGACGCGCCCCCGGGCCTTCGGGATGCTGCCCTGTTGGCCGCCTTGGTTGCCGACGCGGTGCTTCTGCCTTGTGGTCCTTCGCCCTTTGACCTGGTGGCCGCCCGGCAGGCTCTTGACTTGGTGCGGGAGGCCCAGGCCCAGCGGGGAGGCCCGCCCAAAATCTTCCTTGTCCCCTGCCGAGTGACCCCCACAACCACCCTGGGCCGAGACTTGCCCGCCACCCTGGCCGAGTTTGGGGAGGCCGTGCTTCCTGCCATAGCTCAAAGGGCCGTGGTGGCACAGGTGGCCCTTACTGGGCAGACGGTAGCCGAGGCCGCCCAACATACCCCGGCCGGGGCCGAGTTTCGGGCCTTGGCTGAAGCCCTGGAGAAAGCACTATGAGCGCCAAGACAGACGATCCCAAGGCCCGCATGATGGAGCTTGCCAGGAAAAGCGGGGTTGAGGATAAGGGTAAAAGTGATATATCCGAAAAAAGCAAAAGCGGGTTAGCGGAAAAGCTGCACCCGCCCCATGGGGAGCGGGGCGACTTCGTGAAGTTGTCAATCACCCTACCTCCGGACCTGTACAAGGTGCTTATGGTGGAATCGGCCGAGCGGAAGGCGATTAAGCGGAAGGATGCTCGCTTGAGCGACATCATCCGGGACGCCTTGGCCGCCTACCTGACAGGCAAATGAAGCCCTGGCGGGAAAGGTTACAGATTTGGAGAGAGGGGGGAGAGCTTATAGACAGCCCCGACCCCGAAATATTCCCCGTCATAAAGAGGCCAGCAACGGTTGTTTGGATTGAGCGGGTAGGGGGCTTTTGGCTGAGGTACTGGAAATGGATTGTTGGGAGCGCCATCATTCCAATAGTCGGATTTTTACTAAGCAGGAATCAATGAATAGCCAGAAAGACCCGCCAGGGGGGCAACAGGTTACTTTTTGCGGTGAGCCCTTGACCGCAGCCGAGCATAAGGCCGTTGCGCTTCTCTTAGACGTGCTGCGAACAACAAACAATGACGCTGGGCGTGCAATTGTCTGCACGATAGCTACCTATAGGGCAAGCAAGCGATGGAAGGTTCCCCGGCGGCCCTTTATTGATTTAGAGGGAGTAGCCGAGATACTGGCCGAACTTGCCCCCCGCCAGCCCGGAAAGCTTGTCCTTATGCCTCGGGACAGGGGGTAGGAAATGAACAAGGAACCGGACGGCCAGACCACCCTTTGCGGGGAACCCATTACCCAGGCAGAGGCACGCGCCCTCAAGCTATTTTTGGCTGTGCTTCGGACCTCAACGGACGCCAAGGCCCTGATAACCACGGGCTGGGCGCAGTACAAATATTCAGAGGACAAGATACCTCCCAGGCCATTCACAAACCTATCGGCGGTACCCGACATGGACGCTCCTATCAAAAGGTGTCGGGTGTTTACCATTGGCCGAAGGGATAAGAATTAGGCCGCCCTGGCACCTTTGGCAAGCAAGCCCGCCCCCGCATGGTCCTTGAACCTGTCCGCCCGCCGTACATAGCCCGCCAACACGTCAAGGGACTTGTGCCGGCTTACTTCCTGGAGCTTGAAGGTTGAGGCCCCATCTTCGGCGGCCGAGGTAAGCCAGCCCGAGCGCAAGCTGTGGCCGGCGAAGTCTGCCGGGTTGAGGCCCGCCGCTAGGGCATACCGCTTGACCGTGGCCGCGATGCTATGCCCGGTCATGGCCTCCCCGGTGATCCTGCCCCAGCGACGAAGCCGGGGGAACACGGGGCCGCTGGTGATCCCCGCCGCCTCAAGCCAAACCTTGAGCGCCCGGCATGGGCAGAAGTCCGGGGCAGTCACTTCCCGGGGTAAGCTGATGGTCTGCCCCTGGCCTTCCTGGTCCGTCTTGCTGTGGCGGATGGTTATATCCAATCCCTCGGTTACTTCGGAAATATCTTCTACGCGAAGGGCGGCTAATTCACTTCTCCGCAAAGCACCCCCGAAGCCGATTATCAGGATTGCCCTATCCCGGAGCCCCTGGGGGGTGTTCGCGGGCACTTGGGCAAGAAGGGAAACCAGTCTGTCACTGGTCAAGGGAGCCTTGGGCTTCTTGGCCGCTCCCAGGCTGCGCCGTAGGCCCTTCATGGTGAGCTTGACGCCCTCATGGTCACAGGGGGAGGGGTGGCCGGCTTGGGTATGGGCGGCCCGGATTGCGGCAATGTCCTTGCCCAAGGTGCTGGCGCTTACCTGGGCAACTTGAGCCCGCCAGCTGGCGAACCTGGCCACAACCTCAGGGCTGGCCGGCAGGGGACTTTCCCCCCGTTCTCGGCACCACGCCTCAAATATCCTCATGGTGGCCGCGTAACAGCGCCGGGTGCTGGCGGCCCGGCTGTTGGCGAGGGCTTCGTTGACAAGCTCAATCTCTGCCAGGTAGCCGGCGGGGAGGTTGTCTTGGGCTTCCACCGGGACTAGCGCCGTGTCCATATTCATCACCCTTTGAGAAAAAGTGTTATCGCAACCTGAAAAAAGCATAGGTCACTTGTCGGAAGATTGCAAGAAAAAAATAACCGAAAAGCTATTTTTA
>JAJZPI010000135.1 GCA_021811275.1 Deltaproteobacteria bacterium
ACCTACGAGGGCCAGGATCAGGACGTGCCCACGGTGAGCGTTCCCACCTTCCTGATAACCAACGCCAAGCTGGATGACGACACCGTTTATAAGATCACCAAGGCCCTGTTTTCCCACAAGGACCTTTTGCTGGCCGCCCATCCCTCCGCCAAGGAAATCAGCCTGGCGGGAGCCGCCCAGAACCCGCCCGTGCCCCTGCACCCCGGGGCGGCGCGTTTTTATAGGGAAAAAGGCGTGATCAAGTAGTCTGGCGAGGCGGGTTGAGCACGTAAAAGACCGGCCTCCCTCCTGGGGGGCCGGCCGATTCGTTGGGCCAGCCGCGCTGGGTCGGAAGGCCCCCGCGCGCCGGCCTAGGCCGCGCCCATTCGGGCCCGGTCCCGGGGCGGCTGGTAGGACTGGGCCGCGTGGGCGGGCAGGCTCAGAAGGCGGTCGCCGTCCAGGGTGGAGCCGTGATGGGCCGAAATGAGCCTTAGCACCTTGGGGGGAAAGAGCACCCGCTCGTAGTGGCAGACCGCCAGGCAGGGTTGGAAGGGCATGAAAAGTTCGTTGAGCATGCCCTCGCAGGCCAGCAGTTCGGGCAATCCGCCGGAAAAGTAGGTGGTCCAGTTCATGTCCACCAGCAGACGAAGCCCTGAGCAGCCGCTGGCCAGGGCGGCGTCAACCTCGCTGGCCAGGCTCGACAGTGCGGACTTGATGTCGAGGCAGCCGTGGGTCAGGAAGCATTCGGTGGCCGCCTTAACCGCCAGCCGGCCTCCCAGGCGGGCCTCGCCCACGGGCAGGCTTTCGTGAACCAGGAGGGAGTAGACCTGCTGCGGGCGATATAGGCCGTTGAGATAGAGGCAGCGCTGGTTGTTCTCCAACCCCTCGCGAAAGAAGGTGGAGGCGAGATTGCACCAGTGCTCGGGCCGGCCGCAGAGAAAGGCCACGTGGTCGTGAGGCTGGACAGAATCAAATGGAGAGTGGCCCCCCGAAATGCTTCCAGACATTTTCCACCTCCAGGACAATCTTCCGCCAGGGTTCAAGCTTGGGGCGGCATGGCGGCGATTTTGAGTAATGACGGCATTGATTTTGTATTTTCACTATGAACTTGGGCTCCTGCCGGGACAATAGGGAGAATAATCCCTTCTGAATAGGGAAATGACCCCAGGCGGGCCCCGGCAAACAACCAAGGCGGAATGGGGGGGAAATATGTCATCGCGGCTATGACATTGTATTGCTGGTTTAATTTCGGCGAGGCAAACGGGCGGCAGCCGGGGAGGGACAAGGGCGAATCCCTCATTAATAGGGCGCGGGGGAGGGGATGGCCCAGACTGCGTTGCCAAAGGCGAGAGGGAGCCCGGACGGCGCGCCGCACGGGCCCCCTCGGGAATTGGCGCCGGCTAGTCCAAATCCACTTCGGCCTTGCACTGGTTGCAGCGCCCCGCGCCCCGGAAGAGCCTGTTCCCGCAGTTGGGGCAGAGGTAGCGGGCCTCCTCGTCCCGGGCCCACTGTTCCACCCCCGCCTGGCGGATGTAGGGGATGGAGCGCAGGATGACCTTCTTGCCCACGGTCATGGAGAAGTTGTCGATGTGCGGGCAGGGGAAGTCGGCGCATTCGTGGCAGCCGGCGTAGCCTTTGGCCTGGGCGCAGGCCCGTATCTCGCACTGCTGGCAGTGCATGAAGCGGTTGCCGGAGAGGCAGCCGTCGCACTTGATGTCGTCGACTGTGAGGCCCTGGCTGCCGGGCAAGGTCCCCTTGCCCAGGCCGCCCTGGTAGAGCTTGACCAGGCGCTCCTTGAATTTGGTGTTGTTATCGCGGTGGGCGATGAGGATGGCGCAGACTCCGCAATACAGGCCGCAGGGAGAGAGAAACTCGCGATTTATTTCCATTTCTCCAGCCTTTCCCGGTAAGGGGTCATGCGCCCGCCCCGGGCGGCGCGCGGGATTCGGGCAAGCCTCCATAGCTATATTATAGCTATAATAGTCCGGCTGCGATGCCGGGTCAAGCATCAATCCGGGCCATATGGTCCCGCTAGAATGGCTCGCCCGCTGCGCGTCAGGTTTGGTATAGTTGTTTCGCGCCCCCCAACCCCTTGAACAGTAAGGACATGAGCAACCCCGCGCGCTATGCCAAATTGTCGGTGGCGGCCTCGCTGGTCACCCTGGCCCTCAAATTCGGGGCCTGGGCCCTGACCAACTCGGTGGGACTGCTCTCCGACGCCACCGAGTCGGTGGTCAACCTGGCCGCCGGGCTCATGGCCCTTATCGCCATCACCATCGCCGCCAGGCCCGGCGACTCCCGCCACTCCTACGGCCACGGCAAGGCCGAGTATTTTTCCAGCGGGGCGGAGGGGGTCCTGATCCTGCTGGCCGCGGCGGGCATCGTCTGGGCCTCCTGGGAACGCTTTGGCAATCCGGCGCCCCTGGAGCATTTGGGCCTGGGCCTGTCCGTGGCCCTGGCCGCCGCGGCGGTGAACCTGCTGGTGGCGCGCACCATGCTCCGGGCGGCCAGGGAGTTCGACAGCATAACCTTGGAGGCCGACGCCAGGCACCTGCTCACCGATGTCTGGACCTCTGCGGGCATGGTGGCGGGCCTGGGGGTGCTGCTCTTCGCCCCCCCCTCCTGGCAGGCTATCGACCCGGCCATCGCCTGCCTCATGGCCGCCAATATCGTCTGGACCGGGGTGAGCCTCATCCGCCAGTCGGTGGCCGGGCTCATGGACAGCGGGCTCACCCCCGACGAGCTCATCGTGGTCAAGGCGGTTATAGAGACCTCCGGGGGCGGGGAGGTGTCCTACCGCTCCCTGCGCACGCGCAAGTCCGGGCCCAACCGCTTCATAGATTTCGCGCTGCTGGTGGCGGGCAGCCTCTCGGTGAGGGAGGCCCACGACCTATGCTGCCGCATCGAGGACGACCTCGAGGCGGTCTTGCCGCGCTCCAGCGTGACCATCCACATCGAGCCGTTGGAGGAGAGCGCCAGTGATAATGCGAGCGCCGGCTGAGCGCCTGGCCGGCCTCCGCCGTCTGGGCGTGGTGGGAGAAAAGACATGAGAAGGCAAGGGGAAGCAAACGTCGACAGGCAGGGGGCCGCCCTGTGCGGTTCCGTGGCCGTGAAATTGGTGAAGACCCTTGCAACAACCTTGGCCGCAGCCTCGGCCCTGTCGTTGGCCATGGGTCTGTTTGCGGCCCCGGCCGGGGCGGACCACGACGACAAGGAGCACAAGCGCCAGAAATCAAAGCATGAGGTCAGGGAGCGGTTCGCGCCGGCCGGGCCGGAGGCGCCGGCGGGGATGGCCGCGGCCTATGCCCAGGAGTGCGGGGCCTGCCACCATGCCTACTACCCGGGGCTACTGCCCGCCCGCGCCTGGGAAAACCTCATGGCCAACACCAGCGATCATTTCGGAGAAAAACTGCAGCTATCTAGGCAAGACTTGACCAAAGTGCGGGCCTATCTGGCCGCCACCGCGGCCGATGTAGCCGGCAACAAGCGCTCGCGCAAGATAATGGCCGACCTCGGCTCGGCCACGCCGATGAGAATAACCGATATCGGATACCTGCGCGCCAAGCACCGCAAGCTGCCGCAAGAGGTCTGGGCTCGGCCGGCGGTGGGCGGCTTCAACAACTGCAATGCCTGCCATAAGGGCGCGAGCGCGGGGGATTTCGACGACGACAGCGCGGTGATCCCCAACTAGCGCAATAGAGAGCTCCGAAAAGGCGCGGGGCTGAGGCGGGCGGATTAAAAGCCGGCACGCCGCGCCAGGAGTTTTGGTAAAGTAGCGTGATCAACCCCAGCGCGAGGCAACCGGCATGAGCCAGACCGTTAACCCCAAACCATTGAACGCGGCGGTGATCGGCGGCGGTTCCTGGGGAACCGCCCTGGCCCACCACCTGGCTGGCGGGGGCCACCGGGTTCGCCTCTGGGCCTTCGAGCCCGAGGTGGCCGAGTCCATCAACCAGGTCCACGAGAACCGGCTCTTCATGGCCGGCCTGGCCCTGCACCCGGAGTTGAGGGCCACCAGCGACTTCGCCCAGGCCCTGGAGGGGGCGCAGCTGGTGGTGCTGGTCATGCCCAGCCACGTTTTCCGGGGGGTATTGAGCCGGGCCGCCGGATATATCCCGGAGAGCTCCTTGCTGGTTTCTTGCGCCAAGGGCATCGAGCAGGGCAGCGGCTACACCATGTGCGAGGTGGCCGAGGACGTGCTGCCCAAGGCCTTTCACCGCAAGCTATGCTGCCTCTCCGGCCCCAGCTTCGCCCGCGAGGCCGCCCTGGGCGCGCCCACGGCGGTGACCGTGGCCAGCCGCGATCCCCAGGCCGCCCGCGCGGCCCAACTGGCCTTCTCTCACGGCGGGTTGCGGGTCTACACCTCCCCGGACCTCATGGGGGTGGAACTTGGCGGGGCGGTCAAGAACCCCCTGGCCATCGCCGCCGGCATGGTGGCGGGATTGAAGCTGGGGCACAACACCCTGGCCGCGCTCATCACCCGGGGCCTGGCCGAGATGACCCGGCTCTCGCAGGCCCGGGGCGGCCAGCTGGTCACGCTCTCGGGCCTGGCCGGCCTGGGCGACCTGGTGCTCACCTGCACCAGCCCCCAATCGCGCAACTACTCAGTGGGCCTGCGCCTGGGGCAGGGCGAGGCCATCGCCGACATCACCGCCTCCATGAAGAACGTGGCCGAAGGGGTGCGGAACACTCTGACCGTCCTGGAGCTGGCGGCCCGGGCCGAGGTGGAGATGCCCATCATCGAGGCCGTGCACCGGGTAATATATCAGGGCATATCGCCCAACCAGGCCCTGCGGGAGTTGATGGCCCGCGAACTCAAGGCCGAGCACTATTAGCGCACCCCATCCGCCAGCCCCGCGCGGAGTCGTCGCCGGGGCGCAAGGTCCTGCCCTGGGCCGCCCAAACAGAAAAAAGATTGCAACCACCGTGGGGTTGAGTATCATGGTCTTGCGCCATTAGCCAGTTTTTCACTGCGATATACACCAGATCCCAGGTTCAGGAAGCGCGCATGTGTCCGGCGCCAGCGTCTTCTGATAATACTTACCAAGAGTTGTACGCCGAGGAGGCCCTGCGGGGTGAGCAGGGGGCCTGCGCCATGCGTTGGGTCATCCTGGCCCTGGTCAGCCTGATCATGCTCACCATGCTCAGCCTGGGCCGCTATCCTGCGGCGGCGTGGCGGGGCCTGGGGCTGGCCGCCTTTGGCGCGTGCTACAATTTCTGGCTGTGGCGCAGGCTGCGCCAGGGCCTGCTCTCCACTCGGATCAGCTACCTATTCGTCAGCCTGGACCTCTTCACCCTGACCGCCTACACCTATCTCGCCTCGGTCCATGTCTCGCCCCTGGCGGTGATCTCCTCCACCACCATCCCTATCTATGGCATGATCATGCTCTTGGTGGCTCTGCGCCAAGACCGGCGCCTGCTGCTTTTCGCGGTGGGCATGACCGTCGCTTGCCTGGGCGGAGTTTACTGGCTGCGCTACCCCTACCTGGACAAGACCCTGCTGGGCTTCCACACCTCGGCCGACCCCATGGGGGTCATTTTCAAGTGCGTTTATATGCTGGCCTTCGGGCTGTGTCTGTTGTTCATCCCCAAAACCATATCCCGGCTGTTGGACCGGCAGGCCCAACTGTTCAAGGCCCAAAGGTTGCGGGAGGAGACCTACCGCGCCACCCTGGAGCAGCAGGTGGCCGTGCGCACAAATGAGCTCGAGCGGGCCAACCGGGAGTTGCAAACCGCGCTGGACGAGGTCAAGGCCCTCTCGGGGCTTCTGCCCATTTGCACCAGCTGCAAGAAGATCCGCGACGACCAGGGCTATTGGCGGGGGGTGGAGGACTACATCCGCCGCCATTCCCAGGCGGACTTCACCCACGGCATCTGCCCTGATTGCATGGCCAGGATTTATCCGGAGGTGTACGCCCGCCTCAAGGACCGCCTGGACCAGCCCGGCTTGCCCATCACCCCCACCCAGGACCCATCCTTTAAGAAAGACAAGCCACAATGAGCCTTTTCACCATCGACGAGAAGAAGTGCCACCGGGACGGCATCTGCGCCGCCGAATGCCCCTTGAGCCTGATAGTGCCGCCGGACAAGGATTGCTTGCCACGGCAAATACCCGGCGCGAACGAATTATGCATCAATTGTGGCCATTGCGCGGCGGTCTGCCCCCGCGGCGCGCTTTCGCTGACCGCCATGCCCCTGGAAACGATGCCGCCCATCCAGGCCGAGCTCGGCATCAGCGCCAGCCAGGCCGAGCAGTTCCTGCGCTCGCGCCGCTCGATCCGGGTCTATAAGGACCAGCCGGTGGAGCGCGAGGTGCTCGAGCGGTTGCTGCGCCTGGCCCGCTTCGCCCCCAGCGGCCACAACATCCAGCCCGTGCATTGGACGGTCTTCAGCGGAAAGGAGCAGCTCCAGGCCCTGGCCGCGGGCACGGTGGAGTGGATGCGCTGGATGATGAAGGAGCAGACGGCCATGGCGTCGCTGATGCACATGGATTTGGTGGTGGCCCAATGGGAGGCGGGCAAGGACCGCATTCTGCGCGGCGCGCCCCACGTATTCCTGGCCCACGCCCCCAAGGCCGAGCGCACCGCCCCGGCGGCCTGCGCCATCGCCCTGACCTACCTGGACCTGGCGGCCAAGGCCCTGGGCCTGGGGGCCTGCTGGGCCGGCTATTTCGGCGCGGCGGCGGCCACATTCCCGCCCCTGCAGAAGGCCCTGGCCCTGCCCGAAGGACACCTGGCCATGGGGGCCATGATGGTGGGCTGGCCCAAGTTCACCTACCACCGCCTGCCCGAGCGCAACCCGGCCCGGGTGACTTGGCGCTAGGGGGATAAGAAAAAGATTCAGGGGGGAAACCCTGTTCGGGCACCCACAAGGGTCTCCCCCCAAGCCCCCTTCCCCAAAAGGCGATGGGACGAGGCAGTCCATGGCCGAGGTAGTCCGACTCACCCAACCTGATTCCGCCATCCTGCAACGCGCCGCCCGGGTGCTGGCCCGGGGCGGACTGGTGGCCTTTCCCACCGAGACGCTCTATGGCATAGCCGCCGACCATCGCAACGGGGAGGCCTTGGCCAGGCTGCGGGCCTTGAAGGGTCGGGAGCCGGACAAGCCCTTTCCTCTTATATTGGCCCGCGCCGAGGAGGTCGCGGACCTGGCCGCCGAGGTGCCCGGGGCCGCCCGCCGGCTCATGGCCCGGCACTGGCCCGGTCCGCTGACCCTGATCCTGGCCGCCCGGCCCGGCCTGCACCCGGCCCTGCTCTCGGCCGACGGCGGGGTGGGCGCGCGGCTCTCCCCCCATCCCGTGGCCGCCGGCTTGGCCCGCGCACTGGGCCGGGCCATCACCGCCACCAGCGCCAACCTGGCCGGAGGGCCGGCGGTGAGCCGGGCCGAAGACCTGGACCCGGCCATCGTGGCCGGGGTGGACCTGGTGCTGGACGCCGGCCCCACCCCCGGCGGCCCCCCCAGCACCGTGCTCGACGCCCGCCGGGAGCCGCCCCAAGTGCTCCGCCAGGGGGCGGTAATTATCTAACGGCGCGAACTGCCGAGAAGGATACGCCCCTCTTATGCTGTACTTCACGAGCAGCATAAAACCATAAAGCCCGCCCGCACATTGTCAGGTCATGACGCCGCGATGAATATTGCGAATATCGCATCTACCTTCTCAGGAGTCTTCTGGCTGCGCTGGCGCCTATGAACCGCTTGGTCCGCGAATCCGCCCTTGAAATCAAATCTGGTGGCCAGTTGTAACGCCGTCGATGGTTTGTTGCATTATATCAACTTGTTATCCCAATTAGAACCAAAAGATGCTCTGCTCTGCCGTGCAGTACGCTCGAATTTATGTTGTTCGATGGAACGCCTGATTACAATTTCACGCAAGAATCCATTAGAGAGCGCGAGAACAACGCAACTAAGCAAAAAATCAAATTTTAAAACAGCTTCATTTCCAGTAGGCCCTGTGGGGCGCGAGCAGTTCGTCTTCAAGTTCCGGAACGGGGCCCACTACCCTGATGGGCTTCTGCCCTGCCGTGAAGACTGTGCGACACGGCAGGTTCATCGTGGGGTTTCTCTTGTCGGCGCCGGTCAGTTCCTTCACTGTGATTTCATCAACGCCATAGACCACGTTTCCGATGTTGGCCCAATAGATGTTTCCGGCGCACATAACGCATGGTTCGACCGTTGTCACAAGGGTACATTGCCACAAGTAGTCTGGGTCGTACTTAACAAATGCCTGCCGAGTGATCGCTGTTTCAGCATGGTCAATCAAACTCACGTTTCCCTGTTTCATCAGCACCGTCTCGCCATCCGGTGCCACAAGCACTACGCCAAAGGGCGGGTGATCAGATTCTACCGCTTCCTTGGCGGCCTCATTGGCAGTCCTCAGATGTTTGAGGACCTGCTGATGATTGAGGGGAAACCCCTCCAGGTCCGAAGAGGGTTTACAATCCCAGGATCCGTTCCCAACGCAGGCGCCCAGGGTCAAAAGCAGGAATGCGAGCGAAACTGTCATTGCGATATTCTTCATTTCAATTCTCGCCTCTTGGTTATTACTTCATGGGGGCCCGTAACCCTAACCGTCTACTCCGATTAACATTTGACATCTTTTCCTATGATGCCGCTAACGGGGTTGAGGCTGACCGGCGGCGCGTTAGCGCCGTCCGTGTCCAGCCGATGGTTCACCTTATATTAATATAAGGAAGCTATGACCAAATTATGAAGTTACGATGTTCCTCATATCGGGAACCTGCCCTATCCCTTCACCCGAAATTATCCCGAAACGCCCCCGTCCCGGGCAATATCTGCCTGGCGGGCAAAGCCTGCCCCGATGGGGGCCGCTCCAAATTAGTCGCGCTATACCGGAGTGTTAGCCCGCAAGCCCCTCTTGGCACGCGGCTTGAATATAAGCCAGGCGAACCCCAAGCGGAGTGCATCATGAACCGAAAGAGCCTCATCACCGCCATCCTGGCCGTGGGCGTGCTGGCGCCCGCCTTTTTCATGTCCGGCGAGGTCTCGCTCTACCTGAACCCCACCGGCCTCCTGCTGGTGGTGGGCGGCACGCTCACGGGCGTGTTCCTGGCCTACCCCATGGAGACCCTGCGCGGGCTGTGGAGCCAGATCAGGGGCGTGAACGAGGACCGGCTCATGAGCCAGCCGCAGATTCTCGCTCTTTTCGTGGACATGGCCCGGCAGCTGCGCCGCGAGGGGGTGCGGGCCCTGGAAAGGTCGGCCCAGGAGACGGGCAACCAGTTCCTGGAGATGGGGGTGGCCCTGGTGGCCGACGACCGCCGGCCCGAGGACATCCGCGAGCGTCTGGAGCAGGAGTTCGACTTCTTCATGGCCCGCCGCGAGGCCGAGTTGGCGGTCTTCTCGCTCATGGGCCGCCTGGCCCCGGCCCTGGGCCTGGCCGGAACCGTGGTGGGCATGATCCGCATGCTGCACCAGCTCAAGGACCCCGGCTCGGTGGCCGCGGGCATGAGCGTGGCCCTGCTCACCACCTTCTACGGCGTGCTCATAGCCAACCTTCTGGTTCTGCCCATGGAGCGCAAGCTCCGCGAGCGCAACCGGGCCGAGGGGGTGGAGATGGCCTTGATCACCGAGGGAATCATGGGCCTGGCCGCCGAGGATAACGGCGCGGCCATGCATGCCCGCCTGGGTTCCTTCCGCTTCGCCCAGCCCACCGGCATGACCCAGCGCCCCGCCAAGCCCGCCCGCCCGTGGGTCAGGGGCCTCAGGGGCCTCAGGGGCCTGATTCCCCAGACCGGGAGCGCCGGCGATGAACGCTAACCTCTACAACCCCGGCCAGGAGCGCTTCCGCTCCTTCGCGCCGCCGGTCCTGGATGCGATTCCCCTGGACGACGCGCCCCTGGGCCCCAGGATAAACAGCCGGCCGGCCACCGGGCCCAAGCCCGGCCGCAAGGCCTTGGAGCCCCAGCCGGCGGAGCCCGGCGAAACCGCCCGGCCCAAGATCCGGCAGCCCAAGGCGTTGAAGCCGTTGGGCAGAGCCGAGGCCGCGCCGGAGCGTCCAAGCGCCCACGCGCACAACAGCCGCCGCCGCCGGCCTCTCTCGCGCTTCGTGGACCCGGAGGAAAACCCCAACTTCTACCTGAGCCTCTCCGACCTGATGTGCCTGCTGGTGGTCTTCTTCGTGCTGATCTTCTCCCTGAGCGGCAAAGGCGCTTCGGCCACGTTGGCCCAGGATGCCCAGGAGGCTCAGGCCACGCAGGCCGCGGCGGCCCCCAAGCCCAGACAGGTGGTCAAGGCCGCCATTCCCTTGCCGCCCCTGCGCGCGGAGGTTGACCCCTTCCCCAACCCCGAACCCCTGCCGGCAGGCGTGCGCATGGGTATGGTTTCCGTGGCCGCCGCCGGGCAGAGCGACCCCGGTTTGGTGTCCGAGTCGCGGCGCGCTCCCGGCGACAGGCCCGTCGAAAGCGCACCGGCCTTCGATTCGGCCCTGTTCACCCTGGTTGCCTCGGGCGAGGCGGCGCCTGCCGCGGCCCTGCCCGCCGGCGAGCCCACCCTGGACGACATGCTCAATCAAGTGCAGAGCGAGGCCCGGGCCGGGGCCGGCGGCCTGGAGGTGGAAAAGGCCGATGGCCGGGTGATCCTGCGCCTGCCCGAGGCCATTACCTTCGACCTGGCCAAGGCCGAGATAAAGCCCGGCATGAAGGACACCCTGGCCAGGCTGGCCAATATGCTGGTCCGCCATCAGGAGGTCCCGGTCATCGTCACCGGCCATACCGACGACCTGCCCATAAACACCCCGGCCTTCGCAAGCAATTGGGAACTTTCCAGCGCCCGGGCCTCGGCCGTGGGACGCGCCCTGGTCGTCCAGGGTCTGGATCAGTCCCGTCTGACCATCCGCGGCCTGGCCGATCGCCAGCCCCGGGTGCCCAATGACAGCGAGACCCACCGCGGCCAGAACCGCCGGGTGGAGATCGAACTGCGCCTGAACGGATGAGAAACGGGGGGACCTTTTGTGAACAAAAAGGTCCCCCCGGATCCCCTCCCAAAAAACTTTATGACTGGGCGCGAATTGGGTGCGGTGGCGAAGATGTCACCGCGCCCAATTCGCGCCC
>JAJZPI010000136.1 GCA_021811275.1 Deltaproteobacteria bacterium
CATCGATAACCTCCAATCCAAGCCGTCTCGAGCATCTTAACCAATTATTTCAAACTATTAAAGTGCACTCTCGCAACACTTGCCGCGCATCGGACTCAAATCATGGACCGCAAGTTTGTTCGCACACCGGAATTGGCCAAGCTGACCAGCACGAGCAAAAGGTATTGGGAAAAGCTGCGACTGGCTGGTGGTGGCCCCGTCTATATTCGCTTCGGCGGCATCGTCGCATATGACCTGAATGACGTGCTTGCGTGGCTAGAAGAGCGTAAACGCACCAGCACCACCGACGACCGCACCGCGTAGGAGGGGATGCGATGAGCAGGCCCCAAAAGGCACCCAGCACGAGCGTTGAGGACATGTTGACGTTCTTGCTCGGAGCCGACCTTGACCCGTGGGAACGCAGCTTCGTCGAGAACGTCTGGAGCCGATTCTATGAGGGCCACAGGCTAACGCCGAGACAGATTCAGATGATCGGCAAGACGTTCCGGAGGTGCCTGGGATGAGCCAAACACAAACCCCCCTTCGGGCGATTCGGGAGCGCTGCCTTTGGTGCTGCCTAGGGTCAAAGGCCGAAGTGAAGCATTGCCCGGCCTCCACCTGCGCCCTTTGGCCGTTTCGCCTGGGGCGAGGCGTACGAGGATATGGCCTCAGCCCAACTAGGGCCATCGTAAAGTATTGCCTGGTCTGTTGCGGCGGGGCCTCCGTTGACGGCAAGTACACAGGAAGCACAATGGCTGTCCAGGGCTGCAATGGAAAACTTGCCGGGGAAAACTGCCCGCTCTGGCTCTGGCGGACCACCAAAGTTAGGCGGATGACCAGAACCAGGGCGAAACAGGCCCGAGAATCCCACCAGGGGCCAGCCAGGGCGCATTTACAGGGCGAATTCCCTTTAGCCGACCATGTACCCGGCGGGAATTATTCTCTCTCAAAATGCGCCCTGACGGGGGTGGGGGAGGTCTGCCCAACTTTGCCAGAACACCGACTCAACACCCCGATGGTGTCTGTTGTCGAGGGGTGAAGGCTTCATCCTGCTCCCCCTGGCAGGCGAGATTAGGGAAGGGGCGCTTCATAACGGCTCGACGCATTTAATCAAAGTGCTAGTCGTGCTAGCCGCCCACGAAAACCACCAAACCCGCCTGGCTTTTCCTAGCCTAAGCCGGTTGGCGGTGCTGGCTGGGGTCCGTAAGGCCAACGTCCCTACCATCCTCAAACGCTTAGAGCAGGGGAAATGGCTTGTTCCCGAATCTGGGCCCAAAGGACGGCGGGCTTGGAAGCTGTTGTACGGAACGTACCCTGGCGACATTGAGCCCCGCGACTGGCTGCGCCTCAATCGCTCGCTGGTCATGAGCGGGACCTGGGCGGCGATGTCTGATAGTGCCCGGCGGCTGTACCTGGTGATGAAAGCTCTGGCCTGGGTGGGGCAGAAGGCCCTACCGGACTGGAACCCCGCCTACGAGGAAAATGACCCGGGGGCCTGGGAAGAACTTGAGGCTCAATTTCTCCCGGCAATGTACCTGGACCCAAGCGAGCTTTGTCAGATGGCCGGCCTAACCCCACCCACCTTCAGGCGAGCCAAATCCTGGTTGATCGAAAATAGGCTTGCGGTCCCGACCAGCGGGGACCTGGAACCCGGCCTCCTGCTACCCCATGCCCCTGGAACATCCGCGCCGGGAATACTGGAGCGGTTGGAGCGTGACAGGGCCGAAGCAGCCTTGCCCAAGGGGGCTGCACTTCGAACATTCCGAGCAGCCCAAAAGGCCCAGAGAAAATTACATGACAATCAAGGCAGTTGCAGGCGAACGCTCATAAGGGAACCATTAAACGCTCACAAGGGAACCGTTTAACGCTCATTTGGGAACTGTTTACCGCTCAACAGGGAACGGGAACTATATCTTAACCAGTCTTTGAAAAAGCATTTAACCAGATAACAACGCCTCCCTGCCCTCACGGGCAGTGAGGAGGCCGACTGGAAGGTACAAATGACTCCGGAAGAAAAGAAAGAACATGAAAAAGGGATCGGGTTAGAAGCGAACTTGCCCAAGCGGTGAGTATCATCAGTTGTTCAGCTATTAGTAATAGCATAGTTCAGCGAGGTAGTAACGGCGTGCCGCAAGAGCTAAAACCAAGTACCCCTTCTATGCGTAAGACATGGCGCGCCTACTGGACCTCCTGGGAAGCCGTGCTGGAACTTTGGCGTATGCGCGGCAGCCCCCCGCCTGCACCCCGGCAGCCGCCCCTACCGGCGGAGCTTGAGGGCATGACCTGCGGTGCCCGCACCAGGGGCGGAACGCCCTGCCGGCGGCGTGACCTCTACATCAATGGTCGCTGTCACCTACACGGAGGCGCCAGCACAGGCCCTCTGACTTCTGCGGGCAAGCGGCGTTCGGCCCTCAACGGGAAGTTGCCCAAAGCCCGCTAACCAGTGGTGTGCTAACAGGTGTGCTACTCGTGAGCGAAGTCCATGGAGAAATCGGGGTGTGCAAGTTGATGGAAGGTGCCTTGCTGAACACGGTAAGCCCCAGGCCCCTATCCCACCTACGTGGCGGTAGGACCATGGAGAGGCCAGCTTTCATCGAGTAGCGTTGATGCTGGCTACGCGGCATCCTGTCGCTGATATAGGTACTTCTGGAACTCGCTGAATACTTTGCCGATCACATCGGGCTTGCCAAGGTCGGCAATCGCGTCTGCAATCGAGTCCTGGTACTTGAGACGCAGCAACGGTGTAAGCTTTCCTTGATCGAGTTCTTCCACGCCGACGCGGACGTAGTGCGCGAGCACGAAATCCAGGAAGACCTTTTGCTTGTCGTTGAATCGCTCGCTGATGATGACCTTGGCCTTGCGGGCGCGTTCTTCCCGGGTTAGAGGGGGCAAGGCATAGGCGACATAGGCCAGCACGTCAAAGAGGTCGCTCTTCTCGGCCTCTATGATCTTCTGCATCTCCGTGAGTTGCGCCTTGCCAAAGCCGCCCTCGGCCAGCCCCTCCAACAATTTCTTTCTGGTGTCGGGCATGCTCCACAAGGCCCGAAGCTCGTCTTCGTCGCGGAAGAACTCCGGCAATCTGCCGAAAAGCGCCTGCATGAACTGTTGGGCCGACATGGGCGTGCCGTCGGGGTGCCAGAAAGTCGTGACCATCATGTGCTGGATGTTGCGCACCTTGCCGTCGGCCAGTCTGACCTTCGCCCGCTTCTTGCAGACGCAGGGCAGCTGACCGCACTTGGCGCAGGGCTCACGCGGGCAGGTGCAGGGGGACTGGCCGCACACCGAGCAAGGCCCTGGAGGCGTCGCCACGCATATGCAAGGCAGCATCCCGCACTTGGGGCAGGCCTCCGGCTCCAGGGGCTCGCCGTCCCACTCGGGGTCGCTGAAATGGTGATGGGCCTTCACGAAGTCGTAGATGGTGAAGTAGTCCTTGCCGTCAAAGAGCCGGGTGCCGCGCCCGATGATCTGCTTGAACTCGATCATGTCGTTGATCGGCCGCATGAGGACAATGTTGCGGATGTTGCGGGCATCCACGCCGGTAGAGAGTTTCTGCGAGGTGGTCAGGATGGTGGGGATGGTTTTCTCGTTGTCCTGGAAGGTCCGCAGGTGCTGCTCTCCCAAGGCGCCGTCGTTGGCGGTCACGCGCTGGCAGTAGTTGGGGTCGCTGCTGGCCTTCATCTGGTTGACCAGGTCGCGCACCGCCAGAGCGTGGTCCTGGGTGGCGCAGAAGACCAGGGTCTTCTCGCGCTGGTCGATCTGGCCCATGAAAATTTCGACGCGCTTCTTCTCGCGCTCCTTGATCTCGATGATCCGGTTGAAGTCGGGCTCGGTGTAGAGCTTGCCGGCCTCCACCTCGCCTTCCACCACGGTGTCGTCCGGGGTGTATACGTACTCATCCAGTGTTGTGGCGATTTGCTTTACGCGAAAGGGCGTCAGGAAGCCATCGTTGATGCCCTCTTTGAGCGAGTAGACGTAGACCGGCTCGCCAAAGTAGGCGTAGGTGTCCACGTTGTCCTTGCGCTTGGGCGTGGCGGTGAGGCCGAGCTGCACCGCCGGGTTGAAGTAATCCAGGATGCCGCGCCAGTTGCTCTCGTCGTTGGCCCCGCCGCGATGGCACTCGTCGATGACGATGAAGTCGAAGAAGTCTGGCGGGTACTCGCCGAAGTAGGGCGAGGGGTGGCCATCCACCGGCGGGCCGCTCATGAAGGTCTGGAAGATGGTGAAGAACAGGCTGCCGTTCTTGGGCACGCGGCCTTTTTTGCGAATTTCGGCCGGCTCGATGCGCACCAGGGCGTCTTCGGGAAAGGCCGAGAAGGCGTTGAAGGCCTGGTCAGCCAGGATGTTGCGGTCGGCCAAGAAGAGTATGCGCGGACGCCGGCTGGGCTGGCTGTCGCGCTTCCAGTCAAGCAGGTTCCAGCGGGCGTGGAACAGCTTCCAGGCGATCTGGAAGGCGATGAAGGTCTTGCCCGTGCCGGTGGCCAGGGTGAGTAGAATACGCGGCCTGCCCTCGGCCAGGGCCGCCAGCACGCGCTCGATGGCGATGTCCTGGTAATAGCGGCCTTGGAAATAACCGCCCCGGTCCTCGAAGGGGATAGCGGCGAAGCGGTCCCGCCAGGCGTTGGCCGTGGCAAAGGTCAGGTCCCAGAGCTGGTCGGGCGTGGGGTAAAGGGGCAGCTCACCTTCCTGGCCGGTCTGCATATCGATGCCGTAGATGCCTTGGCCGTTGATGGCGTAGGTGAAGCGGATGGCCAGCTTGCCGGCATAGTCCTTAGCCTGGGCCACGCCCAGGGTCAGGGGCTCGCGCCAGGCCTTGGCCTCCACCACCGCCAGCTTGGTGTTGCGGTACTCCAACACATAATCGGCAATGAGCGGCTTGCCCCGCCGGCCCGCGCCCTCTATGCGGCCCTGCGTGATGTGATACTCCCGCCGGATGCGGCTGCCGTCCACCACGCCCCAGCCCGCCGCCTGGAGGGCGGGATCAATGTGCTCGGCCCTTGTCTCGGCTTCGTTCATGGCCCTGCCCTAGAGTTGGCCGCTGAAGGCCTGGTGCAAAAGTGATTTTTTAAGCTCGTCCAAGGTGCCTAGCTTTTTTTGGTATACGCTTTCGAGGTGTTCGGATTCGTCTTTTAATGAATCTAATATCGAAACTAACCGTAACTGTTCGTGAATATGAGGATGGCAGATATGAAAGGCCTTTACCTCTGGAAAGTAGATCGTCTGATGTACCGATCCATTCGAAAAGCGAAGGAATTCGCTTCGGCCTCCTGCCATTAAAAGGTACTTTAAAAAGTCGGGGGCAATATCATCCGAACAGACCCAGTTCACAAAGTCCTGGCTGGTTGCCATTTGACGGCCCATGACAACAACATAACCAACGGAGGCAGTTCTAGAAAGGCAGACTGTGCCCGCAGGCAGCAATCTCGCTGAGGAGTTAGCAATACCTAACTCGTTAATCTTCTGAATAGTATCGTCTACCCGACGACCATGCCATTCCCGTGCATCCCGGATTCCCAGCCACGGTATGGCACCTCCCCAGTATTCTGGATGTCTTCTGCTCGGCGTGTGACCTGATTCCAGTCTGGCTAAATCAGTGAGAAGACTCCATCGCCACCCGTTCTTTGGTTGTGTTTTGGGCATTCCGACTGCAAGAGAAAATCCTCCAGGAATGTGTTGCAATGTTGCATGCCTCCCGCCGGTTTTAGTTGCTAGCGGATCAGCACAGACTATCTCATTATGCTTTGGGTGATATCGGTTGGTAATGGCGCTAGTTTTTTGAAGCTTCGACTCTAGCTGCTTGGTTGTTGGCTCGGAACTTATTACGCTACCATCAGGGGCATCATGACTAAATATGGCCTGGAGTTGACTCTCAAACACCGCCCGCGCATTTTGCAGGTTCTTCTCGGCGTTGGCCCTGGCCGTGGCGATGCCGGCAAAGGCTTCGTCGAGAATGCCGACGATGCGTTGCTGTTCGGGGATGGGAGGGAGAGGAAAATCGAAATCCAACACTTCATTCATGTTGGCGCGAGGCATACGCGCCCCGGTGCATGTAGCGTTAATATGATCCACAGTTGTATCAGAAAGAAGCCAATACGTTAGATATTCACGTGATAGAAGCGGACTAGGTTTGATTGGGAATATTTCTGTTGAACAATGACCTTCAAAATCAGGCACAAGCACTTTGTTTAGGTAAGGACGCAACCTTCCATAGAGGACGTGGTTGCGGGAAAACCGGAATGTTAAACTTTTGACCGATTGTGGGTCCAATGAGCCAATGAAACGACCAGTGTGCGATTCGATGTGTTCGAGTCCGACGTAGGGCAGATGATTGTGGAGGGCTTGCAATTTATCGAAAGTGCATATATCTCCAAAGCGTTTCAGCTGCCACCCCCTTTTCACAGTAGCCCCCTGATCTTCTCTAACACCTTGGCGCTCTGGGCATCTAGGGCCGCTATCTCCCGTAAAATATCCTGGGGGCTGCGATGCCTAACCTCCCCACCGTTGTTGGGGTTCTTCACCGAGAGATCATAGATGGCCTGGTCAAGCTCGCTCACGTCCATGGACCAGCTCTTGGGCGAGTCGGCCTTGGTCTTTTGCAGCTTCAGGAACTCGGCCAGGTCGTCATCGTCCAGGGGGTTGGTCTTGCCCAGGTTGCGGCCGGGGTCGAGCTGGTAGTACCAGACCTGGCGGGTGGGCGCGCCCTTTTCGAAGAACAGCACTACGGTCTTGACGCCCGCGCCCTGGAAGGTGCCACCGGGGCAGTCCAAAACGGTATGCAGGTTGCAGCCCTCCAGCAGCATCTTGCGCAGGCCCACGGCGGCGTTGTCGGTGTTGGACAGGAAGGTGTTCTTTATGACCACCCCCGCCCGGCCGCCGGCCTTGAGCATCTTGATGAAGTGCTGCAAGAACAGGAAGGCCGTCTCGCCAGTGCGGATGGGGAAGTTCTGCTGCACCTCCTTGCGCTCCTTGCCGCCAAAGGGCGGGTTGGCCAGGATAACCTCGTAGCGGTCCTTCTCCTGGATGTCGGCCAGGTTCTCGGTCAGGGTGTTGGTGTGCATGATGTTGGGCGCGTCGATGCCGTGCAGGATCATGTTCATGATGGCCAGCACGTAGGCCAGGGATTTCTTCTCCTTGCCGTAGAAGGTGCCAGTTTGCAGCTTGGTCAGGTCGGCGGTGGTGAGTTTGCCTTTATCTTTTAGGTACACGAAGGACTCGCAGAGAAAGCCCGCCGACCCGCAGGCGCCGTCATAAATGCGCTCGCCGATGTGGGGCTTGACCACCCGCACCATGGCGCGGATCAGCGGGCGCGGGGTGTAGTATTCGCCGCCGTTGCGCCCGGCGTTACCCATGTTCTTGATCTTGGCCTCGTAGAGGTGGGACAGCTCGTGCTTGTTGGCCTGGGAGCGGAAGCTCAGCTCGTCCACGTGGTCAATGATCTCGCGCAGGTTGTAGCCGCTCTGAATCTTGTTTTTGATCTCGCCGAATATCTCGCCGATCTTGTACTCGATGGTGTTCGGCCCGCTGGCCCGCTGCTTGAATTTTTGCAGGTGGGGGAACAGGTCCAGGTTGACGAAGTCGCTCAGGTCGTCGCCGGTCAGGGCCTTGTTGTGGTCCAGCTTGCCGTCGGCGCCCTTGGGAGCGGCCCAGCTCTCCCAGCGGAAGGGCCGATCGAGGATGAAGGAATATCGCTTGCCCTCCAGTTGGGCCTCCATGGCCCGGTCCTGCTCCAGGTCGTCCAGGTATTTGAGGAACAAGAGCCAGGAGGTCTGCTCGGTGTAGTCCAGCTCGGTGGTGCAGCCGGCCTCTTTGCGGAGGATGTCGTCGATATTCTTGAAGGCCTGCTCGAACATAGGTGCCTATTTACCTTCTTAAATATTATAGTTATGCCGCAAGGCCGTCTAAAGTTATAGCCCGGCCTGTGATGCGGCAGTCTTGCACTAGCCTGTTAGCAACGCGAGCAGCACCCTGCTCCGCTGAAGATATGGCGGCATGGCCGCGATCCTCGACGCCCATCCTATTTTAGCCAAGTGTTCCTGGCAAAACCTTGCCGAGGGCAAATGGTTGGACACAGGCGCGCCAAGGGGTCAGCCAAGTCTGGCCTGATTCTCATAGGCCGGCGGTCATCATAGTATTTGCGCGCCGTCATGTCCACTGGCCGGCGTGGGCATGGCCTTTGACTTAGGGACCGGAAGGCGCTACTTTGGATGTGAGGCCCCACCTACTGCGGGAATGGCGGCTACTTCCTCCGAAGGAGCCTTCCCCCCGACACCGAGCCCTCTTAACAAGGCCCGCCGACGGCAGGACCAGACCGTAAGCCCCACCGGGCCGAAGCTGCCTGCGATTCCGGCGGGCCTTTTTCTTTGGCTCTGCTTGACCACCAGTGGTGGAAGGCGCTAGCTTGGAAGTGGCCCCCATGAAGGCCGGAGTGGTCCCAGCGGGCTTTACGCCCGCCCCGGCACCCCCGGAGATACCGTGGGGGCCTTCTTGGAAGGCTCGCTGCGGCGCGGGAAAGTTGCCTCACCATAGGGGTGTACTCCGCGAGGTACCGGCGGGCCTTCCAACTTTTTGGCCACCGCCCCGCTTGACTTGGTGGCGGGCTGGGGGCTATAAAAGGCCCGGCTAAGATCAACAGAGGTCAGGATAGCGTGATGAAGGTCGCTCGGCTGAAACCCATGGCAGGTGGTTCATCGCGGGAGCATGTCGCCCCCCGGCCGCCCATGGGAGGTTCCCCAGAGTAACCCTCCCATAGCTTTCAGGGCATACCGCGCCAGGGACACCGCTCCCTGGCGCGTTTTCTTTTTGGGGTAGGGCCTATCGCGTACCGGGGTAGCTCAGTTGGCAGAGCAAAGGATTTTTAATCCTTGAGGCGCGGGTTCGATTCCCGCCCCCGGTACCAGGTTGTCAGGCCAAGCAGAGAGGATCGTTTCATGACACAGGTATTGGACCCCATGGACCCCAAGGCGGCCTATGAAGCGGCCTACGACGCCATTCGTAAGGGCGACGCCCGCAGAATCGAAGAACTGGTTGCCGCCTCCCCCTTCCTCACCACAAACGAAAGACTGGAGGAAGACCAGGAATCCTTGCTCAATCAGGCAATAAAGGACGGCCCGCGCGGGATCATGGGACTGCGCGTGGTGGAAACGATCCTAGACTTTGGGGCGGATGTGAACTTCTGCCCGCCCTGGGGCTGCACAGCCTTGCATGAGGCCGCTTATAACCAGGACGTGGCCATGGTGGGCCTATTGCTCTGCCGTGGGGCCAACCCAAACATCCTGGAATACCCCGGCGACGAGGGGCCAAGGGATCATGTGCTTGACATAGTTGAGCTAGAAATTCTTCTCCAGCCGGGCGAGCCGCGCAGGGACCCAGGTGGGGTCATGCCCATAATCCGGGACATGCTCAAGCAGGCCGGAGCCAAGGGGTACTACGAGCTGCACCCCGAGGAACTGGCGCGGCACACCAACTGAAAAATTGCGCGCATTTTCCGTGTGGGCTTAATTGGGTGGCCGAGGGGGCTCCTCCCCCCCTAAGCCGGCCCACGTGCTCGGGCAGGGGCAGGCGCGCAGATGATGGTACTGCCTCTAGAGGATCCAGCCGCTTCACCCTTCCCCGCAAGCAGCCAAGGTCCACCCCTATCTGATATCAATGCCCGCCAGGGGCGATCGTGTGCTGGGCCTAGCCTTGGGCTGGGGCGACGAGGCCCGGAATCGGTCCCGGTGATTGCTATATGATTGCTGGAAAGAAAAAGGGGCCAGGTCTCTTGACCTAACCCCTTGATATTATGGAGCCGGCGATGGGATTCGAACCCGCGACCTGCTGATTACGAATCATAGATTCGGCTCTACGCTCAAGCTTACCCAACTTCGCATATTTTCGATTTACTACCTTCAATATTGATGTTTTTCATTGCGCCAATCAGTGGGTTTGCGCTAACCTACTCCTGAATCTGCTTACCCGTGCTTACCCCATGCTTACCCGAAAAAAATCAGTGGGTCTTACCCGAAGACATTTGAAAGAGATAAGTAAATGCCCAAGCTGACTAAACGCCTAATCGACAGTCTCAGGGCCGAGGGCGGCGACTTGGTCCTTTGGGATGACGAGCTTCCCGGCTTTGGGTTGCGGGTGAAGCCCTCGGGTGCCAAGAGCTTCTGCGTTCAATACCGGACCCAAGGCCGGAGCCGTCGCGTGACCATAGGTCATTACGGCCGGCTTACCGTGGATGAAGGACGCAAGCTGGCCCGGCAAATGTTGGCCGAGGTGGACAAGGGCCAGGACCCCGCCGCGCTAAAGGCGGAAGGCCGCCAGGCCCCCACGGTCAGGGAATTGTCCGAGCGCTACCTGGCCCAGCACGCCAGCACCAAGAAGAAGCCCAGGAGCGCGTTTCAGGATACCCGCCTTCTAGAGCGCTTTATCCTCCCCGCCGTGGGCCGGCAGAAGGTTAGGAACGTAAACCGGGCGGACGTGGCCAAGCTGCATCACTCCTTGCGGGACACCCCCTACCAGGCCAACCGGGTCATGGCTTTGCTCTCCAAGATGTTCAACCTGGCCGAGCGCTGGGGCTTGCGGCCGGACGGCAGCAACCCTTGCCGGCATGTCGAGAAGTACAAGGAGGCCAAGAGGGAGCGTTTTCTTTTCCCCGAAGAACTGGCCCGCCTGGGCACAGCCCTGGCCCAGCTTGAGCAAGAGGGCCTGGAGTTGCCCAGCACCATCACCGCCGTTCGCCTCTTGATCCTGACCGGCTGCCGGCGGGAGGAAGTCCTGGGCCTCAAGTGGGAGCACGTTGACTTGGCCACGGCCAGCCTTCGCCTGCCCGACTCCAAGACCGGGGCCAAGACCGTTTACCTGAACCAACCAGCCCTGGAGGTGCTGGCCCAAGCGCCGCGCCTGGAGGGCAACCCATACGTGTGCCCCGGCCTCAAGCCCGGCGAGCACCTGGTGGGCCTGCCCAAGGCCTGGGGGCGAATCCAGAAGCGGGCCGGTCTGGAAGGGGTCCGCCTGCATGACCTGCGTCACAGCTTCGCCAGCGTGGGCGCGGCGGCCGGCCTGGGGCTGCCGATCAGCGGGGC
>JAJZPI010000137.1 GCA_021811275.1 Deltaproteobacteria bacterium
GCATAACCCCCGCCCCTACGAAAACAAAGACGTGTTTTCTTCGTAGGGGCGGGGTTTATCCCCGCCCTTCTTTTCTCCATCAGTATTTCCCTTGCTAGCGTTATAATAAAACTACCAATCTCAGCCTGAATGCTCGGCTGTTGCCCGGAGCTGCCAGCGGTATTAATAAAGTTTAGGAAAAAATAATGGATTTCGGTTGGCTAAACGAAAAATTTATTTATGAAATAGGAAGCATAATTATAAGACCGCTCGAGGATATTGATGAGGCTATAGCCGAAGTTAAAGGATACGAGGAGACTAATGATCGGTGGGTCTTTGCCCCTTGTATATTGTCCAACATAGGCAAAAGACACAGGCAGGCATCTGAAGTTTTACGACTACCGCGCACCCACAATATTAGCGCAAAAAACAATAATGGTGACGATTTCCTGACGTACTTGATCATAATGTTTGGATTCAGCAAAGGGTTAAGGCTAATACCAGAAGGATGGCAGCATTTTTATCGAGCTCCCGTAAAAATAGGACAGCTCACAGGGGCCATAGGAACAAAAAAAGAAATAGGATGTTTCCTAAGTTGCTGCGAAGAGTTTTGGCTAAGAAACAGCGGCAACAGTTTTCAAAATGAATTTCAAGGTATCGTCCATTTGTTTCTTACCGCCCAAGCCTACACGCATCAGTTTGAAAAGTTCATTTTTCAGTACATGGTCCTCGATTCTTGCTATACTTTAACAAAAAATCATCCGAAAGGGAAAATTGCAAAAGCAGGATGTCATGCTGAAAGAATTGTTCTCCTTGCAAAAAGATATAATCTTAAATTGCCGGATTGGGCTGAAATGCATGGAAAATCTAGCGAGATTTCAAATCTCAGAAACAGCATTTTTCATCAAGGTATTTGGGGGGGAAAATCTATAGGATTCGATCCCATTCCCAGACAACGACACATCATTCTTGAGTTAATCAGCTTTAACGCTAGATTAATTAGTGCCATGGTTGGATACATAGGTGAGTTTTCACAATCTGATTCTCAGACCAGGCAAATGGTCGGCTTCGGCGGCAGTTTCCAACCTGGCATTGCTCTATAACGCAAATTTCTTTGTTCCATACTTTCAGTTAGTTGCTTGCTTTGGTTTTTGTTGAATAGCATTGAAAAATAGGAGCCGCCCATGCCCATGGACGTCCTCGACATCATCCACGCCCGGCGCACGGTGCGGGCCTTCAAGCAGGACCCCATCGACGAGCAAACCCTGACGGAAATGGTGGACGCCGCCCGGGTGGGGCCCTCGGGGGCCAATCTCCAGCCCCTGGAGTACGTGATCGTCACCGAACCCGCCCTGCGCGAGGAGGTCTTCGATTGCCTCAAGTGGGCGGCCTACCTGGCCCCGGTGGGCACCCCTGGCCCGGGCGAGCACCCCACGGCCTATGTGGTTGTTTTGACGCGCCCGGAGTACGCCCCGCCCATCGGCACCGCCTACGACGTGGGCGCGGCGGTGCAGACCATCCTGCTCCTGGCTGTGGCCCGGGGCCTGGGCGGGGCCTGGATCAAGAGCGTCAACTACCCTCTCCTAAAAAAATTGCTCTCTGTTCCCGATGGGTTGGAAGTTGACTGCGTGGTGGCCCTGGGCAAGCCCGCCGAAACCCCCCAAAGGGTGGATTTGGACCCCGGCCAGGAGGGTAAGGAGGTTATCCGCTACTGGCGCGATGAAAAGGGCCGGCATTTTGTGCCCAAGCGGGCGCTGGCCCGCGTGCTGCACTGGCAGCGCTATTAGTCTTGCGCCTCAAGCGGTTGGCTGCCAAACGCCCCTCTCCGGCGGTCCGGGAGCGGGGCTTCCCCTCGCCGCGTTTTGGCGTTGACTTGTGACCATTCCCTGATATAATAACGATTCATTAACGTTATCCGTACCAGGTCCGCCTGGAGCAGGAGCCCTCCATGTTTAAGGTGGGACAGCTCGCAGTGTACCCCGCCCATGGCGTCGGGGTCATCGAATCGGTGGAGGAGCGCGAAATCGCAGGCTCCCCGCATCGTTTTTACATCATGCGCATCCTGGAAAACGAGATGATCATCATGATCCCCACCGCCAACGCCGAGACGGTGGGTTTGCGGCCGGTCATCTCCCCGCGCAAGGTCTCCGAGGTCTATGCCATCTTGAAGGACCGCGACGTGGTCATCGAGAACCAGACCTGGAACCGCCGCTACCGGGACTACATGAAAAAAATCAAAACCGGATCGGTCTACGAGGTTGCCCAGGTCATGCGCGACCTGTTCCTGCTCAAGCTAGACAAGGACCTCTCCTTCGGCGAGCGCAAGATGCTCGACACCGCGCGCAACCTATTGATTAAAGAGCTTTCCATCGCCAGGCGCACCAGCGAGGAAAACATCGCCCGCGAGGTCGAGAGCCTCTTCCACGCTTGAGGCGGTCGGCCCCCGCGGCCCCATATGGAATAGAAAGTAACGGCGAGGGCTCCCCGGGGAGCCCTCCTTTTTTTGTCTCGGGTCGGTGGGTCAACTATAAGTTTAAGGCCTTGATATTTATATGCAACCACTGAAAGATCGCCTCAGCTTCGTCATCGCGCCCGTCGCCCAGGGCCAGCGCCTGGACCAGGCCGCCTGCGGGCTCCTGGGCCCCACGTTCTCCCGCGCCCAGGTCCAACGCCTGATCGAGGACGGCCATCTGCTCCTGGAAGGGCGGTCCGCCCGGCCCGCCACCAGGGTCAAGCCCGGCCAGACGGTCATCGTCAGCCTGCCCGAGCCCGAGCCCCTGGAACTGCTCCCCGAGGCCATGGACCTGGCCGTGCTCTACGAGGACGAGCACCTGATCGTGGTCAACAAGCCCCCGGCCCTTGTCGTTCACCCGGCCGCCGGCCATTTCACCGGCACCCTGGTCCACGGGCTGCTGCACCACTGCGGCGACCTGGCCGGCATCGGCGGCAAGCTCCGACCCGGCATCGTCCACCGCCTGGACAAGGACACCTCGGGGGCCCTGGTGGCGGCCAAGAGCGACGCCGCCCACCGCGGCCTGGTGGCCGCCTTCGCCTCCGGCCGGGTGGAGAAGGAATACCTGGCCCTGGTCTGGGGCTCCCCGCCCGCCCGGGGCGAGATCGACGCCGGCATTGGCCGCCACCCCGTGGACCGCAAGCGCATGTCCAGCGCGGGCGCCCGTACCAAGACCGCTCTCTCGCGCTGGCGGGTCGCCAGCCGCTGGGAGCCGGGGCTGAGCCTCCTGCGCGTGCGCATCCTCACCGGCCGCACCCACCAAATCCGCGTGCACCTCTCCGAGGCCGGCTGGCCGGTGGTGGGCGACACCGTCTACGGCGGCCGCCGCGCCCGGCGCGAGCTGCCGGGCGAGCTGGGCCGGGCCATAAAGGCCGCCGGCCGCCAGCTTCTGCACGGCGCCCGCCTGGCCTTCGACCACCCCGTGACCAAAGCCCGCGTCGAGGTTGACGCCCCTCTGCCTCTGGACTTCCGCGCCGTGCTGCGAGCCCTGGAGGGCAGGAAGGAAAAGCCGGGGGCAGAACCTTTTTTGCAGCGCAAAAAGGATTCGTCCCCACACCCCCTCTCCTAAAAAAGCCAGGGGGGCGAGGGAACGCGGGTGGGAGCCAGTCAGGTATCCAGCTGACATTGGCTGTCATTGCTTCGTGGCGTGCCGCTCCGCGCAATGACAAGATGAGCCTTCAACGGGAGCACGCAAGGCTCCCCCAGGGGGAAGCGTCGCCCGATCCGCTACGCCCGCTGCGGCTCGTCGCCGAAGCGGTGCTCCACCCGCCAGACCCCCGGCTCCACCACGGTCTTAATGTAGGGGCCCAGCTTGCCGAAGACGCTGAGCATGGCCTTGTTGGAGCCGAAAGAGAGCGCCCAGAAGCCCGGCACGCCCTTCTTCTTGGCGTAGGCGGTCAGGTGGTCCTGCATGATGGTGCCCAGGCCCAGGCCCTGGAAGTCGTCGAGAATGGTGTAGGCCACCTCGGCCAGGCCGCTGGGGTCGCCCAGGGAGTAACGCGCGATGCCGATGATTTTCTCGCGCCCAAAGGGCCCGGTGGTGACCACCAGGGACATGTTGGTGGTGTAGTCGATGTTCACCAGGCCCTGGGCCGTGGCGTGGGGCAGGGCCCGCACCGGGCGGAAATAACGGTTGTATATGGTCTCCTCGGAGTGGGAGTAGAACATCTCCTGGATGGCCACCTCGTCGGTGGGCCTGATCGGGCGCACCAGGGCCATAACTCCGCCCTTCAAGGTAACCTCGGCCTCGGCCCAGGCCGGGTAGAGGTCGGTCTCGGCGGTCAGGAGCACCTGGTCGGGGTAGACGTAGGCCTTCTCCTTGGCCTTGTTCAGCAGGCGCTGGCGAAAGCGGGGGTGGGCGATGTTGATCAGGGCCATGGCCCGCTCGCGGGTGGTCTTGCCATGCAGGTAGGCGATGCCGTACTCGGTGACCAGGTAGTCCACGTCGCCCCGGGTGGCCACCACGCCCGCGCCCTTTCCCAAGCGGTGGACAATGCGGCTGCGCTTGCCGTCCTTGGAGGTCGAGGGCAGCACGATGATGGAGCGTCCGCCCTTGCTCATGGCCGCGCCGCGTATGAAGTCCAGGCGGCCGCCAAGCCCGGAGTAGAAGATGTAGCCCTCGCTCTCGCTGGAGACCTGGCCCGAGAGGTCCACCTCCTGGGCGCTGCCCACGCTCACCATGCGCTCGTTCTTGGCGATCTCCAGGGGGTTGTAGACCTGGTCGCTGGGCAGGAAGAGAAACGAGGGGTTGCCGTCCACGTAGTGGTACATCTGGCGGCTGCCGATGCAGAATGAGCAGACGATGCGGCCGGGCAGCAGGGTCTTGCGCGCGCCGGTGATGACCCCTTGCTCGATCAGAGGGATGACCGCGTCGCTGACCACCTCGGTGTGCAGGCCCAGGTCGCGCTTGCCCTCCAAGTGCTTGAGCACCTCGTAGGGCATGTGACCGTAGCCGATGTGCAGGCAGTCGCCGTCCTCTATGAGCTTGGCCACGTTGCGGGCGATTCGTTCGGCCACCTCGCCGGAGTCGGGGTAGACGAACTCCATCAGGGGCTCGTCCTTCTCCACGAAGGCGTGGATGTGGCGCACGTGCAGGAAGGAGTTGCCCATGGTGCGCGGCATATGGCGGTTGACCTGGGCGATGACGAAGTCGGCGCTCTCGGCCGCGGCCCGGGCCACGTCCACGCCAATGCCCAGGGAGACGAAGCCGTGGTCGTCGGGAGGGCTCACCTGGATCAGGGCCACGTCCAGAGGCAGCTCGTGGGTGCGGAACAGGGCCGGTATCTGGTGCATGAAGACGGGGGTGTAGTCGGCGCGGGCCTCGCGCACCGCCTCGCGGGTGGCGGGCCCCACGAAAAAGGCGTTGTGGCGGAAGCGCCGGTCAAAGCGGCTGTCGGTGTACTCGGTATTACCCAGGGTCACGAAGTGCAGAATCTGCACGTCGTGCAATTCGTCGGCCCGGTCCATGAGCGCCGCCAACAGGGCCCGAGGCTCGGCGCAGGCCGTGCCCACGAAGACCCGGTGCCCGCGTTTGACCGCCTTCAGGGCCTTTTTGGCGGTCACCACGCGCTCCTGGTAGGTCTTGCGCCAGTCCAAGTCGCTTCTCCGGTCGGGTGGGGGGAGGCTCAACCACGATATCATAAAACTGGCCGGCGGACATGGGCCGGCGGGGATGAGCCTGGACGCGCTCAGGGCTTGCCAGGGGCTTGGCCCGGAGGTATAAGAAAGCCCCTGGCAATGAACGACCGGCAAGGACCACATGAACAGCAGCTCGCCACACACCCAAAGCCTGCCCGGCCTGGACGGGGCCATGCCCCCCCGGCCCGAGGCCCTCTATCGCCTGCATCGCCTTTGCCTGCGTATCTACGGCCTGCTCTCCCGCGACATCGACGACCAGGCGCTGGCCCTTTCAGAAGCCCCCGGCCTGGCGCTCAAGCGCAAGAACCGCCAGGCCCTGGTGCAGACCCTGACCGACGAGCTGCCGGTACTCCTGGCCCTCTACGCCCTGGAACGCCTGGCCAAGGACCAGCGCCTGGGCGGGGAGAACCTCAACGATCTGTTGCGCGGGCTCCTCCTGCCCTGCTTTTCGCTGAGCTACCAGCGTATGTACGACGAGCCCTCCGATCCCCTGAAGCACGTGCTGGCACGCATCGACTGGTATCTGGACGGCGAAAAGGGCGAGCCCCTGGACGCCTTCGCCCACTTCATCTCCACCATCCTGGGCGAGCAGCTCAAGGACCCGGCCCCCCTGCTCAAGCACCTGGAGGCCTCCTTCCTGCCCGAGATGGACCGCCGCCTGGACCTGGCCTTCCGCTACGAGTTCGTCTGACAGCAATACGCGATCAAAGCCATCCATGGCTTTGATCATCGATCGGCGAGGCAAAAGCGTGGTTCGACCCCACAAGGCAATCTTTGTGGGGACCCCCGGTTTTGCCCCGCCTCGCGAGCGCTGGCGCGCTCGGCGGGCCATCATCCGTGGTCCCCAGCCAACTTGTTGGCTGGGGTGGATCCCTGGCCCGCATGCCAAATAGCGCTCAAACTACTCGCCGGAACCCTAATTGGTCTGAGACGGGCCGGCCCGCCGACGCCGCCTCCGCGGTGTTGGCCCCCGACATGAAAATTCCTCGCGCCGGCCGCGGCCGGGGACCGGTGGCCACGCTTGAAGTGCTTTGAGGCCGGCCCCTGATCTTGTATAGTAATTTCGGTTTAGATTCCGGGCGTCCCGCGCAGAATGGAGCCCCCATGGACCGGCAGCTGGAGATCGAAGCCGCCCTTTCCTGGCGCAAGTTGGCCTACGTGGCCTTCGCCGGGCTGCTGGTCCTGTTGGTGCTGGGCGGCGGCTACAGCCTGTTCATCTTCGAGAGCATGAGCGCCCAGGCCGAGAAGGAGAACCTGGCCGCCGACCAGGCCCTGGTGGAGATAGGGGCCCAGTTTCTGGGCGACCACCAGAAGGGCCTCCTGGACCGCCTGGAGGCCATCGCCTCCCGCGCCACCTTCAAGCGCGCCCTGCGGCAGCGCGACCTGCCGGAGGCGGTCAACTTCCTGCAAACCATGGCCAGGGCCTCGGCGGAGGTGGAGACGGTCTTCGTGGCCGATCCAGACGGCGTGCCCCTGGTGGCCCAGCACCCCCTGCCGCCCTCCCTGGAGCCTCATTCCGGCCTGCCCCCGGCGGCAATGCGCATACAGGGCCCGCACGAGCCTTTTGTTTCCACGGTGCACCGGAGCCCCATGCCTCCGCACCAGCTGGTGACCACCTTGAGCGCCCCCATCCTGGATGCCGATGGCCGCCTCCTGGGCTATTTGGGTCTCACCCAGCGGGGGGACTACTGGAACAGCTTCTTCAGCCGCCTCTCGGCCCGGCCCGGACGCACCTTCCACCTCTTCGACCAGGACGGCGCCCTGGTGGCCTACGGCCGCGAAAGCGGAGAGGCGGAGGAGAGCGGCCTTTTGGAGTTGGCCCTAATCATGCGCCAGGCACAGATTAAGCAGGGCAGCACCGCCACCACCCTTGGCCAGATCCCCGGTACCCCCTACCATGCCTTCATCAGCGCCGCGGCGGTGGCCGATACCGGCTGGGTGCTGGTGGTCAGCCACGACTACTCCGCGGCCATGGCCCCCACCCGGGCCATGCTCAAGAACACCGCCTTCTTCATGGTCCTGCTCTTCGCGTGCCTGGGCCTGCTGGGCTATCTGTTGCTCTCGCGCTACCGCATCCAACAGCGCCTGCTGGCACGGCGCGACGAGGAGGCGCGCCTGCTGGAAGACACCGTGCGCCAGCGCACGGCCGACCTGATCCGCTCCACCGAACGCTACAAGAGCCTGGTGGCCGACCTGCCCGACATGGTCTACGAGATGGACGCCGGGGGGCGGCTCACCTTCGTCTCCCGGGCCGTGGAGGCCATCCTGGGCTACCAGCCCAGGGAGATGGTCGGCAAGCTCCGGCGCGCCTACGTGCTGCCCGAGGACCGGCACCTCTTCGACGAGGAGCTGGCTCGCTGGGCCAAGGGGGAGAACATCAGCATCCTGGCCCTGCGCCATCTGGCCAAGGACGGCCGGGAGCGCTGGCTATCGGTGCACTCCCGGGGCATCTTCGACGAGGACGGCAAAATGATCGGCCGGCGCGGCGTGGCCCGCGACGTCACCCAGCAGATTTTGGCCGAGCGCCGGGTTCGCGAGCTCTCCCACCGCCTGATCAACGCCCAGGAGGAGGAACGCAAGCGGGTTGCCCTGGACCTGCACGACGAGATGGGCCAGCTCCTGTCGGCCTTGAAGATCGGCCTGCAGTCCTTCGCCGAGCAGAGGGGGCCGGACGAGGGCGGCGAGCTGGAGAGGCTCATCCGCCTGTCGCAGAAGATCATGGACCGCATCCGGGCCCTGGCCTATCATCTGCGCCCGGCCATCCTGGACAACTTCGGCCTGGTGGCGGCAGTGGAGGACCTCTGCGATTCCCTGGCCGAGTCCGGCCTCATTGAGGTCGAACGCAATCTGGCTGAGGTGGACGAGAAATCACTCTCCCCGGAGACCAAGACCGCCTTGTTCCGCTTCGTGCAGGAATCGCTGACCAATGCGGTCAAGCATGCCGAAAGCCCCCGGGCCCTGGTGAGCATGAGCTGCGAGGCGGGCCACCTGACCATGAGCGTGCGCGACTGGGGCAAGGGCTTCAACGTGGACCAGGCCCTGGGCGGGCTTGGCGGGGACAAGCACCTGGGCCTCTTGGGCATGGGCGAACGCATCAGCCTGGTGGGGGGAACCCTGGAGATAAGCTCCACCAGCGATCAGGGCAGCCTGCTCACCGCCCGTTTGCCTCTGGTCGAGTGCGGATGCTGAGCGTCACTCGCCCGCCCCGGCCGGGGGGCTGGCGCCGGGGTGGCCATTGGTAGTAGATTGCGAAGGTGACCACCGGCGGGCGGCGGGCGGCGGCGTGGGAATTGACCGCGCTCCGGCCGGGCCGAGCCGGCCAGGGGCAAGGAGTAGCGTGATGACTACCGGGCAGTCCTATCGGGTGGTGGTCTGCGATGACCACGCCATCTTCCGCGAGGGCACCAAGCAGGTGCTGGCCAAGAACCCAGAGCTGACCGTGGTGGGCGAGGCCGCTGACGGCTTTCAGGCCGTGGAAACGGTGCGCAAGCTAAGGCCCGAGCTGGTGGTCATGGATATCGCCATGCCCGGACAGAGCGGGATCGAGGCCACCCGGGCCATCAGCCAGGATTTGCCCGAGACCCGCATCATCATCCTGAGCGTGCACTCCCGCAAGACCTTCATCATGGAGTCGCTCAAGGCCGGGGCCCGGGGCTACGTGCTCAAGGATTCGGCGGGCGACAAGCTGCTTGACGCCGTAAAGGCGGTGCTCCGGGGCGAGTGCTACCTGGACTCCCCCGTGGCCGGCCACATCGTCGACGAGTTCGTCAAGCTGCCGGACAAGGACGCCCGCGAGGAGGAGCAGCCCCAGGAGCGGCTGACCGACCGCGAACGCCAGATCCTGCGCCTGATCGTCGAGGGCCTGCCCAACAAGGAGATAGCCTCCAAGCTTTTCCTGAGCCCCAAGACCGTCGACAACCACCGCGCCCGCATCATGGCCAAGCTGGGCCGCCACGACGTCATCGGCCTGGTCAAGTACGCCATAGCCACCGGCCTGGTCGACCCCGACTCCTGGTCCCGCTAGCCGGGCGCCCCCGGTTGGGCGTAGCGGGTCGTTGCGGCCCTTCATTCAATGCGCCTCGCGCTTCCGTTCGAAAGCGCCTACATACCAACGGCGGTTATTGCCAGGAGCATCCCGGGGGGATGCTAGGCGGCAACCTTCCTCGCGTATTTATTTTCGCCGGACCCGAGAAAAGAGCGAGGCGGGTGATTGCTTCGCTTTCGCTCACAATGACACCTCTCTAGAAATTATCGGCGAGCCTTCACCGGAAGCGCGCACGGCGCGCACGAGGCGCATGCGCCCCGGCCCGTCGTGGCAGCCGCGGCGCGCGGCCGACCCGTAATGCCCAGCCGGGAGCGCCCGGCCTCAGATCAGGGATTGGCCGTCCAGGCCTTGGGGCACTGCCGCGCCCATGAGGTTGAGCAGAGTGGGGGCCATGTCGGTGATGGTGAAGGAGTTGTCCTCGGGCAGGCGCTTCATGCCCTGGATGTAGACGAAGGCGTCCTCGAAGACGTGGGTGCCGGACAGTTCCGGCGGGGCCAGCAGGTTGGCCGAATCCAGGTTTGGCTTCAGTTCGTAGCCGGGCATGGGGTCGATGACCAGGTCAGCGGCCTTGCCCAGCTGGGCCCCGGCGTAAAGCTCCTCGCGCTTGAAGACCCGGCGCACCAGGGGCTCGCCGTTGTCGGGGTGCTTGAGCCCGCTCAGGCGGTGGATGAGCTCGGCGCGCAGGTCCTCGTAGGGAGCGCCCCGGGGCACCCGGCCCCGTTCCTCGCGTCCTTCCAGGTTGATGAAGACGCGGCCGGGGGCCAAGCTGTAGGCCCGGCTGTCGGGGTGCAGGTTGCGCAGTTCCTTCTTGCCCCGGGGGAAGAGCAGGTAGCCGTTTTTTTCCAGCCAATGGTTGACGTAGACATTAGCCTTGGCCCGGGTGGTGCCGTGGTCGGAGAGCATCACCAGGCGGCAGCCCGGCGGCAGGTGCTGCTTGAGTTCGCCCAGATAGGAGTCCAGCCGGCGATAGAAGGACTCGAACTCCCCGGCCAGGTTCTCGTCGCGGTCCTCCCAGGCCCCCCAGAGGAAGTGGTTGACCCGGTCGGTGCACATCTCGTGGAGTTGGAAGAACTCCCAGGGCTCGGACTGCATGAGGGAAAAGGCCACGCTGAAGCGCCGGGACATGGTCTCGTTGACGTCGTTCATGAATTCGCCCAGGTCGCTGCGGGCCAGGCCAAGGTCGGGATCGATGCGGTAGTCCATCTCCATCAGGCGGGGGGCCAGGTCCACGGGATAGGTGGCCTTGGCCAGCTCCGGGGAGAGGAAGCAGCCCACCATGAAGCCGTTGACCGGCCGAGGCGGGTAGGTCAAGGGGACGTTCATGACCCCAACGCGCTTGCCGGCC
>JAJZPI010000006.1 GCA_021811275.1 Deltaproteobacteria bacterium
CGCCATAGTAGGCCGCCCCAACGTGGGCAAGTCCACCCTGTTCAACCGCCTGACCCGCACCAGGCGGGCCCTGGTTGACGACCTGCCCGGGGTCACCCGCGACCGGCTCTACGGCCCGGTGGAGGCTGATGGCCGGCGCTTCATCCTGGTGGACACCGGCGGCTTCGACCCCCCGGCGGACCAAGCCCTGGCCCACGAGGTGCACGCCCAGATCGAGTTGGCCCTGGCCGAGGCCGACGCGGTGCTTTTCCTGGCCGATGGCCGGGCGGGCCTGAACCCCCTGGACCAGGAGGTGGCTCGCCGGCTGCGCCGCACGGCCAAGCCGGTGATTTACGCCGTGAACAAGGTGGACGGCCCCGCCCAGGAGGACGCGGCCCAGGAGTTCCAGGCCCTGGGGGTGGACGGCCTGCACTTCATCAGCGCCGCCCACGGCCTGGGCGTGCGCGACCTGGTGGAGGCGATTCTGGATGCCCTGCCCGCACAACCAGAGGCGGGCGAGGATGTTGAGGAAGCGGAGGACGGCCCGGTGCGGGTGGCCCTGCTGGGCCGGCCCAACGTGGGCAAGTCCTCCCTGGTAAACGCCTTGCTGGGCGAAAGCCGGGTGGTGGTTTCCGACATACCCGGCACCACCCGCGACGCCGTGGACACCCCCCTCAGGCGCGGGGGCCGCGACTACCTGCTGGTGGACACCGCCGGCATCCGCCGCCAAGGCAGGGTGGAACGCGGCCTGGAAAAGGCGGGAGTCTTCCGCTCCCTGCGGGCCCTGGAGCGCTGCCACATCGCGGTGTTGGTGGTGGACGCCTCGGAGGGGATCACCGACCAGGATCTGCACCTGGCCGGCCAGGCCCTGGAGGCCAAACGGGGACTGGTGCTGGTGCTCAACAAATGGGACCTCTTGGCCAAGGATCCCGATCGCCAGGAGCAGGTCCGTGAACAGGCCCGGAAGCTGGAGCGCTTCGCGCCCTGGGCTCCGGTGGCGCAGCTGAGCGCCAAGACAGGCAAGGGGCTGTCTAAACTGCTGCCCTTGGTGGACAAGGTCTGGGCCGACTACGGCAAGCGCCTGGCCACCGGCCCCCTGAACCAGGTCTTGGAGGCCATCCTGGCCCACCACACCCCCCCGGCCTCGGGCGGGCGCCGGCTGAAATTCTACTACGCCTCCCAGGTCTCCACCCGGCCGCCGACGGTGGTGCTGTTCGTCAACGACCCCAAGGCGGTGCATTTCTCCTATCGGCGCTATCTGCTCAACGAACTGCGCCGGGCCCTGGAACTGAGCCACTCGCCGCTGGTGCTCGCCTTCCGCCAGCGCAGCGGCCGGCGTCAGGGCCGGGGTGCGGCCAACGCCCCCGGGCTTGACAAGCCATAGCCATCCGGTTAGTTTTAGCCGTTCGATTTCGTAGAAATTTCCTTGGTGGATATCCCCGGGGGTCGAAGCCATGCTGTCCCTGGCCACTGCCAGCCTGAAGCGTTCCATCGCGGTGATGTCGGAGTTCGAGGCCGCCGGCCTGACTCAGTTGGTCAACGCGGCCGAGTTGATCTCCCAGTCTTTGGCCAAGGGGGGCAAGCTCCTGATCTTCGGCAACGGCGGCTCGGCCGCCGACGCCCAGCACATGAGCGGCGAGATGGTCAACCGCTTCCTCATGGAGCGGCCCAGCCTGCCGGCCATCGCGCTGACCACCGACACCAGCGTGCTCACCGCCATCGCCAACGACTACCACTTCGACGAGATATTCGTTAAGCAAATAAAAGCCTTGGGCAAAGAGGGCGACGTCGCGCTGGGCATCTCCACCTCCGGCCGCTCACCCAACGTGGTCAAGGCCCTGGCCGCCGCCAGGGGCAAGGGCCTCATCAACATCGGACTCACCGGCCGCGAAGGACGGGACATGGAACCCCTGTGCGACTGTCTGATCTGCGCCCCCAGCGAGGAGACGCCGCGCATCCAGGAGGTCCACGCCCTGGCCATCCATGTCCTTTGCGAACTGGTGGACGTCAAGCTTTTCGGACGCGCGCGATGACCATACCCCCCGCCGACTTGAACCGGCTCAGGCTCTCAGACCTGGACCTCCGCCCCTCCAAAGTGCAGACCGCCATGCTGGGCCAGCCCTGGCAACCCGGCGGCAGCCTGGCTCGGTTCGTGTCCGGACTGCCTCGGGTGCTGGCCGCCGATGACCTGCGCGCCGCCGCCGACGCCATGGCGCGGGCCCGCCGCGCCGGCCGGCCGGTGATCCTGGGCATGGGGGCCCACGTCATCAAGGTGGGCTTGAGCCCCCTGATCGTCGACGCCCTGGAGCGGGGCATCGTCACCGGCCTGGCCTTCAACGGGGCCTGCATGATCCACGACGTTGAGATGGCCCTGGCCGGCCACACCAGCGAGGACGTGGCCGAGGCCCTGGCCGACGGCAGCTTCGGCACCGCCCGCCAGACCGGCGAGTTCATCAACTCCGCCGTGGCCTCCCGGCCGGAGCTGGGCCTGGGCCGGGCCGTGGGCCAGGCTCTCAACGAGGCCGCCCCGCCCCACGGGGAGCTTTCCCTGCTGGCCGCCGCCGCCCGCCTGGACCTGCCCCTGTCCGTGCACGTGGCGGTGGGAGCGGACATCATCCACATGCACCCCAGCTTCGACGGCGCGGCCACCGGCCGGGCCAGCCACCACGACTTCCGCCTGCTGGTGGCCCAGGTGGGCCAGCTCAAAGGGGGCGTCTTCCTCAACGTGGGCTCGGCGGTGGTCCTGCCGGAGGTCTTTCTCAAGGCCCTGAGCGCCGCCCGCAACCTGGGGCACGAGGCCAGGGACTTCACCACCGTCAACCTGGACATGATCCGCCATTACCGGCCGCTGACCAATGTGGTCAGCAGGCCGGTCATGACCGGCGGCCGGGGCATCAGCATCACCGGCCATCACGAGATAAACTTCCCGCTCCTGCTGGCCATGGTGCGCGAGGAGTTGGGCTGATCTTGCCTCCACCCCCCGGCGGGATTACATTATGGGCGAGCCGCCTTGGGCGGCGCCAGCATTGATTTTTTAAGGCGGCTTCACGCGCCGTCAGGGGAAGCAAGGGAAATGCCAATCTATGAATACCACTGCGCCAAGTGCGACCAGGACTTCGAGTGCCTGGTCTTCAGGAGCGATGAAAAAGTTTCCTGCCCCAAGTGCAAGGGCAAGAAGGTCTCGCGCCTGATGAGCGGCTTCGCCCACAAGTCGGCCGGGGGCAAGATGGTCTCCTCCAGCGGCGGCTGCGCCTCCTGCTCCGGCGGCAGCTGCTCCAGCTGCCACTAGACTCCGCGCCCATGTCCGACCTCATCCTGGCCACCCGCGGCAGCCAGTTGGCCCTCGCCCAGGCGGGCTGGGTAGCCTCCCGCCTGCGCGAGCTTTCGCCAGGCGTCACCGTTGAACTCAAGGTCATCAAGACCACCGGCGACAAAATCCTGGACGTGCCCCTGGCCAAGGTGGGCGGCAAGGGGCTGTTCGTCAAGGAGATCGAGGAGGCGCTGCTTTCCGGCCAGGCCGATTTGGCCGTGCACTCCATGAAAGACGTGCCGGCCGAGCTTCCGGAGGGGCTCACCATCGCCTCGGTCAGCGAGCGCGAGGACCCCAGGGACGTGCTGGTAAGCCCCGGCGGCCTTTCCTTCGAGCAACTCCCCGCCGGCGGGGTGATCGGCACCAGCAGCCTGCGGCGCAAGGCGCAGATTCTGGCCCAGCGGCCCGACCTCAAGATGGTGGACCTGCGCGGCAACGTGGAGACCCGCCTGCGCAAGATGGACGAGCAGGGCCTGGCCGGGGTGATCCTGGCCGCGGCGGGCTTGAACCGCCTGGGCCTGAACCAGGCCCCCAGGCATGTCATCTCCGAGCAGGTCATGCTCCCGGCCGTGGGCCAAGGGGCTCTGGGTTTGGAGTGCCGGGCCGATGACCAGGCCACGTTAGGCCTCCTGGGCGGGCTGAACCACCCCGCCACCGCCGCGGCGGTGGCCGCCGAGCGGGCCTTCCTGGCGCGCCTGGAGGGCGGCTGCCAGGTGCCCATCGCCGGCCACGCCCGCCTGGAAAAGGGCATCGTGGTCTTCAAGGGCCTGGTGGCCAGCCTGGACGGCAAGGCGGTGGCCCGGGGCGAGGGGCTTTCCTCGCCCGAGGAGGCGGCGGTCATGGGCCGGCGGGTGGCCGAGGACGTGCTCGCCAGGGGCGGCCGCGAGATACTGGCCCAGGTCTACGGGGAGGGCCCGGCATGAATGGCAAGGTCTATCTGGTGGGCGCCGGCCCAGGCGACCCCGAACTGCTGACCATGAAGGGCGCGCGCCTGTTGGGCGAGGCCGAGGTGGTCGTGTACGACTTCCTGGCCAACCCCGAGCTGTTGGCCCTCGCCCCCGAGGGGGCCAAGCGTATCTACGTGGGCAAGAAGGGCGGCGACCACACCCTGGGCCAGGAGGAAATCAACACCCTTCTCTGCGACTTGGCCGCCCAGGGATTCAAGGTGGTGCGACTGAAGGGCGGCGACCCCTTCGTCTTCGGCCGGGGCGGCGAGGAGGCCAGCGCGCTCTTCGCCAAGGGCCTGGATTTCGAGGTCGTCCCCGGCGTGACCAGCGCCGTGGCCGCCCCGGCCTACGCCGGCATACCGGTCACCGACCGCCGCTGCACCACCGAGGTGGCCTTTGTCACCGGCCACGAGGACCCGGACAAGCCCGAAACCACCATCAAGTGGGCCTCCCTGGCCGGCATCGGCACGGTGGTCTTCCTAATGGGGGTCAAGAATCTGCCCGAGATTTGCCGCCAGCTCATGGCCCACGGCAAACCCGCCAGCACCCCGGCCGCGGCGATCCGCTGGGGCACCACCCCCGAACAGGAGACCGTGGTGGGCGATTTGGGCAGTCTGCCCGAACTGGTGCGCGAACGAGGCCTCAAGCCCCCGGCCATCACCGTGGTGGGCCAGGTGGTTTCCTTGCGCGACGAGCTGCGCTGGTTCGACAAGCTGCCGTTGTTTGGCCGGCGGGTGCTGGTCACCCGCACCCGCGAGCAGGCCAGCAAGCTGAGCACGGGCCTGAAGCGCCTGGGCGCCGCGGTGGTGGAGGTGCCCACCATCGCCCTGGAGCCTCCCAGCAAAATGGGCCCGCTGCTGACCGCGGTGGAGGAAGTGGAATCCTACGACTGGATACTCTTCACCAGCGCCAACGGGGTGGAGGCCTTCTTCGACGCCCTGGAGGCGGCCGGCCGGGACGTACGGGCGCTTGCCGAGGCGGTGCTGGGGGCCATAGGCCCGGCCACGGCCCAGGCCCTCAAGGACCGGGGTCTGAACCCCGACCTCACCGCCGCCACCTACGTGGCCGAAGGGCTATTGGAGGCCCTGGCCGGCCGCGATTTGGCCGGGGCGCGGGTGCTCATCCCCCGGGCCGAGCAGGCCCGCGACGTGCTGCCCGAGACCCTGCGGGGCTGGGGGGCCGAGGTGGAGGTGGCCCCGGCCTACCGCACCGTGGCCCCGCCCGAGGCCACCGACCAGTTGAAGGCCGCCTTGGAGCGCGGCCTGGACGCCATCACCTTCACCGCCAGCAGTACCGTGAACAACCTCATGAACCTCCTGGACGAGCCGGCGCGGGAAAGGCTGGGCCAGGCCTCGGCCGCAGGCGAGATCACCGTGGCCGCCATAGGGCCGGTCACCGCCCAGACCGCCCGCCAGCGGGGGCTGACCGTCCACGTCCAGCCCGACGTCTTCACCATAGAGGCCCTGGTCGAGGCCCTGGCCCGGCGTTTCGGTTAGAACCTTGACGGCTTCCCGCCCAGGGGCCGATCCCCAGGCCCTGGCCCGCGTGCTTCAGGGCTTGAACGAGGCCCAGGCCTACGCCGCCGGCCTGGACGAGGGCCCCATCCTGGTCATCGCCGGGGCGGGCAGCGGCAAGACCCGCACCCTGGTCCATCGGGTGGCTCGTCTGGTGGCCAGCGGCGTGCCGCCCTCGGCCATCCTGCTTCTCACCTTCACCCGCCGGGCGGCGGCGGAGATGCTGGCCCGCGCCCGCGAGCTGATGCCCGCCAGCGCGGGGGTGGAGGGCGGCACCTTCCATTCGCTCTGCCATCGCCTGCTCCGCCAGCACGGGTCCCGCCTGGGCCTGGCCCGGAACTTCACCATCATCGACCGCGCCGACGCCGAACAGATCCTGCGCGGAATCGTGGAGGAGCGCGGGCTCAAAAGCCGCGGCGACAAGCGCTTCCCCAAGGCCTCGACCCTGGCCGATCTCATCAGCCGTTCGCGCAATCTGGAAAAGGGTCTGACGGAGATCATCGAGGAGCGGGCCGCCCACCTGGCCGCCTACACCGAGGCGGCGCTCACCGTGGAGCGGGCCTTCGAGGCGGCCAAGCGCGAACAACAGCTGGTCGACTACGACGACCTGCTCTATCTTAGCGAGCGCCTGCTCAAGGAGAACCCCGGCCTGCGCCAGATGCTCGCGGAGCGCTGGCGCTTCATCCTTGTCGATGAATACCAGGACACCAACGCCGTGCAAGCCCGCCTGGTGGAGCTCCTGGCCGGCCCGCGTAAAAGCGTCATGGCCGTTGGCGACGACGCCCAGTCCATCTACCGCTTCCGGGGCGCTCGCCTCAGGAACATCCTGGAATTCCCCAGCCGCTTTCCCGGCACCCGCCTGGTCAAGCTGGAGCAGAACTACCGCTCCACCCAGGCCATCCTGGACCTCACCAACCAGATCATCGCCGGCGCGGCCCAGCGTTTCGACAAGCGCCTGTTCACCGAGCTGGGCCAGGGCGCAGCGCCCGAGCTGCTGCGCCCCCGCGACGAACGCGGCCAGTCGCGGATTGTGATGGAGCGCATCCGCAGCCTCCTGGACGAAGGCGAGCCCGCCGATCGGATCGCGGTGCTCTTCCGAGCCTCCAACGACTCCTACGACCTGGAGGTGGAGCTGACCGCCGAGGGCCTGGCCTATGTCAAGCACGGCGGGCGGCGCTTCCTGGAGGCGGCCCACGTCAAGGACGCCCTGTCCCACCTGCGGGTGGCCATGAACCCCCGCGACTACCTGGCCTGGCAGCGCCTACTCATGCTGCTGCCCGGGGTGGGGCCCAAGAAGGCCCAGCAGGTCATCGCCCGGGTGGTCGCCGCCGGCGACGAGGGCTCGGAGGAAATCGACGCCGCCCACGCCCTGGCCGCCCTGCCCGAATCCCTGCGCGGGCCCCAGTTCGAGGAACTGGGCCGGCTGATGGAGCTGCTCTGCCGGCCTGGGGCAGACCCCCTGGAGGCGGTGGAGGCGGTGCTAACCTATTACGAGCCGCTCTGCCGCGACGCCTACGAGGACCACCCCCGCCGGCTGCGCGACCTGGGCGAGCTGCCCGGCCTGGCCCGGCAGTACGCCACCCTGCCCGAGTTCATCTCCGAGGTGGCGCTGGACCCGCCCTCAAACTATGCCGACGAGACGGCCGGCCCCCGGCTCACCCTGTCCACCATCCATTCGGCCAAGGGCCTGGAGTGGCGGCACGTCTTCCTGCTCTGGGCCTGCGACGGCCGCCTGCCCGCCTTCCCTTCCCTGGACGAGCCCGAGGCCCTGGAGGAGGAACGGCGGCTGATGTACGTGGCCAGCACCCGGGCCCAAAAAACCCTGACCATCTGCGCGCCCCGCGAGTATTATGGCCGCGGACAGGGCCTGATGCAGATGCGCCTGTCGCGCTTCCTGGAAGACCTGCCGCCCCGGCTGGTACGGGAGGAGGCCGGCGCTCGGCCGGTCTTCGCGGTGCCGGAGCCCGCTCCCGCGCCGGCCACCCGGGGCAGCCAGTTCCAGAACCGGCCCTTTCCGGTAGGCCGGCGGGTGTCCCACGCCGCCTTCGGCCAGGGCAAGGTCATGGGCTATCAGGGCGACAAAAAAATCATCGTTCACTTCGACCGCCTGGGGTTGAAGATCCTGCTCCTGGAATACGCCAATCTCCAGCCGGCCTGAGCCAGAAGCGAGCGCGGCATGGACGAATACCAAAAGGCGCTGGCGCGCCTCTACGAGTTGCAGAAGTTCGGCATCAAGCTGGGGCTCTCATCCACCGAGAACCTGCTCCGGCGGCTGGGCGACCCCCATTTGGAGCTCAAGTGCGCGCACCTGGCCGGCACCAACGGCAAGGGCTCGGTGGGAGCCATGCTGGAGGCCACCCTGCTGGCCGCCGGGGTCAAGGCCGGGTTCTACACCTCCCCGCACCTGATCCGCTTCAGCGAGCGCTTCCGGCTGGCCGGGGCCGAGATTGGCGAAAAACAGGTGATGGACCTGGCCGAGGAGGTCTGGGGGGCGGTGGACATGCGCGAGCCCCCCACCTTTTTCGAGTTCGCCACCGCCCTGGCCTTTCTTTACTACGCCCGTGAAGGGGCCGATTGGGTGATCCTGGAGAGCGGCTTGGGCGGACGCCTGGACGCCACCAATATCTGCCGCCCGGCGGCCACGGTCATCACCAACATCGGTTTGGAGCACCAGGAATACCTGGGCCGGAACCTGGCCGCCATCGCCTCCGAGAAAGCCGGCATCATCAAGCCCGGCGTTCCCCTGGCCCACGGGGTCACCCAGCCCCCGGCCCGGCGGGCGGTGGAGGAGCGGGCCGCCGAGCTGGGCGCGCCCTTGCTGCGCCTGGGCCGCGAGATCCGGGTGCGCCGGGCCGGCGATGGCCGCTTCAGCCTGCGCGGGGCGCGCTGGCACCTGAGCGGGCTGGCCACCAGCCTGGCGGGCCGGCACCAGCCCATGAACGCCGGACTTGCGCTGGCCGCGGCCGAGGCCCTGGCCGCGGCCGGAGCGCCCATTTCGCCCGAGCACTTCCGGCGCGGGCTAACGGAAACCCGCTGGCCGGGACGCCTGGATCGGCTGCCCCAGGCTCCCGGCGAACCGGCCCTCTGGCTGGACGGCGCGCACAACCTGCCCGCGGCGCGCGCGCTCCTGGACAGCCTGGATCTGGTGCGCGGCGACCGCCGGCCCCTGGTGATGGTGCTGGGGGTCATGGCCGACAAGGACTATCGGAGCATCCTGGCCGAGCTGGTACCGGCGGCGGACTTGGTGGTCTACTCGCGGCCGGCCTACAGCCGCGCCGCCGAACCGTCCGTCCTGGCCGCCGCCGCCCCGGCCGGGGCCCCGCCAGGCGAGGTGGTGCCGGAGCTGGGCCGGGCCCTGGCGCGGGCCAAGGAGCTGGCCGGCCCAGAGGGCGTGGTGCTGGTGACGGGATCGCTCTTCACCGTGGGCGAAGCGCTGGCCATACTGCGCGGAATTCATACAACCGACTTGCCTTAATTCCAGGATTCTGCTAGTTTGCGACAACGGTCCGTTTCCGCGGGGTCGGGCCAACGGGAGGACATCGTGGCAGGATGCAGGCGGCGTACAGGTGTTGGCTCCTTCTGGCTGGTTTGGCTCCTCTGCTTGCTGGGCCTGCTGTGCCTTGGCTCGCCCAAGGCATGGGCGGCGGAGCTTATCAAAGTCGACGCCCAGGGGCCGGTGGATATCCGGGCCGACCAAGTGACCTTCGACGAAAACGCCAAGTCCTACCTGGCCGTGGGCGAAGTTGAAGTCGTGCGCGGCGTCAACCGCATCTTCGCCGACCGGGTGCGCCTGAATTCCCAAACCCTGATCGCCGAGGCCGAGGGCCGGGTGAGGGTGAATACCCCCACCGAGGTGCTCACCGGCGAGCGCATGCTGGTGGACCTCCAGGGCGGCACCGGCAAGGTGTACAACGGCTTGATCTTCGTGCGCCCCGCCTACTACTACTTGCGCGGGGAGGAGATCGAAAAGACCGGCAAAGACACCTACAAGATGCGCTACGGCAGCTTCACCACCTGCGACGGCTCCGCGCCCGCCTGGGAGGTGACCGGCCGCGACATGGAGGTGTCCATCGACGGCTACGGCCAGGCCTACGACACCTCCTTCCGGGTACGCGACTTCCCGATATTCTGGACCCCCTACGCCGCCTTTCCGGCCAAGTTCAAACGCCAGTCCGGCCTGCTGCCGCCGGTCATAGGCTACTCCGACCGCGACGGCTTTTTCCTCAGCCAGCCCTGGTACCAGACCCTGGGGGATTCCCAGGACATGACCCTGACCCTGAACTACATGTCCAAGCGCGGCCTGGACTCCAGCCTGGAGTACCGTTACGCCCTGGACCGCTCCAGCAAGGGCATGTTCGCCTTCGACTACCTGCCCAACGACGGCATGGCCCAGGAACTCTATGACCAGTACAAGAACGCCGACATCTGGCACACCCGCTACTGGGTGCGAGGCAAGGTCGACCAGCCTCTGTTCAATAACAACATGTTCCTGAAGGCCGACATCGACTTGGTCAGCGACCGGGACTACCTGCGCGAATTCGCTTACGGCTACACCGGCTACGAGAGCACCAAGGACCGCTTCGACCAGTGGTTCGGGCGCAACTTCGACCCCAGCACCTCCACGGTGCGCGAGAACAAGATAAATCTCCAGCGATACTGGGCCTCTTCCACCTTCAACGCCAGCGTGATCTATTACGACGACTTGGCCAGCGACAACAAGCAGACCCTGCAATATCTGCCCTCGATCACCTACGATGCCACCCGCCAGGCCGTGGGCGACACCGGGCTTTACTTCCAGATGAATTCCGCCTACAACTATTACTACCGTGAGGAAAATTCGCGCGGGCACATCCTGGACGTGGCGCCCACCATGTCCCTGCCGCTTAATTTCAACGACTACCTGGAGTTGGAGCCTTCCTTCACTTTTAAGGAAAGGGCCTACAACGTCACCAGGGATTCCAACGACAGCGGCGACCCCAAGCTGAACGGCCTGAGCAACCTGTGGAACTTCTCCACTGCGGCCTCCACCTATCTCTATCGGGTCTTTGAATTCGGCTCGGCCGAGGACCCCCTCAAGATAAAGCACGCCCTGCGCCCCAACGTCACCTACGCCTACACCCCCAACATAAGCGAGGACGACGTGGGCTACCTGGCGCGTTATGGGCAGAACCGCTACAACGTGATCTCCTACGGTCTGGACAACACCCTGACCAGCAAAAAGATCCAACAGGACGAGGAAACCGGCGAGGTGCGTCCGGTCTACCGCGAATTCCTCAAGTTCGCGGTGAACCATACCTTCGACGTGGACCAGGCCCGCCTGGACGAAAGCGGAACCGTGGAGTCGCGCCCCTGGGGCACCCTGGACACCCGCACCCAGATATACACCAGCAGCTTCTTCCTGCTGCAGGGCGACACCTCCTGGAACCCCTACTCCAACCGCTGGGAAAGCCTGAACGGCCTGTTGAGGACCAAAGACCGCCGGGGAGACTCCATAACCCTGGACTACCTGTTCACCGAGGACTACGTGAAGCAGGTTTCCACCAAGCTCAAACTGGCGGTGACCAAGGAATGGTTCGTGGGCTGGGTCAACCACAAGGACTTGGACGCCAACAGCGACTTCCAGGCCATCTACGAGGTGGGCTACGAAGGGCAGTGCTGGGGCGTGCGGGCCTTCTACCAGGATGACTCCCAGCAGCGCGGATTTTTCCTGGCTTTCTCCCTGGGCGGCTTCGGCGAACTCTTGAGCCGCGGCTGGCTGAGGGACACCACCTCCACCAAGTAACACGCCAGGCGGCGGGCGGACCGGCCCCGGCGGGCAAATCCTCCCAGGCTCTTGACAGAACAGGACCTTTCCCCTATATATACGACTTCGACTACCACCGGGGCGATGCACACCCCCCGTTTTGGGACTAAGGCAGGGATTATGAAGACCTACGTTGCCAAACCTGAAGACTTTACGCGTCAGTGGTACGTGGTGGACGCCGCCGAGCAGGTGCTGGGCCGCATGGCCACCCAGCTGGCCATGCGCCTGCGGGGCAAGCACAAGCCCGTGTTCACCCCCCATCTGGACACCGGCGACTTCATCATCGTCGTCAACGCCGATAAGGTGGTTCTGACCGGCCGCAAGTGGGACCAGAAGAACTACTACCGCCACAGCGGCTATCCCGGCGGCATTACGGCCACCGCGGCCAAGAAGCTCAAGGAGAGCAAGCCCGAGGATCTGATCCGGGCGGCGGTGCGCGGCATGCTGCCCAAGAACCGCTTGGGCCGGCAGATGCTCAAGAAACTAAAGGTCTACGCCGGGCCCGAGCATCCCCACTCCGCCCAGCAGCCCCAGCCCCTGGCCATCCAGGCCAGTTAACGAGGATCGAAGATGACTGACCGCTACTACGCCACCGGTAAAAGAAAAACCTCCGTGGCCCGCTGCTGGCTGGTGCCCGGCTCCGGCAAGGTAACCGTCAACAAGCGCCCGGCCGAGCAGTACTTCGGCCGCGAGACCGACACCATGGTCCTGCGTCAGCCCCTGGCCGTCACCGAGACCATTGACCAGTTCGACGTGTTGGCCACGGTGGCCGGCGGCGGCACCAGCGGCCAGGCCGGGGCCATCCGCCACGGCATCGCGCGCGCGCTCCTGACCTTCAACCCCGAACTCAGGTTGGCCCTCAAGCGCGCGGGCTTCCTCACCCGCGACCCCCGCAAGAAGGAGCGCAAGAAGTACGGCCAGCGCGGCGCCCGTGCCCGCTTCCAGTATTCCAAGCGCTAGATTTCTCGCGCCAGGTTTTGCAGGGAGGGCCCGCGCGGGCCTTCCCTGCTTTTATTTGGGCCCCGGCGGTGCCACGGCGGCCCGCGCACCCGGAGGTGAAGCATGATCCCCGTCGCCATCCTGGGCGGCTCCGGCTACACCGGCGTGGAGCTGATGCGGCTGATCGCCAACCATCCCCAGCTCAAACTGACGGCGGTCAGTTCCCGCCAATTCGAAGGCCAGCCGGTATCTCGGGTCTTCGGAGCCCTGGAAGGCGCTCTGGACCTGCCCTTCAGCGCCGCCGAGGCGGGGGCCCTGGCGAAAAACGCCCGGCTGCTCTTCCTGGCCGTGCCCCACCAGACCGCCATGGCCGCCGTACCCGAGGTCCTGGCCGCCGGGGCCAAGGTGGTCGACCTCTCGGCCGACTTCCGGTTGCGCGACCTGCCCACCTACGAGAAGTGGTACGCCCCTCACACCTGCCCGGAATTCATCAAGGAGGCGGTCTACGGCCTGCCCGAGTTCTATCGGGGGCGAATCAAGGACGCGCGGCTGGTGGCCAACCCCGGCTGCTACGTCACCAGCGTGCTCACCGCTCTGGTGCCCCTGCTCAAGGCCGGGCTGGTGGAGCCCGATGGGCTCATCGCCAACAGCGCCTCCGGGGTTTCCGGGGCCGGCCGTTCGGCCAAACTGAACCTCATCCACGGCGAGGTGCACGACAACTACAAGGCCTACGCCGTGACCGGCCACCGGCACACCCCGGAGATGGAGCAGGAGCTTTCCCTGGCGGCGGGCCAAGAGGTGCGGCTGACCTTCACCCCCCATTTGCTGCCCATCGACCGGGGCATTCTCTCCACCATCTACGCCCGGCCCGCCGGCGGGGCCTCCCCGGAGGCGGTGCGGGAATGCTGGCAAGCTGTCTACGCCGGCGAGCCCTTCATCCGGCTGCTGGGGCCCGGCGTTCTGCCGGCCACCAAGGAGGTGCGCGGCACCAACCGCGTGCAGCTGGCGGTGGTGGCCGACCCCCGCAGCGGACTCTTGAAGATTTTCTCCGCCCTGGACAACCTGACCAAGGGCGCCAGCGGCCAGGCGGTGCAGAACGCCAACCTCATGCTGGGATTGGACGAGACGGCCGGCCTGCTGGACCTGGCCTGCACGCCCTAGGGCCGGCATGACGGAGCATGGCCTTGATCTCTGGCCCGGCCTCTGGGGAGACTTCCCTCCGCATGACGTGCCGTTTCTTGCCGATGGCGAGGCTCAGGCGATAGAAAGCCCCCCCGCCGCCACCCGCCGCCTGGCCCTGGTCCTGGCCTATGACGGCGGCCCCTACGCCGGCTGGCAGGTGCAACCCGGAGCGGTGACGGTCCAGGGCGAGCTGGAGCGGGCCTTGAGCCAGCTCTGCGGCCGGCCGGTGCGCGTGCACGCCAGCGGCCGCACAGACGCCGGGGTGCACGCTTGGGGCCAGGTGGTCAGCTTCAACGCCTTCGGCCGCCTGGAGCCCGAGGCCATGCTGGCCGGCCTGCGCGCCCTGCTGCCGCCGGAGATCCACCCCCGCGCCCTGGGACGGGTGGCCCCGGACTTCCACGCCCGCTATGCCGCCAGGGCTAAAACCTACGACTACTTCCTCTGGCCCCAGGCCGGGCCGGCCCTGTTCCAGCGCCAGCGGCTGTGGCCCCTCTGGCGGGCCCTGGATGAGCGGGCCGTGCGCCAGGCCCTGGAGCCCCTGCCCGGCCCGCGCGACTTGAAGCCCTTCGCCAGCCAGGGGGCAGAGGCCAAGGGCTCCACCGTGCGGCAGATTTTCGAGGCCAGGCTGGACACCGGCCCCCGGGGGCTCTGGCGCATCAGGCTCACGGCCAGCGGCTTCCTGCGCCACGTGGTGCGCAATCTGGCGGGCGCCCTGGTCATGGTGGGGTTGGGCAAGGCCCACCCCTTCAGCATCCTGGATGCCTGCGAGGCCGGCCGACGGTCCCGGCCGGGCCCCAAGGCCCCGGCGGGCGGCTTATACCTCAACCGCGTCTTCTATCAATGCTACAATGAGTTGCCTTTGACGGAGAGCCCAGAGGCTCCCGCCTGGAATGCCAAGGAGGATGGAATATGAAGGGCGTCGTTTTGGCCGGGGGCCTGGGAACAAGACTCGCCCCGCTGACCCGGGTCACCAACAAACACCTGCTGCCCGTCTATGACAAGCCCATGATCTTCTATCCCATCCAGGCTCTGGTCAACGCCGGGGTGCGGGATATTTTGATCGTCACCGGCGGCAACAGCGCCGGCGACTTCCTGAAGCTCCTGGCCAACGGCAAGGACTTCGGCTTGAGGCATCTGAACTACGCCTACCAGGAGGGCGAGGGCGGCATCGCCGCGGCCCTGGACGTGGCCGAGCCCTTTGCCGAGGGCGAGCGCATCTGCGTGGTTTTGGGCGACAACATCATCGAGGAGAACTTCCTGGCCGCCGCCCGGGACTTCCTCGCCCAGCCCAGCGGGGCCAAGATACTGCTCAAGGAGGTGCCCGACCCCCAACGCTTCGGGGTGCCCGCCTTCGACCAGGCCGGCAGGATCGTCCGCATCGACGAAAAGCCCAAGCAGCCCAAGAGCGGCTACGCCGTCACCGGCATCTACATGTACGACCCGGACGTCTTCAGCATCATCAAGACCTTGAGGCCCAGCGAACGCGGCGAGTTGGAGATCACCGACGTCAACAACCACTACCTGGCCCGCGGCGACCTGAGCTATCAGGTGCTGGACGGCTGGTGGAGCGACGCCGGCACCTTCGCCAGCCTCCTGAGGACCAGCAACCTGGTGGCCCAGACGGGGGCCAACAAGATGGAATAATTGAGGGGTTGAACCGGTAGGCCCAGGACTAGCCCTTGCCCTCGATGGCGTCCTTGACCCCGCGGTAGACCTGACCGAAGGACTCGGGGAAGGCGGCCAGTCCGATGCGGCCGGTCTCGATGAACTTCACCGCGATTTCCTTGGCCGTCTTGAGGTAGGCCTCCTCGCGCGGACTCAGGCGGTCCGGGGCCGCCTCCTCGCGCTCCTTCTTGCCTCCGCCGCCCATGTTCGCCTCTCACCAGGTTCGCGTTGGCCATGCAAGCGTCGCGGCCCCGGCCGGAGGAAGAAGGCACATTACTTCCCGGCGGGGCCCGCGCCCGAGGATAAACCTTGAAGCCCATCCCCGGCCTCTCAACCATAGCAGAAATGGCGCGCCCCCGGCAAGGCGGGCTGGCAGGCCCCGCGCGGGCTGGTCAGGGGCGCGCGGCTGCTATATGCTAACGCCCATGAGTGAGCAGCCCAGCCAACCGCGCCCCATCCGCCTGCTCAGCGAGGAGCTGGCCAACCAGATCGCCGCCGGCGAGGTGGTGGAGCGCCCGGCCTCGGTGCTCAAGGAGCTGGTGGAGAACGCCCTGGACGCCCGCGCCCGGCGCATACAGGTGGAAACCATCGGCGGTGGCCGGGCGCTCATCCGGGTGGTGGACGACGGCTGGGGCATGGACCCCGACGACCTGCTTTTGGCCTTGGAGCGCCACGCCACCAGCAAGGTCGCCACGGCCGAGGACCTGACGCGGGTCTTGACCATGGGCTTTCGCGGCGAGGCCCTGCCCAGCATAGCGGCGGTGAGCCGGCTGACCCTGCGCTCGCGCCGGAGGGGAGCGGAGGCCGGGGCCGAGGTACGGGTGGCAGGCGGCTCCATTCGCGAGATCAAGGCGGTGGGCTGCCCCGAGGGCACTCAGGTGGAGGTGGCCGACCTCTTCTTCAACACCCCCGCCCGCCGCAAATTCCTCAAGAGCCAGGCCACCGAATCCGGCCACCTGGGGCAGGCCCTGATGCGCCTGGCCCTGTCCCGTCCCGAGGTGGCCCTGCGCTACATAAGCGGCGGCCAAACCGTCTACGACCTGCCCCCCGCCCCGGACCTGGCCGCCCGCGCGGCGGCGATCCTGGGCCGGGAGGCGGTGGAACATATGGCGCAGGTGGATGAGAGCGAGGGTCCGCTGGCGGTGACCGGCCTAGCCGGCCTGCCCAGCCTGAGCCGGCCGGCCGCGGACCAAGTCTTCACCTTCGTCAACGGCCGTTTCGTGCGCGACCGGGTGCTGCTCTCGGCCATCGGCCAGGCCTACCGGGGACTCCTGCCCGGCGAACGCCGGCCGGTGGCGGTGGTGCACATCAGCCTGGACCCCGAGTTGGTGGACGTGAACGTGCACCCGGCCAAGGTGGAGGTTCGCTTCCGCGGCTCCCAGGAGGTTCATCAGGCCCTGGCCCTGGCCCTGCGTCGGGCCCTGGCCCGCTTCCGCCCGGGCCTGGGCGCTCGGCCGTTACGCTCGGCCGCCGAGTCCGCGCCACAGCCCTCCCCGCCGGCCTGGTCCAAGGAACCAGCGGCCTGGAGCCCGCCGCCCTCGGCCGGCGTGGTGCGCGAACCGGCGGGCGAGCCCGCCCGGCCCTGGCCCACGGCCCGGATGCCCTCCATGCCCCTGGACCGGGAGGATACCGCCCCGCCCCTCACCCTGGTCATCCCCCAGGCCCCCCGGCCCCGTCCCCTCTTCGGGCCGGCCGGCGAGCTGGCGGTCATCGGCCAGCTGCACGGGCTCTACATCCTTTGCGCCTCGCCCGCAGGCCTGGTCATCGTGGACCAACACGCCGCCCACGAACGCCTGAGTTACGAGGTCCTTAGCGCGCAAAGGCGGGCCGGGGCCCTGCCTCGCCAGGGGCTCCTGACCCCAGCCAACCTGGAGCTGACCCCCCAGGAGGCAGCCTGGGCCGAGCGCCAGCGGGCCGACTGGGAGCGCCTGGGCCTGGAGATGGCCCCCTTCGGAGGCCGCACATGGAGCGTCACCGCCCTGCCCGCCCTCCTGGCCGGGCGCGACCCGGCGGCCCTGGCCCACGATCTCCTGAGCGAGATGAGCGTAAGCGGCCTGCCCCCGGAAACCCCCGAATTTCTGGAGGCCGCCCTACGCGCCCTGGCCTGCCGAACTAGCCTCAAGCAAGGCCAACGCCTCTCCCTGGCCGAGATGGAGGAGCTGGTGGGCAAGGTGGCGGCCCTGCCTCCGCCGGTGACCTGCCCCCATGGCCGGCCGGTCTTCCTGGCCTTGAGCCGCCGCGACCTGGCCCGCTACTTCCAGCGCGGCAGCGAAGATGAAGGCAAGGGCGTCTGAGGAGGCCAGGCCGCGCCTGGTGGTCCTGGCCGGCCCCACCGCCGTGGGCAAGACCGCCGTGGCGGTGGAGCTTTGCCACCGCCTGGGGGCCGAGGTGGTGGGCGCCGACAGCGTGCAGGTCTACCGGGGACTGGACATAGGCTCGGCCAAGCCCACGCCCGCGGAGATGGCCCTGGCCCCCCACCACCTGGTGGACGTGGCCGAGCCCGACGAGGCCATGAGCGCCGCGCGCTGGGCCGATCTGGCCGAGGCGGCCATCGCCGAGATAGACGCCCGGGGCCGCCGGGTCCTGGTGGCCGGAGGCACCGGGCTCTATATCAAGGCCCTGATCTTCGGCCTGGCCCCGGCCCCGGCTGTGGATCGAGACCTGCGCGCCGGCCTGCAAAAGGACTGGGACCGCCTGGGCGGGGCGGCCCTGCACGCCCGCCTGGCCGACCTTGACCCCGCTAGCGCCGCCCGTCTGCACCCCGCCGACCGTCAGCGGATCATCAGGGCGCTGGAGGTGTGCTTGCAGACCGGTCGGCCCTTCAGCGAAAGCCAGCGAAGCCACGGCTTCGCCCGCCCCCGCTATCCACATCTGTTCCTGGGCCTTGAGCGGCCGCGCGCCGAGCTCAACGCCCGCATCGATCAGCGCTGCCGGGACATGTGGCGGGGCGGACTGATCAAGGAGGTGCGGGGGCTGCTGGCCCAAGGCCTGAGCCCCGAGGCCCCGGCCTTGGCCAGCCTGGGCTACCGGCAGGCCTTGGCCTTCATCCGGGGCGAAATGGACGAGGCGACCGCCCTGGCCGAGATGGTCAGCCGTACCAAGGCCTACGCCAAGCGCCAGTTCACTTGGTTTCGCGCGGTCCCGGGTATAAACTGGTTTTCTCCCACGGCTATCGACGACCCGGCCGGCCTGGCCGCGCGGGCGGGTGAATTCTGGTCCCTCAAGGATATGGCGTCATGAAAAGGTTCCTGCTTGCTCTGCTGCTGGTGTTGCTGTGCGCGCCCTCCCTCATGGCCTTGGAGGCCGCCCCCGGCGGGGCGGTGATGTTCCTGGGCCGGGCCCCGGCCGCGGCCGGCGTCCCCGAGGCGGTGGCCCAGGAGGCGGCGCTCAAGGACGCCCTGCGTCAGGCCGTGGCGCGGGGCGTGCTGGAGGCGGCCGATCCGGCGGCCCTCAGGACCAGGCTGGAGGCGGTGGAGCGCGATATTCTGGCCCAGCCCCAACGTTTCGTGGGCGCCTACGGCATCCAGGCCAGCGGCCGCACCCCCGAGGGCGTCACGGTCCTGGTTTCGGTGAACCTGGAACGCGCCGCCCTAGCCAAGGCCCTGGCCGACCTGGGGATGACAAGGGCCGGCGGGGGCACCCAGGCCCCTGCCGCGCCTCTGGTTTTGGCCCTGATATCCGAGGAGACCGCGCCCGACCGGCCGGCTGTCTTCTGGTGGTCGGAGATACCCGGCCTGGAGGCCGCCCCGGCCCCGGTGGCGCTGGCCCTGGCCGGCGGCAAGTACCGTCTGGTAGAACCCAAGGCCCTGCTGGGGCGCATCCCCATGGCCTTGCGCCAAGCTGCGCTCACCGAGGACCAGGCCCTGGAGCTGGGCCGCCTGGCCGGGGCCAATCTGGTGCTGCTGGGCCGGGTGCGCGGCTACGCCCTGGTGACGCCGCCCGGCGAGAGCCCCTCTCCGGCGGCGCAGATGGAGGCCTTGAGCGTGGCCGGCGGCCAGGCCCTGGCCACCGCCGAGGAGGTCGGCCCGGTCTTCAATGCCCCGCCGGGGCCCGAGGCGTCCCAGCAGGTGGCCGCGGCGGTGGAGGCGGCGGCCCGCCGGCTACTGGCCCAGGCCGCCAGCGCGCCGGCTTCGGCGCAAACCGCCGGCGGAGGCCAAATCACCATGGAAGTCAGCGGCCTGCGCAGCCTGGGGGACATCATGCGCTTCGAGGAAGCGGTGAACGGACTTTCGCCGCTGGTCAGCGGACTCAGGCGCGAATCGCTGGCCGGCGGGGTGGCGGTCTACCGCCTGCGCGCCGGCGGCCCCTTGAGCCGCCTGGTGGAGGAGCTGAAAGGCCTCAGCCCGGCCGGTCTGCTGGTCAGCGCCAGCGAAACCGGCCCCGACCGCCTGCGGGTGGGTCTGACCCCGAAACCATAAGGCTGTCCGCAGTCTTCGCCGGCGCGGCCGAGACTGATCTACCTTGACATCGCCCCTGGCCACTGGTACAAAGTGGCCTCGAGTTCAGGCACGTAGCTCAGGGGGAGAGCGCTACCCTGACACGGTAGAGGTCATGGGTTCAAATCCCATCGTGCCTACCACCCACCCCGGCGGTGGCTGGCTTTTCCGGGATCGAGCCTCGGTCCTGGAGGGCGGCTGCGGCGGGTCGTGGGGATAGTTTTGTTTTTTGGGGAAGTTGGTTGTGGCAAGTCAGTCTTTAAGCGCCGCCGATAGACTACAAGCCCTAGACCCCCAGGCCGCCCGCCGGGCCTTGGCGGCCCGCGTGGACGGCCGTCTGGTGGATCTTTCCCGGCTGGTTGAGCCCGAGGCCCCGGTCAGCGCGGTCACACCCGCCGACCCCGAGGCCCTGAAGCTGCTGCGCCACTCCACCGCCCACATCATGGCCGAGGCCGTGCGCGCGCTTTTCCCCGGAGTCAAGGTGGCCATCGGGCCGGCCATCGAGGATGGCTTTTATTACGACTTCGAGTACACCCGGCCCTTCACCCCCGAGGACCTGCCGGCCATAGAACAGAAAATGGCCGAGATCATAAAATCCAACCAGCCCTTTTCCCGCCGCATGGCGCCCAAGGCCGAGGCTCTGGCCGCCTTCGCCGCCGAGGGCGAGAGCTACAAGGTCGAGCTGATCGAAGGCTTGGAAGGCGACACGGTGAGCCTCTACAGCCAGGGCGGCTTCACCGACCTTTGCCGCGGCCCCCACATCCCCTCCACCGGCAAGGTGGGCGCCTTCAAGCTGCTTTCCGTGGCCGGAGCCTATTGGCGCGGCGATGAAAAGAACGCCATGCTCAGCCGCATCTACGGCACGGCCTTTTTCGACAAGAAGGAGTTGAAGGAATACCTGCACCTCTTGGAAGAAGCCAAGCGGCGCGACCACCGCAAGCTGGGCAAGGAGCTGGAGCTGTTCTCCTTCCACGAGGAGGCCGGGGCGGGTCTGGTGGTCTGGCACCCCCGGGGCATGCTCCTGCGCTACATCATCGAGGAGTTCGAGCGCAAGGAGCACATGAAGCGCGGCTACCACATGGTGCAGGGCCCGCAGATACTCAAGCGCGAGCTATGGGAGCGCTCCGGGCACTTCGACCATTACCGCGAGAACATGTACTTCACCGAGGTGGAGGGCCAGGCCTACGGCATCAAGCCCATGAACTGCCTGGCCCACATGCTCATCTACAAGTCCAAGGTGCGTTCCTACCGCGACCTGCCCCTACGCTACTTCGAGCTGGGCACCGTGCACCGCCACGAGAAGAGCGGCGTCATGCACGGCCTTACCCGGGTGCGGGCCTTCACCCAAGATGACGCCCATATTCTCTGCACCCCGGAGCAGGTGGGCGAGGAGATCCTGGGGGTGATGAAGTTCGTCACCGAGGTCATGGCCATCTTCGGATTTGATTACAAGCTGGAGCTGTCCACCCGGCCCGAAAGCTCCATCGGCAGCGACGAGGACTGGGAGCGGGCCACCGCCGCCCTGGTGGCCGCGCTTCAAAAGAGCGGCCGCTCCTACGAGATCAACGAGGGCGATGGGGCTTTCTATGGCCCCAAGATTGATGTTAAGCTAAGAGACGCCTTGAAGCGGGAGTGGCAGTGCGCCACCATCCAGTGCGACTTCACCCTGCCCGAGCGCTTCGATTTGCACTACGTGGCCTCCGACGGCTCGTTGCAGAGACCGGTGATGCTCCACCGGGTGATCCTGGGCTCCATCGAGCGCTTCATCGGGGTTCTGGTGGAGCACTTTGCCGGGGCCTTCCCGCTTTGGCTGGCGCCAGAGCAGGTTCGCGTGCTCACCGTCACCAACCGGGCCGACGACTGGGCCCGGGAGGTCGAGGCCGAACTCAAGGCGCGCGGGGTAAGGGCGGAGTCCGACCTGCGCAACGAGAAGCTTTCGGCCAAGGTGCGCGAGGCCCAGGTCTTCAAGGTGCCGTACATGCTGATCCTGGGCGACCGCGAGGTGGACGAGAGGCTCGTCACCCCACGCCTGCGCTCGGGACAAAACTTGGAAGCCATGAACGTGGAGGCCTTCGCCGCCAGGCTGGCGGAGGAGGCCCAACCCCGCGTCGACGCCCAGGCCAAAGAAAAGCAGTAAGGAGCTGCCCGCCGGGCGGAGCCGGGAACCGACAACTTTGACAAGGAGGATGTAGCCATCTCCAAACAGCAGGATCGCGTGCGCGTGAATCAGGCCATCAGGACGCCGGTGGTGCGTCTGGTGGACGCTGAAGGCGGGCAGGTGGGGATCGTCCCCATCGAGCAGGCTCTTAGCCTGGCGGCCGAGGCAACCCTGGACCTGGTGGAGGTGGCTCCCGGAGCCGATCCGCCCGTCTGCCGTATCATGGATTACGGCAAGTACAAGTTCCAGCAGGCCAAGAAGGCCCAGGAGGCCAAGAAGAAACAGGCCCAGACCCAGGTTAAGGAAATCAAGATGAGACCCAAGATCGAGGACCACGATTTTGGGGTCAAGATGCGCAACATTCTGCGGTTTCTGGAGGAGCACAACCGGGTCAAGGTCACGGTGCAGTTTCGCGGCCGCGAGATAGCCTATGCCGAGGCTGGGCGCAAGCTCTTGGACCGGGTGGTGGCCGAGGCGGCCGAGGTGGGGGTGCTCGATGGCACGCCCAAGATGGAAGGGCGCTTCCTGAGCGTTTTCATAGCGCCCAAGTAGCAGCAAGGAGACGAATCATGCCCAAGATCAAAACCAACCGCGCCGCCGCCAAGCGCTTCAAGGCCACCGGCGGGGGCATCAAGCGTGCCAAGGCCTACCATAGCCACCTGTTGGGCCACAAGAGCACCAAGCGCAAGCGCAACCTGCGCCAGGGCAAGCTGGTGGATCAGGCCAACCTGAAAGGCATAAAGCGGCTGCTGCCCAATCTGTAGCCGCCAGGGGAGTTGTTGAATCATGCCCAGAGCAAGACGCGGGTTCAAGGCCCGTCAGCGCAGAAACAAGGTGCTCAAACTGGCCAAGGGCTTCGTGGGCGGCCGCCGCAAGCTCTTCCGCACCGCGGTGGAGACCGTCCAGCGCGCCCTGGCCTTCGCCTATCGCGACCGCAAGGTCAAGAAGCGCGACTTCCGCAAGCTGTGGATCGTGCGCATCAACGCGGCCGCGCATGAGAACGGCCTGAGCTACTCGCGCTTCATCAGCGGTCTGAACAAGGCCAGCGTGGGCCTGGACCGCAAGGTCCTGGCCGAGTTGGCGGTCAGCGACCCGGCGGGCTTCGCCGCCCTGGCCAACTTGGCCAAGGGCGCCTAGCCCCCCAGCGCAAGCCTAGACGGCCTCCTGCCTCGAGGCCCCTGCCCGGCTCGGGGCGGGGGCCTCGTGCAGTCCCGGGTGGCGGCGGCTCACGCCCCTTTGCGGAGTCCGCCCAGCACGGCCCTCCCCTCCGGGGTGGATGACATGGACCAGTTCAGGCTCCCGCTTAAGCCCTACTTCCGCATCGGCGAGGTGGCGGAGCTGTTGGGCGTGGAGACCCATGTCCTGCGCTACTGGGAATCCGAGTTCCCCCAGCTCAAGCCCGTGCGCGCCCCCAGCCGCCAGCGGCTCTACCGCCGCCGCGACGTGGAAACCCTGCTGGTAATCAAGGACCTGCTGCACGGCCAGGGCTACACCATCGCCGGGGCCAAGAAGCGCCTCGATGAGCTGGCCCAGGCTCCCCAGGCCCAGCCATCGCCGCCCCCCCCGGCCTCCGATGCCGCCCCCCAGCCAGCCCCCGCTCAGCCCGCGCCCGGGCCAGACCCCGCCCTGCGCTCCGAGGTGGTCGGCGAACTCAAATCCCTGCTCAAGCTCCTTTCCTAAAAATCGTCGCGGCAGGCTCGCCTTACCCGCTCGGCCGCCTGGGCCAGGGCGGAGGGGTCCTTGAGCGCCGCCAGGGCCGCCGGGGCCTCCTGGAATCGCTCCAGGGCGTTGAAGAAGCCGTCGAGCAGATCGCCCTGGCGGGTGGGCACCAGGAAGAGATGGGTGTGGGGGATGCGCCGGCCCCGGGCGTATAGGCAGACGAAGTCAGGGCCGTAGGTCTTCATCAGCCCCAGCGAGGCCCGCCGGGCCAGGGTGAACAGGCTCACCGTCTCCGCCTCGCTCAGGTCGTGCCACCAAGGCAAGTGACGGCGGGGGATGACCAGGCAGTGCCCTGCGGTGAAGGGGTTGATGTCCAGTATGCACAGGGACAACTCGTCGGCGAGGACCACCTGGGCCGGGGCGCGGCCGGCGGCGATGTCGCAGAACACGCAGGAGTCCGCTTGCTGGCTCACGCTTGCCTCCGGGCTATATGGGCCGGGCGATCACCGAGATCTTCCTGTCCAGGTACTTGCCGTAGAGCCTGCAGGCCCGCTCCAGGAAATCAGGGAAGGGCATATCGTATTGCGCGGCCTTTTCCCGGGCCCGCTCCAATACCGCCGCGTCCATCACCACCAGGGCCGAGATGCGCACCTGCTGGGCCTGAACCTCCTGTCTGCTCTTGGGCTTCATGCCGCCATCCGCCTGGGGTTTGTGTTAAGATCGGGCCGCCGCCGGCTACCGCCGAGAGCCCGGGGCCGGGGCCGACCATGGCCATGAGGTTAATATAGCATGGACCTGATCTTTCTAGGCACCGGCGGGGCCTGGGGCCTGCCCGAGCACCAGTGCCCCTGCGCCACCTGCTCCCACCTGCGCGCCATCGGCGAGAGCCGCACCCGGCCTGGCCTCTGGCTGGAGGGAGCGGCCCGCCTGCTCATCGACCCCGGCCCGGACCTGCGCGCCCAGCTCGTGCGCGAGAACCTGCCCCGGCCCGACGCCGTGCTCATCAGCCATGAGCACCATGACCACTACCTGGGGCTGGACGACCTGCTCTGCTATCGCCGCAACCTGCCGCCCGAGGCCTGGCGGCCCATTCCGGCCTACGCCAGCCAGGCGGCCTGGGAGCAGATCGAAAGGCGCTTCGGCTATCTCCTGGGCAGCCTGCTGGAAAGACGCCTGGCCACGCCGGGCGAGCCGTTGGCGGGCGGGCCCTTCGGGCCAGGGCTTTCCTGCACCCCGGTCAAGACCGACCACGGCCCGGTGCCCAAGGGCTCCCTGGGCTACGTAATCAGCGACCTCGTCGGCGCCCGCCCCCTGAAGGTGGGCTACACCGGCGACCTCACCCGCACCCTGGAGCCAGAGGCTTTCGGCGGCCTGGATCTTCTGGTCTGCCAGTGCCACTTCCTGCACGAGCCGGCCCACAACCGGGCCAACCACCTGAGCCTGCAGAACGCCCTGCCCCTTTTGGCCCGCTGGCGGCCGGGGCGGGTCTGCTTCGTGCACCTCTCCTGTCAGGACTTCCTGCCCGGCGACGAGGCCTCCAACGGCATGCTGAAAAAGTACGCCCCGGCCAGCCCCCTGCTGGACCCCGCGGGGCGCGCCTACGTCCCGCCCCGCGACCAGGCTTCCTGGCAGGCCACGGTGGAACGGGTGCTGGCGGATCACGGACTGGACCTCAAGCCCCTGGTGGCCCATGACGGACTGCGCCTGAGCGTGGAGCCCGCCTGATGCGCCGGCCCGGCCCCCGCGGAGCGGCGCTGGCCCTGCTCCTGATCCTGGCCCTGCTCCCGGCCGCGGCAACGGCCGCCGGTGAGCGCTGGGCGCGAGTGACCTACGTCAACGACGGCGACACCCTGACCGTGCGCCTCGATGGCCGGCGGGAGCTGGTGCGCTTCCTGGGCATCGACGCCCCCGAGACCGTTCACAGCCAGAAACTCGCGCGCGCCGCCGACCTGGCCGGACGCAGCCCGGCCGAGGAGGCCGTCCTGGGCGAGCTGGCCCGCGCCCGCCTGGCGGAGCTGGCTCCGCCCGGCGTAAGACTGCGCCTGGCCGGCGACGCGAGAGCGCCCCGGCGCGACGCCCACGGCCGGCTGCTGGCCTATCTCTATATGCCCGACGGGCGGATGCTCAACGCGATCATGGTGAGGGAGGGATTGGCCCGGGTCTTCCGCCGCTGCGGTTGCCAGGCCTTGGAGGAATTCAGAGACCTGGAACGCTGGGCGCGCGCCCGGGGCCTTGGTATCTGGGCCGCGCCCCGGCCCTGAGCCCCGGGGACGGCCCGTCCGAAATTGTGCCAAATGACAATTTGGCGCAATTTAGAAGGCTTGCCAAAATTTACTTTTGGCAAGCGACAAAAGGAGAAAGCCATGGACGGCTTTCTCCGACACGCTCCTAGATCATGTCGGCCAGGAACAGCTTGGACATCTCCGAAATCACCTTCAGGGAAGCGTCGTAGGCGGTCTGCTGGGCGCGCAGGTCCATGAAGGCCTGGGTCAGGTCCACGTCCTGCAGGTCCTGAAGGTTCTTGCTGCTGTAGGTCTCGTGGTCCTCCAGAACGTTCCCGCGCACCGTCACCCGGTTCTGGCGGGTGCCCGAGTCGGCGATGTAGTCCATCATGGTGTTGAGGGCCTTCTTGATGGCTTCCAGGGTGCGCTGGCTCTGGGTCTGGGCCGCCTCCGCGTCCCCGTTGGCAAGCTGGTACTGCCATTCCTTGAGGGTGTCCAACACGCTCAAGGGATTCTTGTCGATGCCGTAATGGAAGCTGTCGCCCACCTGGAAGGCGCCGTTGTCCAGGTGAAAGTAGATGGCTTCGCCGGCGTGGGCCGGGTTGAGGCTCAAGCTGTAGTCGTAGGTGTCGCCCGCTGCGTAGTTGCCGGTGGTGCTGGGGTCCAGGTAGATTTTCACCCCCTCGGAGCCGGGCAGTTCCTGGGCATTGTCCGCCCCCCCGGCGGCGAAGGTCAGGTCCTCGCTATGCGATTGGCCCTGGTCATCGGTCCAGGTGGCCCGGATGGTTACCGGGTCGCTGGGCAGCTGGCCGCCGTCGACCACGGTGTAGCTGAAGTCGCGGGAGTGGAAGCCCTGGTAGGTACCGGTGATGTGCACCCCCCCGGTGCCCACGTTGGCCCCCCCGGCGGTGGCCTGGTCGCCGTCCAATTCGATGCGGGGCGTGTCTCCGAAAACCGGCAGGGCCACCATGTTGTCCGCCCCCGCCCCCGAGACGGTCAGCAGCTTGTCGTGGGCCAGGCCCTGGTCGTCGCTCCAGGTAACCCGGAAGGTCACGTCGTCACCGGGGACCTGGCCGGCGTCGACCACGTCGAAGGTCAGGTCGCGGGACATCAGCCCCCGATAGACACCGGACATCGTGAGGTTGCCGGTGCTGCCCGGCTGGCGGTTGGCCGTGGCCGCCCCGCCGTCCAGGTTGACGCTGGCCGAGTCCCCCAAGAGCTGGTGGGCGGTCCAGTTGTAGGCCATGCGGGTGCCGTTGCTGAAGTTGACGTTGATCGACCCGTCGTCGCCCTGGTAGTGGGTGAGCTCCAGGTCGAAGACCGCCCCCACCTTGTAGACCTTGTCGTCGCGGTAAAGCTGGAGTCCGCCCAATTGGGCGATGGTGACGGCCGAGCCTTCGCCCTCGGGGATGGTGGCGTCCGTGGTCTGATACTGGCCGGCGTCATCGTACCAGGAAAGGCGCATGCTGACCGCGCCGCTGACCGGGTCCACGGCCAGAACCTCGCCGCGCACGGTGGTGGCCAGGCGCAGGGTGCTTTCGCCAGCGCCCATGAGCTTGCCGGTGGTGTCGGCCCCGTCCAGCCCGCCCAGCAGGGCGGCGGCCGAGGCGGTGACGTTGGCATCGGTGGAGGCCAGGGCGATGGCGTTGCCGGCCACGCCCACGTTCCTGGCGGTGACCTGCACCGAAGCCCCGCCGGCCGGATTGGCGGTATAGGAGGCGGTCACGTCCTGGTTGTTGGCGTTGATCCAGCTCACCAGGGCGGCCGCGTACTCGGCGGGGGTGGCGGGGGCCGGGACCACCCCGGTAAGGATGGTGGTCCAATCGGCGTTGGCCCCGCCCACGGTCACGATGCTGGCCGCCACCGGGGCGGCGGCGATATGCAGCACGCCCGTGGCCTTTTCACCGCTGTTGATCTGGTTGACCATCTCCTGCAAGGTGGTGTCGCCGTCCACGGTCTTGTTGGCGGTGTTCATGCCGGTCACGGTGTGGAAGGTGGCTCCGGGTGTCTTGTCGGAGATGTACACTTCCCAATTGGAGCCGTCCTGCACCGTGTAGGCATAGTAATCCAGGCCGGCGGCGTTGATTTGATCGACCAGGTTGGCGGCCGAGCTGGCGGCGTCGGTGGCGGTGAGGTTGTAGACGTCCGCGCCGTCGACGGTCACGGTCTCGCCGTTGGCGTCGCCGGTGAAAGTCACCTTGCCCTGGGTTACGTAGGTCTGGGGCGCGCCGGCCCCGGTCCAGGCAAGAGTCTCGCCGATCCGGCCGGAAACCAGATCGCCGGCACCGGTCAGGGCCTCGTTGCTGGTGTAGATATCCGGCTGCACCGGGTTGCTGGAGGCGATCTGGGTCTGGGTGAAGTTGGCGGAGGTGAAATCCAGGCCCAGGCCGGAGCCCAGGGTGCTCAAGGGGGAAAGGGTTATGGTGCTGGTGGTGCCCCCGGTCTGGCGGCCCACGCGCAGGAAGTAGCTGCCGGAGATGGCGTCGTGGTAGATCGAGGCCTCGGTGCTGTGGCTGCTGGCCCCGTCGCTGGCCAGGGTGGCCGGGTCCGGGGCGGTCAGCGTATTCAGGACGGCGGGAACGTCGTTGCGGGTGCCCCCGAAGATGTAGGAGCCGTTCATGGCGGTGTTGGCCAGGGAGATGATCTGATCAATGATGTTGGCGACCTCCGCGGAGGCCGCGGCCTGCTGGTCGGATTGGTAGGTGCCGGTGGACATCTGTTCCGCCACGGCCGAGGCCCGGGTGAGCCGGTCCACGATGGACTGCATGGCCGATTCCGAGGCCGTCATCCATGAGTTGGAGGCCTCCAGGTTGACCTTGTACTGGTCCACCTCGTTGAGGGAGAGCCGGCTGCGCAGGATAGTGACCGCGTAGTCGCTTTCCGAGGGCGCGTTGACCTTGCGGTTGGTGGACACCTGCTGGGAGGTCGCAAACTGCTCCGCCTGCAGACGCATCACGTCCGTCAACATGGTGCGGTACATGCTTTCCTGGGTTACGCGCATGGCCATGCCTCCCGGTTCAAGGATTCCCCCCTGGAGAGAAGCAAGGCCCATGCCAGGGCAGGGATCGGAAACGCCGCCCTTTAGCCAGAGCATCATCTCGATATTGCTGTTTTTTTACAGAAGGAGCCAAGGCGAATGCGGAGTCGGCCGGCTCTCTGGGCAGCTCTTGCCGCCGCCCCGCCGGCCCGGGGGCTCAAAGGTGCCTAGTTTGGCGGTATTGGCCGGCGCTGCCAGGCCGGCCGGCCCTGTTGGTCCACCTCCAGGAAAAGGCCGTGGCCGCGCGCCAGCTCCCAAGAGGGGCGTCCCAAGAGAAGATCAAGCTCCTCGGGGGGATAGCCATAGCGTTCACTGATTCCGGCCCGCAGGCGGCCATCCAGGGCCACCAACTCCAGGGCCTGCTCCGCGGCCTGGTCCCGCGCCGGCTTTTCCGCGGCCGAGGCCGCGCGCAGGAACAGCGCGGTCAGCCCCCCGGCGGAAAGCTTGACCTCGTACTCCTCGATCAAGGCCAAGGCCGTGTCGTCGCCGGCATAGATGTCCCGGCGGTCCAGGCGGGGCAGGTCCTCAAGCTGGCCAGCATGGCGGCCGGACCAGCATTCCAGGTGGCGGCACTGCCGGGGCCGGCGCTCGTAGATGGCGCAGCGCGAACCCGCCAGACGCAGGCACCACCCCCGAGGTCCCTCGCGCAGCTTGACCAGCTCACCCTCCAGGGCGAAGGTCCGCCCCAGGCGGGATGAATGGGCCAGCTCGCCCCGGCGCAGAGTCACCAACTCGCCCGGCTCCAGCCCCCCGGCTTCCAGGCAGGCCAAGTCCTCGGCGTAGAGGGTGGGGCTGCTGGTGCGGCAGCAGGTGCCGCAGCCCAGGCAGGCCCGCGCCTGGGACAACTCCATTAGGCGCAAGGCCAGGGCCGAGGCCAGGGCCGGGACCGGGCTCAAGGCCGGGTGGCCGGCCAGGGGGGACCAGAGGCCAATCAGCTCCGGGTCCTGATCCAGCACCGCCTGGGCACCCGGCCCGTCCAGCCCGCGCAGGTCCATGAGGGCCTGGCCGCAGGCCGCGCGCAGGGCCCCCGGACCGCCCCGGGCAAAAGCCTCCGCCAGCCCCCGTGCGAGTTCGGGCAGGCTCACGCCTCACCGCGCAGGTAGAAGGGGTTGCAGTATATCCAGGGCCGCCAGCCGGCGGGCGGCCGCAGACGGCTGGCCTCCACCCGCCAGACCCCAGGGCCTTCCAGGTTCCAGGCGAAACGGCGGCCCAGGCCGGAGGCGACCAGGCGACCGTTGCGCAGCAGCCGAGCCCGGCCCCAGGCCGGCAAGGTGGCCTCCAGGCTAAAGCCCGACCGCCAGGGCAGCTCCAGCCCCGGCCAATGCTCCTCGCCGGAGGGACCGCGCAGGCGGCAGTCGAAGCCCTTGGCCCGGCCCAGGCAGAGGAAGGCCCGCCCCGCGGCCAGGGCCTCCTTTACCAGGGCCAGGTCTTGCCGCCAATCGCCCGAAAGTTCGCCCTTGAGCCACAGCCCGGTCAGGATCAGGTCCAGATGCCGGCGATAGGAAAAGACCTTCAGGGGCAGCCACCAGCGCCCGGTGCCAAAGCCGTGGGCATCGGCCCCGCCCAGGGCCGGCCAGGCCCGCCGCCGGCCCTGGCTGTCCCAGAGGGCCAGCAACAGGGGGTGCGGGCCGGGCAGGAAGGTCTTGGGCATGCACAAGCGGGCCAGGGCGGCTAGAGGGCTGCTCAGGTCGGTCTTGAAGGCGCTCAGGCAATTCCAGAGCTCCAGGCCCGGGCAGTCGTCCAACCGGCTGAAATCTTCGGCCACGTAGGCCTTGGAGCTGGACAGGCCGGTGATGGGCGGGTCCAGAGGGTGGGCCAGGGCGGCCCAGGCCCCGGCCCGGCGGGCCGAGTCCAAACCCCGGGCCAACTCCCCGGCCAAGCCGTCGCGCTCGGGCAGGGGCAGGGTTTCATCCTGGCCCAGGGCGAGAACATGGTTGTGCCGGGGGCTTATCTCCTGGCCGGCCAGCACCAGCACGCCATCCCAGTAGCCCGCTCCGGGAGAGAGGACGTCGTGGTCGGTGAGCGCCACCACCTCCACTCCGGCTCGCGCTGCCAGGCGGGCGATGGCCCCGGCGTCCCTGGTGCCGTCGCTGGCCCTGGTATGCGCGTGGATCAGGACCAGCACTTGGCGCATGGGGATTTTCCCTCGGGGATGGGGGCTAGATGGACAGTCCGGTGAGACGGGCCACCAGGCGTTCGGAGCCTTGGAACAACTCGGCCACCTCGCCGGGCGCGAGCCCGGCCCCCAGAGCCACCCGCTCGGCCTGGGCCCGGTCTATCAGGTCGCCGGGGGCGTGGGAGTCGGTGTTGACCACCAACTGGGCCCCGAAGCGCCGGGCCAGGGCTGCCACCCGGCCGTTGCCCAGGCAATGGCCCCTGCGGGAGGAAAGCTCCAGGGCCACCCCGCGCTGGGCGGCCAGACGGGCCTCCGCCTCGCTCAGCAGCCCGGGATGGGCCAGCACGTCGGCCCCGGCCTCGATGGCGGCCAGGTTGGTGCCCGGCGCCACAGGCTCCACGATGGTCTCGCCGTGGACCACCACCACCTGCGCGCCCAGTTCGCGGGCCTGGCGCACCAAGGGTCCGATCAGCTCCGGGGGCACGTGGGTGATCTCCGCCCCGGCCAACACCCGCACCCTATAGTGGCCGCCCAGTTCATCGGCGGCCCGGCGCAGGCGCGGCACGACCAGGTCCAGGTTGCTCATGTCCATGTGGTCGGTGAGCGCGACGGCCTTGAGCCCCAGGGCGTCGGCACGGCGGATCAGCTCGGCGGGCAGAAGCTCGCCGTCGCTGAACAGGGTGTGGGTGTGCAGGTCTATCACTTGGTCCTCGCCAAACGGTTTGATTGGGGCGGTTTCAGGCGGCCACCGCCCGGTTGCGGCCCTGATCCTTGGCCCGGTAGAGGGCCCGGTCCGCGTCAGCCAGCAGTTCCTCCTTGGCCCGGTCCCTAGCCGGCATGGCCCAGGCCGCCCCCACGCTCAAGGTGACGTGAGGGGCCACCGGAGATGAAGCGTGCTCCAGCCCCAGTCCGGCCACCGCCGAGCACATTTCCCTGGCCAACGCCAGCACGCCCACGGCGGGGGTTTCGGGCAGTAGCGCCACAAACTCCTCGCCGCCGTAGCGGGCCACCAGATCGGCCGGCCGTTTGGCGCGGGCCTGAAGGGCCCTGGCCACGGCCCGCAGGCACTCGTCACCCTGCTGATGGCCATAGCGGTCGTTGTAGAGCTTGAAATGGTCGATGTCCATCATCAACACCGCCAAAGGGGTCTGGGACCGTTGCGACCGCCGCCACTGCCGCTCGAACTCCTGGTCGAAGAAGCGGCGGTTGGCTACGCCGGTCAGGCCGTCCAAGTTGGTGATCCGCCGGAGCTCCTTGTTGGCCTCGGCGAACCGGCCGGCCAACTTGAACAGCTCCTCCTCCTTTCGCCGCCGACGGTCGCTCTCCTGCTTGAACGAGATGGCCGAGCGCACCCGGGCCAAAAGCTCCACCTCTCCGATAGGCTTGGCGATGTAGTCCATGACCCCGGCGGCGAAGGCATCGCTCAGGTTGCCCAGGCCCTCCCGAGCGGTGACCATGATCACCGGCACCCGCGCAAGGCGCTCATCGGCCTTTATCATGCGGCAGGCGCTGATGCCGTCCATGTCCGGCAGGACGCCGTCCAGCAGCACCAAGTCCACCGCCGGCCGCTCCGCCACCCCCGGCTTTCCCAGTCCCAGCAGGCCGAAGGCCTCTGCCGCCGAGGTCGCTTCGACGATATTTTGGTAACCCGCGGCCTCCAGGATGTCACGCATGGCCGCACGGGCCAGGCGCGAATCGTCCACCAACAGAATGCGAGGATTGCCCAGCCCCCCCGACGCAGGCGCGGTGTCATTCATTACGTGAGCTACCTCCGCCCCTTTCCATCACAGTCATGCTGTTTCCATTGGGGCAGGCGGCATGATTTCACATCTTGTACTTTCCGAAATCCTCGGGGTCCATCTGATCCAGGAGTTCCTTCCACTTCTGCTCGGCGTCCTCGCTTTCGGCCTTGCCGGTGGCCCCGGCCATCTCCAGGACCGCGGGGGCCACGAAGATGGGAGCCTCGGCGCGCAGGGCCAGGGCGATGGCGTCGGAGGGCCGGGAATCCACGGACAGGGGTCCCTCGGGTCCCAGGAGGTGGATCAGGCCGTAAAAGGTGTTCTCCTTGAGCGATACCACTTCCACCTTGGCCACCGAGTAGCCGAGCTGGTTGATGACGTTGCGCAAAAGGTCGTGGGTCATGGGGCGCGAGAAGGAAACCTTCTCCAACTCGCTGGCGATGGCCGTGGCCTCCAGCAGCCCGATCCAGATGGGCAGCGCCCTCTCGCTGTCGGGGTCCTTGAGAATGAGGATGGGCGAGTTGGTGGCCGGATCGATGGTCAAGCCCTGGACGATCACGCGTATCATGGCTCCACGCCTCCCGCCGGCCCCACCAGCCGACCCTTGAGTGAATTGACCAGCCCCTCTTTCACGCGCACCCGCGCCAAGGTCCCCTTGAGTTCCGCCTTTCCCTCAAAGTTTACCACTCTGCCGCCCCGTTCACGCCCGCTCATCAAGCCCTGGCCGCGCTTGGCCGGCCCTTCCACCAGAACCTCGGCCACGCTTCCCACCAGGGCCCTGTGCCGGGCCAGGGATATGCCGCGCTGCAACTCCTGCAGGCGTTGCAGGCGCCGGCTCTTCTCGGCCTCGAGGTGCTTGTCGGGCAGCTTTGAGGCCTTGGTGAAGGGCCGGTCGGAATACATGAAGCTGAACAGAAAATCGTAGCCCACCTCCTCCAGAAGGCTCAGGCTTTGCGCGAAATCATCCTCGGTCTCGCCGGGGAAGCCCACGATGATATCGCCGCCCAGGCAGACGCCGGGGGCCCTGCGCCTGAGATCGGCCACCCTCTCCAGGTATTGCCGTCGGGTGTAGCCGCGTTTCATGGCCGCCAGCACCCGGTCGCTGCCCGACTGGGCCGGCAGATGCAGCTGCTCCATGACCTTGTCCAGGCCGGCCATGGCCTCCACCAGGGCCGGTGAAAGGTCCTTGGGGTGGCTGGTGGTGAAGCGCAGGCGCCAAAGCTCCGGCTCCCGGCAGAGCATCTCCAGGAGCCCGGCGAAGTCCAGGCCCCGCTCCGGATCGCGGTAGGAGTTGACGTTCTGGCCCAGGAGAGTGACCTCCCGCGCCCCCGCCGCCGTAAGTTGAGCCACCTCCCGGGCCACCTCCGAGGCGGGCCGGCTGCGCTCGCGGCCGCGCACGTAGGGCACCACGCAGTAGGAGCAAAAATTGTCGCAACCGGTCATGACCGTGACCATGGCCTTCAGGCCGGGCCTGAGCTGGGGATGGTCGGCCTCATGCGCGCCGGCCAGGCCGACCGGCATTGGTTCGCCCGGGGTGCAGACCACCCGCCGGCCGGCCCTGGCCTCCTCGATCAGCTCCGGCACCCGTTCCAGGGCCTGGGTGCCGAAGACCAGGTCCAGGTAGGGCACGCTGTCCAGCAGGCGCTTGCCCTCCTGCTGGGCCACGCAGCCTCCCACTCCGATCAGGAGCCCGGGCCGGCGCTGTTTAAGCTCGCGCAGGGCTCCCAGGTAGGAATAGACCTTGTGCTCGGCCCGCTCGCGCACGCTGCAGGTGTTGAGCAGCACCAGGTCGGCGCTTTCGGCGTCCTCGGCCGGGACGAAACCGTGACTGGCCAGGAGGCTGGCCAGACGGGATGAATCATATTCATTCATCTGGCAGCCGAAGGTGGTGATATGAACTTTTTGCTGCCGGGCTTGCTCGGCCATCGCGATCGTCCATCCGAAAAAATATTGTTTCAAAACTAACCTAGGCCGGCGGCCTTGGCAAGGGGGCCTCCCCGCCTTGGCCGAGCAAAAAGGTTGCCACCAGGAGGGATTTGGTACATGCTGTGCGCGAATCGATGGTGGAGCCGCCCTTGCTGCCACTGCGCGACGACATCCCCACCCGGCGCACCCCCTATCTCACTCTCGGGCTAGTCGGCCTGAACCTGGCCGTATTCATCTACCAGATCGTCCTTTCCCCGCCGCGCGCGGAGGCGCTGTTCTTCAACTTGGGCCTGGTGCCGGCCTGGCTCACCGGCCTCGCCCCCCAGGCCCCGCCGCCGGAATTCGTGCCCCGGCCGCTCACCCTGGTCACTTCCATGTTCTTGCACGCCGACCTCTTTCATGTGGGCGGCAACATGCTATACCTGTGGATATTCGGCAACAACATCGAGGACGCCCTTGGTCCGGCGCGCTTTCTGGTCTTCTATCTGCTGGGGGGAATCCTGGCCGGACTGACCCAACTGGCCGCCGCGCCGGCCTCGGTGATCCCGGTGATCGGGGCCAGCGGAGGCGTAGCCGCCGTCCTGGGGGCCTACTTGATGCTCTACCCCCGCGCCCGGGTCTCGGTGCTGTTCTGGTTCATCTTCGTGCAGGTGGTGCGGGTGCCCGCGGTGATTCTGCTGGGGTTGTGGTTCCTGCTCCAAGTCCTGGGCGCGGGCGGCGCGGGCGTGGCGGTGATGGCCCACATCGGCGGCTTCGTCGCCGGCCTGTTGATGATCCGCCTCTTCCTACCCCGGCCGCGCAGCCTGTACTGAGCGGGCCCCTAGCGGGCCAGGCCCAGGAACTCCACGCCGCGCACCTCGCTCAAGGGAATGCGGAAGTTGCCGTAGGTGGTCTTGCCCGTGGCCTTGAGCGCGCCCTTGACCGTAAGCTCCACCGGCTCGCCCTGCTTGAGGGTGATCTTGGCCTTGAGCTGGCCGCCGCGGTTGGCCAGTTCCACGGTCTTGATGCCCTCGAAGGGCACGGCCACCTGCCCCTGGCCCACACTGCCGAGCATGAACACCTGGCCGTCGACGGCGAACATGGTCAGTTCCACCCGCGCGCCCTCCTGGTCGGTCATGCGCACGCGATAGTCCGCCGAGGGCTCGGGGATGCGAGTGGGGCCTTCGCTGTCGCCCCCGCTCATGGCCGACATGAGCGGCAGGGACACAATCAGCCATACCAGGAGCGAGGCGCGGACGAACCTGTGCATGGGCCTTCCTCGGTGCAAGGGTTGTCGGGTGGTGCCAAGGGCATCGGCCATGTCTTATTTTGGTATCACGCCCCCGGCCGTCAGGCAACCAAAAGCGCGCGGGCCGCGATTGTCGGCCTCGCCAAAGGCTATCCCCAGCGCAATTTGGCGCGCAGAATCTCGAAGTAGTCCTTGAAGGGAGAATGGATCAGGCGGACGGTCTTCCCCGCCCGCGAGATGATGACGCGGTCGCCGGCCACCAGATCGAAACCGACTTGGCCGTCGCAGGTGAGGGTGGTGTCCTGGGCGCGGCGGTCCAGGGTGACGGTGAGCGTCATGTGGGGGCTCAGGAGCAGGGGGCGGTTGCTGAGCGCGAAGGAGCAAATGGGGGTTACCAGAATGCACTCCAGGCTGGGGTGGCAGATGGGCCCGCCGGCGGAGAGGTTGTAGGCCGTGGAGCCGGTGGGGGTGGAGATGATAAGCCCGTCGGCCCGGAAAGTGGTCAGCGGCTGGCCGTCCACGGCCAGGCTCAAGTCCACTATGCGGGCCAGGGCCGCCTTGTTGACGACCACGTCATTCAAGGCGGTCATGCTCTTCTGCACTTGGCCCTGGCGCTCCACCTGGGCCTGGATCATCAGCCGCGGCGGGGCCAGGAAATGGCCGTCGAGCACTTTTTCCATGGCCGGCAGCAGCTCTTCCGGAGCCAAGGCGGTCAAAAACCCCAGACCGCCCAGGTTCACGCCCAGGATGGGAACCCGCTGCAGGCCGGCCTCGACCACCTCGCGCACCGCCCCCAGCATGGTGCCGTCCCCGCCCAGGACCACTACCAGCTGGCAATCGGGCGGGAGGTCCAGGGCGCGGGCGCGGCCGGACTTGGGATGGCCCGCGCCCGCCTCCAGGACCTGGGCCTGCCCTCCCCGTCCCCGGAGCCAGGCGGCCAGTTCGCCGGCCAGAGCCACGGCCTCGGGCGAGTTGTATTTACGGATGACCACGATCCGCGAAAGCATATAATTACCTCTGGAGCGCACGGTAGCAGAATGCGCGGCCTGCCACAAGGGCCAAGGCCCCGGGCCGCGGCGAGGAAGGCGATGTACGAAGACGACCTGGTGACCGCCCTGCAACAAGCTGTCAAGCAGGAGATAATCGAAAACTATGTGCGCGAGCGGCGCATCGTGGAGGAGGAGATCGCCCTGCTCTGCGAGACGGCCAGCGCCCTGCAAGGCGGCCTGGCCGCCTGGGAAGGGCGCAAGCTGCATTTGGCCCGGGCCCTGCTCACCCCCGAGGCCGCCCGGCGCTTCTTCGACCTGGCGGGCCTGGGCGAGCCCCCCGCCCCGCCCCCGCAGCCCGGGCCAGCCCTGTGCCGCCTGCCCCGGGGCTGGACCCGCCCCGGGCGCTACACCGGTCTGGTGCGCCACCTCTACACCCGGATATGGCGGCAGGCCGGAGAATTGGCCGCCGAGCGCGAGAAGGTCCTGGCCTTGCGCCAGGAGATCAACGACGACATCCTCTCATTCGAGCGCAACCACGACATGCTCACCATCACCGGCTTCCTGCGCTCCCTGGACCCGGCCGAGATTCAGCGCCGGCGCATCCTGGGGGTGAACTTTTCCCCCCAGGAAACGGCCATCTCGGCGGCCAGCCTCTCATTTCAAACCGTTAGCCTGGAGCGCCTGGGCCTGCACCCCGACTTGGGCCGGGAACTGGCCCGTCCTCGCCCACCCGCCGAGGTCCTGGCCGGGGCCCGCGAGCTGCTGCGCGAACTCTGCCGCTCCAACCCCTGCGAGGTGGACGCCCTCTGGAACCTGGGGGATTGGGCCAAGGAAGCGGGCAGGTTGCCGGCGATGGAAGAGCTGTAAAGGCCGTCACCCTCAACATCCGGCGGGGTCTCCGCCAACATCGCGCGGGCCCCTGGCATCCAGGGCCCCAGGGAGCAGCCGCCATGAACGAAAACGCGCTTGAATCCGCCTCGCCGGAAATCCTGGCCAGCAAAATTTTTGAAATCAGCGGGGCCAGGTTTGATCCGGATATAGCCGCCGAACTTTGGCCCAAGATCCTTAAACACAAGTGGTTGCTCTCGGAAAAGCTGGGCCGCGACGTAGGGCTACGAACCGCCTGCGTCGATTTCCTGGAAAATATGGAGCAGGCCCTTGATGAATACATGGCTTATAAACGCACCGACATCCTGGGTGAATTGGGAGCCCTGACCTTTGACAGAGAGTTGTGGGATACCATTTCCGATTCGCAACCACCCAAGCAGTTGGTTCAGCGCAAGATCATTCTTCCCTTGACCGAAGATTCCCTGGCAAAAAAACACGGGGTCACACCCCCCAAGACGATCATATTCTTCGGCCCCCCCGGCACGGGCAAAACCCACTTTGTAAAGGCCATCGCAGGGATACTATCTTGGTGGTATATCGAAATCGTACCCAGCATGCTCATGGTCGACGGCATGGAGAAGATGGGAGCCAACCTGCGCACGATCATGGAAAAGACGCGGAACCTCGATCAAGCCGTCATTTTCATTGACGAATTCGAGGAAATAGCTGCCAGCCGCGATTCAGGTTCGCGGCTCGACAAGTCGATCACCAATGAGTTCCTCAAGCAGGTTCCTCTGCTGAAAAGCCAGGACAACAAAATACTGCTGGTATGCGCAACCAATTATATCCGCCAGTTGGACGCAGCCCTGCTTCGGCCGGGAAGATTCGATTGCATCATTCCAGTTGGCGTACCCACCAACGAGGAAAGAAAAACCATCCTGGAAAACTACCTGTCCCGCCTCAACACCGGCGCCATAGAAATCGACCGGCTGGTTGCCATGACCGGCAAATCCACACCGGCGGACATCGAATATCTGTTCCAAAAGGTGGCCCAATTCGCCTTTGAGCAAGAGCTGGAAACCGGGCGGGACTACCGGGTGACGACGGAGACCATCCTGCGAATCATGTCTGATTTCAGGCCATCGCTGACGGATGAAATCATCAGGGAGTTCGAGAATGACATCCTCACTTATTCTCGATCCTGAGCGCCGGGGCCACACGCGGCCATAATGCCGCGGTCAAGGGGTCCGACGCCCGCATACGCCTCCGGGGGGAAGGGTTGCCGTCACTTGCCCCGCCAAAGCACGCCGACCTCGTGGTCCGGGATATCGGCCGGAGGGAGAGCGCTGAAGTCCAGCCGCGAGGCCGGGCCCCCGGCGCGGAAGGTCACCCGCTTCTTGTGCAGCAGATAGCGATAGAGGTACCAGGCCCAGGCCCGGCGCAGGGGCCAGGGCAGGGGGCAAGGCCGCAGATAGGCGTTTGAGTGCTCGGGCAGGCCGTGGGCCGCCAGGACCCTTTCCGGACGCTCGCCGTGAGCCAGCGCCACGTAGATGTCGTGGCCCCGATCGGCCAGGGCGTAAAGGGCTTCCATCTGGCGCCCTGTCTCCGGTCCGGGGTCGTCCAGGGGCCAGGGCGGCGACCAGAGTAGCCGGCGCTTGTAGCCCCAGCGCGCGATGAAAATCTTCTCGCCCCGCCGGGCCGACTCCTTCCACTGCGGGCCCTTGGCGCCCAGGGTGCGGTTCTCCAAGTGGTAGACCAGGCCGTCTTGGGCCTCGCCGGCCAGCCAGCCCAGCCCCTGGGCCCGGCGCAGGTAGTCGTGGTCGGCCCAGAGCCCCTGGGGATAGACCGGATCGAAGGGCCCCAGCTCCTGGTATAGCCGCCGGGGCATAAGCAGGCAGAACCCGCTGATGTAGCTCAAACGGCGGTAGCGGCCCCGGTTCCGCTCGGCCACGCGCCGGCCATAGGCGACAATATCCTTCTCCGCCTCGCGGCGTATGCTCCGCTCGTTGCCCAGGGGCTGCACCAGGCCCAGGCGCGGCACGCGGGCCAGCTTGTCCATCAGCGCCGGCAGCCAGCCTGGGGCGGCCAGGGTATCGTTGTTCATCAGGCAGATATAGGGCGCTTGACTGGCGGCCAAGCCCCGGTTGGTGGCCCCGGTCCAGCCCAGGTTGGTCTGGTTGCGTAAAAGCAGCGTGGGCCCGAAGCGCGAGTCGCTCGCGGCCTGGCGCAGCCAGGCGGCCGTTTCGTCGCCCGAGGCGTCGTCCACCAGGATCAGGCGATAGCCGGGTTCGGTGTGCCGGGCCAGCCAATCCAGGCAGCCCGCGGTGTCGCCCAGGTTGTCCTTGATGGGGATTATGATGTCGCAGGAAATCATGCCCGGAGCATAACCCCAACGATCGCGCGGGTAAACAGGTTACTGCCCCGATAGTCCGGCCCGCGCGGTTCGCTCCGCGTTGAAGTTGACAAGCCCCTGGGCATCGGGTACACGGTGACAGACACCCAAGCAACCAGAGGGAAGCACTTGCCCAATACCTCCCCCACCCTGGCCAGCCTCGATCACGGCGAACTCGCCGCGCCCCTCGACAACGCCGCCATCAAGGCCCGGGTGCTGGAGCTGGCGCTGCCCGCCGACCAGGCGCTGACCGACAACCTCAAGAGCCACGTGCCCTTCATCGAAAAGGTGAGCTGCTACATCGTTTTCAGCGGGGGCAAGCGACTGCGGCCGGTGCTCTTCACCCTGGCCGCCCATGCCGCGGGCGCGGGCGGCGACCCTCGTCTGGCCAAGCTCTCATCCATCTTCGAATACCTGCACGCCGCCACCCTGCTGCACGATGACGTGGTGGACGAGGCGGGCCTAAGGCGCGGGCGGCCGGCGGCCCGCGTCAAGTACGGCAACGACGCCGTGATCCTGGTGGGGGATTTTCTTTTTTCCAAGAGCTATTCGCTGGCCGCCGAGGTCGAGGATCACCGCTTCGTCACCGCGCTCACCGACTGCACCACCCACATGGCCGAGGGCCAGGTGCTGGAGTTGATCCACACCGGCGACCTCGCTCTCACTCCCGAGGGCTACCTCGGGGTCATCGTGGCCAAGACCGCCGTGCTCCTGGCCGCGGCCTGCCAGATGGGGGCGCTCCTGGGCCGGGCCGACCAGGCCGCGGTGGACGCCCTCTACGATTATGGCATGGAGTTGGGCATCGCCTTCCAGATGGTGGACGACGCCCTGGACTACGTGGGCACCGAACACGAATTCGGCAAGCCGGTGGGCCATGACCTGGCCGAGGGCAAGATCACCCTGCCCTTCATCCACGCCCGCGACCACGCCGAGCCCCAGGTGCGCTCCCGCCTTGTGCAATTGGCCGAGGAGGGCAAGACCAGGCCCGAGGTGCTCGCGGAGGCCAAGGATATCGTGCGGAGTCTGGGCGGGGTGGAGGCCACCTACGCCCAGGCCCGGGCCCACGCCTTCCGGGCCCAGGCCGCGCTCGCGCCGCTGCTGGCCGGCAGGGAGGCCTCAGCGGACCTGCAGACCCTTATGGGTCTGCCCCACTACGTGCTCACCCGCCGCAGCTGAAAACCATTCCTTCCCAACCCGCCTCCTGGGCGCGACGCCGGACCGCGAGCCCCAGGCCCGCCAGGGACTCGGCCAGTCCGGGCGCGAATTCCTCCCTGAACCCGCTGACCACCAGCCGCCCGCCCGGTTCCAGCGAGCCGACCAGGTGCGCGGCGGCCACGAGAAGTATGGGCCCGGGCAGGTTGGCGGCGATCAGGGGTAAGCGCGCGCCCAAGACATCGTGACAGCCCCGCGCGAAGTGCACCAAGGGCCCGGCCAGGGGGTTCAAGGCGCGGTTGCGCGCCACGGCCCGGGCCGAGGCCGGGTCCGGGTCCACGGCCAGCACCTTGAGCCCCGCCAGGAGCGCCATGGCCAGGGCCAGGACTCCCGTGCCCGCCCCCACGTCGGCGACCCAGGAGCCCGCCGGCGGCGGGGACTCGGTGAGCAGCCCGGCCAGGAGCATGAGGTTGAGGCGGGTGCTGGGGTGGTCGCCGGCCCCGAAGGCTGTCAGGGGGTCGATGATTATGGTGTCAGCGCCGGCGGCCAAGCCGGACCAGGCCTCGGCAAGGGTGAGGCGGGGGTGCAGGCGCTGGCAAGGCGGCTCGGCCCAGCGCGCGCGGGGGCCGGCGGCTTGGAAACACTCCAGAAAGGGTTCCGGCGCGTTTGCCGGCAGGGGCAGGGCCGCGATGGCCCTCCTGGCCTGGGGGGTGTCGGGCCAGACGCCCCGCACCTGTCCGGCGGGCGCCCAGACACAGGCCGCCCCGGCGCGGCGCATGGCCCGCACCAGGACGCGCCTCTCCTGGGCCAGGGTCGGGCGCAGGCGGACTTCAACCCAGCCGGGTGCCCCGGCGCCCAAGGCGGGTTGGGACGCATTTTCTTTGTCACCCACCTCGCACGCTCCCGTTCGAGTTTGCCCAGCCGAGGGGATAATACCAATAAGCTTTCAAAGGATAACTTTGAACGCTTATTTGGTATGCGTGCCAAGGCTCACCCCAGCCAACAAGTTGTCTGGGGGCCCCGGCTCACCCCAGCCAACAAGTTGTCTGGGGACCCCGGGGGGCCCGCCGGATACGCAAGCATCCGGGATGTCTTACAAAACTATGCGTTGGCCCTACCGGCAAGCATACAACGCCATGAATGGCTATGGAACCTGCTATCAGGGCGCTCCGCCCCCTGGCCCGGCGTTCATGCCCGAGTCAAGGTTGAGAGCGGCTTTAGCGCAAATTTTCGTGGCGGACCGCCACGAGTCATTAGTGGGCTCAGGAGAAGCCGCCGGAGCCGCAGCCCCCGCCACCGCCGCCGGCCGTACCCAGACCGGCCAAACCGGAGCCGCCGGCCACGCCGGTGGCAAAGCAGGAGAGCTGGCGCTCGACCTGGGGCGAGCCGCACTTGGGGCAGAGAGGACCTTCGTTGTCGCTGGCGAAGCGCAGGGCCTCGAAGCAGTTGCCGCAAGCGGCGCATTTGTATTCATAGATGGGCATGGGTAACTCCCCGAAGCATAAGTTTCGGCTATAAAGGTAGGCCGTCCGGCGGGGTTGTCAAGGGCAGGCCCCCACACCCGGCCGGAACGGACGGCTTCCCCTGGCGGTCCCGCCTCACATGCCTCAAAATTTAATCCATGGCCTCCCACCTTCTCGCCACCGGGCAGAGCACCTGCCACGATTCCCAGGGCCGCGCCATGGTTTGCCAGGGCAGCGGGCAGGACGCCGAATACAGCCTTGGCCGGCCCTGGCCCCGCCCGCGTTGGTCGCCCCGGCCGGACGGGGTGCTCGATGCCCTCACCGGTCTGATCTGGTCCCCGGACGCCAACCTCAGCGAGTTTCCCCTGGCCTGGCAAGAGGCTCTGGATTTCGTGTCCGACCTTAACCGGCAGGCCCACCTGGGCCGGCGGGATTGGCGTCTGCCCAACCGCCGCGAACTCCGCAGCCTGATCTGTCACCAAAGCCGCCAGCCCGCCCTGCCCCCGGACCACCCCTTCGAAAAGGTGTTCCCGGGCTGGTATTGGACGAGCACCAGCGCCAGCATCAACCCCGCCTATGCTTGGTACGTTCACCTGGAGGGCGGGCGCATGTTCTACGGGCGCAAGTATGAATCCCACCTGGTTTGGCCGGTGTGGGGAACCGGCCTGGGCATCCTGCCGGCCACTGGCCAGGGCCGATGCTTCGACATCTGCGGGAGCGAGGTTCTCTGCCCGGGAAGCGGGCAGGACGGGGACCTGGGGAAGGGCGCGCCCTGGCCCGTTCCCCGGTTTTCAAGCGAGAAGGCCGGGGTGCTCGACCGCTTGACCGGCCTGCGCTGGCGTCGGGAGGCGGACCTTTGCCAGGGTGCGGCCACTTGGCAGGACGCCCTGGCGGCGGTGGCATACCTGAACGCCGGCGTCCGGACAAACCAGCCCCGCTGGCGACTGCCCAACATCAACGAACTGGAATCCCTGGTCGACTGCTCGCGGCACCGCCCCGCCCTGCCGGCGGATCATCCCTTCAGGGACTTGGGGGAGGCCTACTGGTCCTCGACCACCAGTCTGTTTGCCCCGGACTGGGCCTGGGCCCTCTACCTGGACAAGGGGGCCTGCGGGGTGGGGCAAAAGAAGGACCCCCACTTCCTCGTCTGGCCGGTCAGATGACCGGCTTAAGGTCGCGCGGCAGCAGCAGCGAGGCGCTCACCAGGCCCACCAGCAACAGCGGGACCTCCTCGCGCAGGCCCAGGTCCACGGCCAGCACAAAGGCCAGGAACGACCATAGCGCCGGGATGGCCAGCAGGCGCTTGGGCATGCGCCCGCGCGACCAGAGCAGCAGGCCGCAGGTGAAGGCCGCGGTGGGCCCGGGGGCCAGCCCCACCAGCCCCAGGCGGGGCCAGGGGTGGCCCAGGTAGGCCGAGAGCCAGGGGTGCCCGGCCAGGGCCCAGAACATGAACAGGGCGCCCATGACCATGAAGCCGTCCCCGGCCGGGGCCAGGACCAGATTGGCCTTGAGCGGGCCGTCCCAGAGCAGGAGGGCCGCCTGCAGGCCGAACAGAGCGGCGAAAACGTAGCCCAGCTCACTCAGGCGGGAGAAATACCCGAGATGATAGACCAGGGCGCTGGCCAGCCACATGGCGGCCAGGATGCCCGAGGCGGCCCGGCTGGCCCAGGGCCGCCGGAACCCGGCCAGCCCCGCCGCCGCCAGGGCCAGGGCGTAGCCCAGGAACTGGGCCGGCCATAGGTCCAGGTTCAGGCTCGCCAGCATGCTCAGAAGCTGGTCCAGGGATACGCGCAGATCGCTGATCATGAACTCCGCCACCTGCCCGCGACGGCGGGCATTTCAGCCTTGAGTTTGGCGGCAAGGTCCGGGAGCGAGGTGGCCGTTGACCGGGCGGTCCCCGAGGGGTCGAGCCGCGACGCGGGAGCCGGTCCGATGTAGCCCCCCTGACCCGGGGGATTTCAGCCCCTCTTTTGCCGCTCCTTCTCCAATTCCTTTTCCAGCAGCCGCCGACTGAGGCCCTCCTCCGCGCCCGCCTCCTTCCCACCAAAGACCTTGAAGGCGTGGAAGGCCACGCTCAAGGCCAGGGCCAGGGTGGGCCATGCGAACCACCAGTAGGCGCGGGAGGTGAGGGCGTTTATGGCCAGGCAGAGCAGGCTGACCGCCACCGCCCCGGCCAGATGTTTACGGAAGGCGAGCTTGGCCTCAGCCCGCGCCATCTCCTGCTCCTGGGCCCTGGCCAGAGAGCCGGCGTCGTGCAGCCGGGTCATGGCCTAGCCGTCCTTGGTGGTCCAGTCGAAGGGGATGTGGCTCTCGTGGGGGTCCAGGCGGTGCTCGTCCGGTTCCCGGTGGTTGTAGGGCCGGGTCACGGTGTTGATCATGAGCGCCTCCTCGGGGCTCACGCATTTCCAGCCGTGGTAGACCAGTGGCGGAATACGCACCAAAAGCGGACGGTGCACCCCCATGTAGAACTCGTTGGCCAGGCCGAAGGTGGGTGATTCGGGGCGGTCGTCATACAGGCCCAGGCGGATCATGCCGGCCACGCAGACCACCTGGTCGGTCTGGAGCTTGTGCAGATGCCAGGCCTTGACCACGCCGGGCAGGGTGGTGGTGAGGTAGACTTGGCCGAAGCCGGCGAAGATGTCCTCGTCGGACCGGAGCATCTCCATAAGCCGGCCCCTGCCGTCGGGGATGACCTTCAGTTCCTTGACCCGCACGCCGTCGATAAGCTGCATGCCCCCTCTCCCGCCTCGGCGGCCGCGCCACTGCGGCCCGCTGGCAGATAAATACCACGCCTGGGGGGGTTAGGCCAGCCCAAGTCCGGCCCGGCCCGGCCTTCAAGGCTGGGGAGCGAGGCGGCCCAGGAGTCGGGTCCTCAGTTCGCGCGCGGCCAATTGCAGCAAGGGTTCGAGGTTAAGCACGTCGCAAGCGTTGTATTCCAGCAGGGTGGGGAGGGCCTCGGCATGTCCGGCTTGGTGCTCGGCCCAAAGCGCCACGGCGTCGAAGCCAGACAGACCCCGGACCCGCTCCGGGCGCTCTAGGCCCAGCTGGCGTTCAATGCGCTTGAGGCCGCCGGAGAGCCCCAATTGCTTGAGAGGCGGCTTGAGGTCGATATGGATGGGCGGGATGAACATGTTGGGAAAGACCCGGCGGAGCACGGGAAGGTCGAAGGAGGCCCCGGCGAAGGTTACAACCACATCATATTCTTTTAATATATCATTTATCAACCACATATTGTGATCAGCCCTTAACTGCTCCACCCCTCGGCCATCGTAGACCCCCACCACCGTCACCCCGCCCCACTCCTCGGGGTCGCCCCCGGTCTCGATGTCCAGGTAGGCCACCCGGCTGAAGCTGGGGAAAAAACGCCAGTGCTGGGCGCGGGGGATCATCCTCGCCAGCTCGGCCAGGCCTCCGGGGCGCCCCAGGGCCGCCAGGGAGCGCTCCACCAGGGGCCGGCCCAGGCGATGCAGAGCTGGCGGCAGCAGTCCTTCCCCACGCTCCAGGAAATCCTCCCAGGTGGCGATTCCCGCCTTCCAGAGCCCCAACTCCCGTCGCAGCCCCACTCCGGGCAGGTGCAAGAAGGTCCGTTTGAGCATTTCCCGCCTTCCCGGCCTCGGCCATATGGCCTATTCAATTACCCCTAAGTTATTGGAGCGACTGCTTCGCCAACTGAATTATTTTACCAGCGCCTTCTCGGCGCGGGCAGGGGGCAAGTTCCAAAATTGAACCCGGCACAATGTCACTATATGTGAAATACATCTTGACCGCAGGGGTTTGGTCAAAGTCTACTCGCAGCCTCCCCGCCAGCCATTTTCGCCATAACTTTGGATTTTATCTTGCAAGGGCGAGGTGGAGAGTATATTGTTCCAATGGAGATTGGTATTCGTCATGTTGTGGCTAACAAACAGGTTACGGTGGATGAATTCAAGCATGGTGCCAAAGGGGAAAAAACCTCCCAAACCTATCTCGGGGGGGCCCGTGCGCCTGGACGCCTGGGTGGCGGCCACCCAGCCCAGGCTTCATCCCACCCAGCGCAAAGTGTTGCAAGCCGTGTCCGAATTGGCCGCGGGGGGGGCCCAGGTTACCAGCAGCGTCATCAGAGAGCAGCTCGGAATTAGTCAACAACTGCTTAACCGACACCTGCGCGGCCTGGAATCCGAAGGTTTGGTCCACCTGGAGAGCCTGGGGGTGGGTTTGCCTCTGCTGGCCCGGGCCACCAGCCTCGGTCAGCGGGCCTTGGGCCTGCGCGGGCCCCAGGCGGCCACCAAACCCGAACAGGAAAAAATTCCCGCCGCCCCCATGGGGCGCGACTCCGACGAGCCGGAACCGCCTACGCCTGCCACCGGCGAACATGAGGCCCCGCGCTCGCGCCTGAAGCATTTCATGGACCAACTCTTCAATACCTTGTCTCCCTATCTGGCGGGGCTAAACAAAGAATCATTTCAACGCCTGGTCAGTCAGGCCATGGCCGAGGCCATGGACTTGGCCGCCCGGCCGGGCCAGGGCCTACCGCCGGTCAGCGCCGTCGCTCCCGTCGTCCCCCCCCCGGCCCCCAGACCATCCACCGCCGCCCCGGCCATTCCCGGCCCGGCGGACCTGCCCGAGTTGAACCCCGCCGAGCTGGCCCTGGAGGACCGCCTATCCCAGACCGCCCATCTCCTGCACCGCCGCCACCATTGGTGGGAACGCACCAGGGAGTTCAGCAATATATGGGACCAGACCCGCCGCCACCGGATAGGTGTCTTGGGCACCTTCTTCAACACCTTCGGCCCACGCTGGCAGCATCCCGACTGGGAGAGCTTCAACCGCGCCCGCCGTCAGGCCGACGCCCGGGGGGCAGCCTATCAGGACTGGGTTGATGCCCAGTTCAACCGCTTGGCCGGCAAGGGCAGGGGAGAAGTCGCACCAGAGGAGTTGCAAGGCGAAGAGGCTGCCCAGGCCTGGCAGGCATTGCGCCAAGCCGAGACAGGCGGACACCCGGCCGTCGCCGGCCCCCCGCCCTACACCCCCGAGAGCTTCAATATCCACAACCCGGACCACGCCGCCTACGCCGAGGAGCTCTTGGACGAGATCGGCTTCCTGGCCAGCCGGGTATATGGCGATGACCCCGACGGCCCCATCCGCCTGTTGGCCCAGGCCGTGGACCAGGGCACCCTGCCCCGCGCAGCCCTGGACCTGCGCCCTGAATGGAAGGAGCGTGTGCTCGCCGTCCTGGGCGCGCCCGCGTGGCCCCGCTCAGGCCCAGCGTTCCAAGCCGACCAGTGCCCCGTTGGCGGTCCACCGCCCGTAATCATCTAGCTAATGGCCTCGCGCCTGAGGCGCATGAAATTCCAACAGCCTTGAACGGGAGCCTATCAGGCCGGGCCGAAGGGTACCCTCCCCGACCCGCCTTGGCCGGCGCGGCACGCGCCCGGAAGAGTTTGGATTGAAACGCTCCGCGGTTGACAGGGGGCGTCCTTTCGGGTAGATGTGCAAGGCGGGTTCCCGGCAACGGGGGCCCTCTCGTTTCGACCACCTCCGGAGAGATGACCGAGTGGCCGAAGGTGCGCGACTGGAAATCGCGTGTACCCTCACAAGGGGTACCGAGGGTTCGACTCCCTCTCTCTCCGCCACAAAAGCAAACGCCGCCTCCCCCTGCCCAAGGGAGAGGCGGCCGCTTTTGATCCCTACATAAAAAAATGAACGACTCCGTCTGGTGACGGAGCCGTGCGTTTGGGGCGGCTTCCGGGCTCAGCGGGCATTCCCTGAGCCCGGGGGGTAGGCATCAAAGGCATTGGAAGGGGCCAAACTTGGGTCCCTCGATTATTATTTATATTATTCACAATTTTCGCCTTGACAAGAAAAATTGAAAAAAATGTTAAAGGAACCCCGGTTGGCTGCCGATACGCCAAATGAGGAGGTCTAGAGCCAGATCTCCTGTTGGTCGTGGCCAAGGTCCGGAGACGCCGGATGTTTATCGGGCAACTGCAATCCGCGCTGAGGGGGCTCTATGGTTACGGTTGGGGCCTGCCCCCACCCACGGCCTTCAACAACCCCCCGCAGGACAAGCCTGGCCGCCTGGGCGACGCTGCTGCCGGAGCGTCGGCCCTGGAGGTCCCAGAACCACCCTCGGACCAACCCGCGCCCCAACGCGTCCAGCCTGGCCAGGAGGGCCAGGCTCCTGGCAACCAGGGGCAGTCCGGCGGGGGCTCCTCATCGGAGGGGGCCCAGGACTCCCTGGAACAGGCCGAACTGCGGGCTCTACAGAGCGCCGACCGCCAGGTGCGCGCCCATGAGCAGGCCCACGTGGCCGCCGGCGGGCCCTATGTAAGCGGCGGGGCCAGCTTCACTTATCAGACCGGTCCCGACGGCCGTCAGTACGCCGTGGGCGGGGAGGTTCCCATCGACGCCTCCCCGGTGGGCGGAAACCCCGAGGCCACCATCAAAAAGGCGCAGACCATCAGGTCCGCAGCCCTGGCCCCTGCCGACCCCTCCCCCCAGGACCGCAGCGTGGCCGCCGCCGCCGCCCAGATGGAGGCCCAGGCCCGCCTGGAACAGGCCCAACGGAACGCTCAGGAGCAGGGCCTGGCTCAAGGCCAAAACCAGGGCCCAAGCCAGGACGCGCCACCGATGACTTCCGGCGCGCCTCCTCCCCTTGTCGTCCGTCTGAGGCCGTTGAGCATCTACGTCTAGGCTTTCACAGCGGGCGCTGCCGTCCTGATCTCAGGTCATGGCGTTCCAGCGTGCCTCCCCGCCCCGGCCTTCGCCCCGGTCCTCAGACAGATGCTTCGATTTGGCGGCACCTGGCCAACAGCGCGAGGGCGTCCCGGCGGCCGGGCCGGGGAGGAAGCCTGGCCAGAACCCCCAAGCCTTCGTAGACCTCGTGGAAACGCTCCTCGGACAACCTGCTGATCACGGCCACGTTGACGAAGGCGTTGAGCGCCAAAAGTTGACGGATAAACTCCAGGGGCGAGACCTGACGCAAGTCTTCATCGACGATCACCAGGCCGGGGGTATCCCGGGCAACTTTTCGAAGCGCCTGGGCGCATTCGGTGGCCACCATGATCGGCTCCCCGCACTTGGCGCCGAGCAGTCTGGCGAAATGCACCGAACCGGCCGGCGCGGGCGTCACCAAAAGCGTCTTCATGCCTCTCTCCTTTCCCCGGCGGACACGGCTTGCGCCAACCGCCGCCGCAGGTGGTCCTCTATCGCCTCGCCCAGAGCATTGACGGCCAGGCGCGCGCAGAGCCAATGATCCTCCGGCAGGCCGCCCAACTCCAGTTCCAAGCCCTGTGGTTCGAGGCGAAGCGCGCCCTCCAGGTTGAGCCCCCGGACCAGGCTAGCCAAGGCGCTAGCGCAGGCCACGGTATAGATACAGCCCCTGGTCGCGGCCCCGATGCCCTGGATTGTCGCGTCATCCACCCGGATACCCACCTCCACCGAATCGCCACGTTGGCCCACCCCGTTCGCCAACCGTCGGGATCGACAAGTCTAAGCTGAAAGGGGGGCGAGAGGGCGTGGCACAGAAACCCCGCACCCATCCGGTCAAAGGGAAAGTCTTCCTTCACTCAATTTGTCCTCTCCTTCCCGCAAGCCTGCCGCGGCCTGGGGGCACTCTATCCCGCACCGGGCGCGCGTAGCCAAGGGACAGGCGCCATGCCTTGTCCGCCCCAACCGCGCCGGCCAGGCCAGGGGCCGTGGCCGGGAGCGGAGTCGCACCCCACAACTCCGCTCCCGACGACGAAACGGCCCGGAATGCCCCGACCGACGCCGGCCGGTCACGGATGCTGGCGGCCGCCGCCTCCGCCGCAGGTGAACTCCTGACTGAACTGGGGCAGTTTTCCCTCGGCCAAGGCGGCGACCGCCTGCCCCACGCTCTCGGCGCCCCCGCCGAAAAAGACCTGGATGCCAACCTGGTTGAAGCCCATCAAGGGGCGCAAGCCCATGCCGCCGGCGATCAGGACCTGTATGCCATTGCCGGCCAGGCGCTGCACCGGGGCCATGCACCCGCCCTACTGATGGGGAACATTGGGCAACACCCGCACGTCCTTGATCTCGCCCTGCTCCAGTTTCACCACGGTATATAGGTCGCAATGGCCGAAGTGGGCCCCCAATTCGGCGTCCAGTCCGCCCGGCAGGGTGGAGGGAATGGCTACGATGGCCTTCATGTGATGCTCCTTGACTGGTTGGCGGCTCGCCGCCGCTCAGGCTGCCTGTTTTTGCCCGGCCAGGGCCACGATGGCCCGCCAGGCGTCTTCGATCAACTCGGCCAGGCCGCCGTTTTCCTGCTCGGTCACCACCCGGCCAGCCAGCATGGCCCGGACAAAGGCGGGGTCGTGGGGGAGCTTGGCCAAGAGCGGCAGGCCCTCGCGGGCGCAGTAGCGCTCGATGAGGCCCGACTGTTCATCGTTGAGGTCATGCTTGTTTATGATCACCGCCGCGGGCACCCGGAAATGGGCGCACAGCTCCACCACCCGCTCCAGGTCGTGCCGGCCCGATGGCGTGGGCTCGGTGACCGCCACCGCCAGGTCCACCCCGCTCAGGGAGCTGATTACCGGGCAGCCTATACCCGGAGCGCCGTCGCAGAGGATGAGGTTCCGTCCCCGGCTCCGGGCCAGTTGCTTGGCCTGCTGGCGCAGGAGGGCCACCAGGCGGCCCGAGTTCTCCTGGCCCGGAAATAGCTGGGCGTGGACCAGGGGGCCGAAGCGGGTGCTGGAGATGTACCAGCGGCCGCAGTGTCTCTCGGGAAAGGCGATGGCCTGGGCGGGGCAGAAGTGCACGCAGACCTTGCAGCCCTCGCACCTGCGCTCGTCCACCGCCGGGGCCCATTCTAGGTTGGCGATGGCCTGGTAGCGGCACATCTCAAGGCACAAGCCGCAGGAGGTGCAAAGTTCCGGGTCTATGACCGCGTGGTGGCCGAAGAAGAACTCCTCTGTTCTCTCGGCGGCTGGGTCCAACAGCAGATGTAGGTCGGGCGCGTCTACATCCAGGTCGCAGATCACCGGATCCTGGGCCAGATGGGCGAAGGCCCCGGTCAGTGAGGTCTTGCCCGTGCCGCCCTTGCCGCTGATGACCAGAATTTCAGGCATGGGCGG
>JAJZPI010000007.1 GCA_021811275.1 Deltaproteobacteria bacterium
ATCAACCCGATCCAGGCCGGACGCGCCCTCCGCGGGCCAGGAGCGGGGGTTGACCCCACTGACCAGAACCACCTTGAGCTTGGGGTGCAGGTCCTTGGCCGCGCTGGTGAGCTGCAAGCCATTCAAGCCGGGCATAACCAAGTCGGAAACCAGCAGGTCGGCTGGCTGGGCGCGCAGTTCCTCCAAGGCGAGAGTCGAGCTGGTGAAGCCTTCCACCTGATATTTATAACCAAGGAATTGGGAAAAGATATCCACAAGGGAAGGCTCGTCATCCACGACCAGCACCCGGGCCGGGCGCGGGGCGCCGCGGTCATTGGCCGCCGATTTGGTGCTCATGTTCCCCCCCTACCCCAACATGGAGTGGCAATCCGGCAGGCACACGAGCACCTTATGACGAGACACCCTCCCGAGTCAATTGTGAAAAAAGTGGATTTCTTCTTGTGATTCTTTTCTCAACCAGCCTAGATGGCGCCGATTAGGCGCGCGATAACGAGCCGTTGAATCTCGCTGGTGCCCTCCCCGATGGTCAGAAGCTTCTGATCGCGGTAGAAGCGCTCGATGTTGTACTCCTTCATCAGGCCGTAGCCGCCATGAATCTGTACCGCTTCGCTGACCACCCTTCCCATGACCTCGCTGGCGTAGAGCTTGCCCATGGCCGCCGCCTTGCTGAAGGACTTGTGCTGGTCCTTGAGCCAGCAAGCCTGGTAGAGCAGGAGCCTGGCCGCCTCGATCTCCATGGCCATGTCCGCCAGCTTGAAGGCGTTGACCTGGAAGGTTCCGATGGGCCGGCCGAACTGCACGCGCTCCTTGGCGTACCTGAGCGCCAGTTCGTATGCCCCCTGGGCCCCGCCCACGCCCATGGACCCTATGGAAAGCCGCCCGGCGTCCAGGGTCTCCAGCATCTGGTGGAAGCCCTTGCCCCGCGCGCCCAGAATGTTGTCCTTGGGCACCCGGCAGTCCTCGAAGTACAGCTCGCTGGTGTTGGAGCCCCGCCACATCATCTTGCCGTGCATGGGCTTGGCCGTGAAGCCCGGCGTGCCGTTTTCCACCAGGATGCAGGAGAGCTCCTTGCGCCCGTCCTCGCGGCTGCCGGTCTTGGCCATCACCGTCACCCCCCGGCTGATGTCGGTGCTGGCGTTGGTGATGAAAATCTTGGAGCCGTTGATCACCCACTCGTTGCCATCCAGAACCGCGTTGGTAACGGCCCCGCCGGCATCGGAGCCGGCGTTGGGCTCGGTAAGTCCGAAGCCCCAGAGCGCCTTGCCCGCGCAGAGGTCCGGCAGGTATTTGCGCTTCTGTTCCTCGCTGCCGAAATAGTAGAGCGGGCCAATGCCCAGGGAGTTGCCGGCGGCCACCGTGGCGGCGTGGCTGCCGTCCACCCGGGCGATCTCCTCCACCGCGATGATGTAGGAGATGTAGTCCATGCCCTGTCCCCCGTACTCCTCGCTCACCACCATGCCGAACAGACCCAGTTCGCCCATGGCGCGCATGGTGTCCAGGCTGAACTCTTCGGCCTCGTCCACCTCCCGGGCCACCGGAGCTATCTCCTTTTCGGCAAAGTCCCGCACCGTCTTGCGCAGGATCTCCTGCTCCATGGATAGCTCAAAGTCCATCACGGCCTCCCTTGGGGGAATCCTCCCCCTTCCTTGTCATTGCCAGGAGCGTCAGCGACAACGCAAGTTCCAAGCCCCCTCCTCTTCAAGCCGCGCCCGGCCCCGGGAGTGTCAGGGTAGGCCGGGGAGTCTCCCCCCCGGCCACCTCAACCTTGTCTAAGCCGGCACCCAGCAGACATCCAGGATGGTGTGGGTGGGCTTTTCGGTGCGGAACTTGGCCTTGACCTTCATGCCGATCTCGGGCTTGCCCGATTCGAGGTAGCCCTTGAAGATGGTGTCCACGCCCTTGATGGCTACGTCGATCTGCCAGTAGGGAGTCTTCATTTCGATGCCGATGCCGGCGTAGTCCACCAAAGTGAAGGAATAGATGGTCCCCACGGAGGGCACCTTGACCCATTTCATGCGCTCGTAGCAGTCAGGGCAGTCGGCCCGGGGGGGCAGCCAGGTGCTGCCCTGGGGGCACTTGGGGTTGACGCACTTGGTGGCCATGAGCTTGCCCTTGGTCAACCCCTCGAAGAAGGGAGTCAACAGGCCGTAGGTGTGGATATGGGTCATGGCCCGGGGGGACTCAATCACCCAGGCGGGCTTCTCGTCGTGCAGCTTCAGCGGCGTGCCGATGTACTTGGTCGTGATGGCCTTTTCGTAGGCGGGTTTTGCCATTTCTAGTGCCTCCTTTCCTACCAGGCCTTGCGCAGTATGCCGACGGTGACGTGGGAGCCCACCCCGGCGTGGCTGACCCAAAGGCCCTGCTTGGGATCTTTCACCTGCAGGCTCTTCCAGTTCTTGGGCTTCTTCTTGCCGGCCCGCTTCCACCACTTGGGATCGCCGTGGATGTAGTCGTAGCGGTTCTGGAGCTGCCAGAACACCTCGGCCGCCTGCCAGATGCCGGTGGCGCCCACGGCGTGCATGGTGCCCAACAGGCCCCCGGAGAGGTTGGAGGGACACTTGCCGCCGTAGTAGGCGTCGCCGCTCTCCACGTAGTCCACTTCCTGGCCGTAGGGCCGCAGACCGATGTCGCCATAGGTCTGCACGTCGCTGATGGTGAAGGCATCGTGCAGCTCCACCAGATCGAGTTCCTCGATGGGCTCCTTGATGCCGGCCATGCGGTAGATCAAGTAGGCGGCGAAACGGGCGGCCAAGAAGGACTCGAAGCCGGGCCAACGCGGGTTCTTTTTGAGGAACTCGTCGTACATCCCGGGCTTCTCGTTGGGCAGCAGCGGGATGTCCATGGGCCGGCGGTCGGCCACGCGCAGGGTGTGGCTGCCGCCGCAGATGAACACCTCCACCGGGTGATCGGAGAGCTTGTAGGCCATCTCCTCATCACACAGGAGGACTGAGGCCGAACCGGCGGTCATGGCGCAGCACTCCAGGAAGCGAAGCGGGTAGGCGCTCATGCGCGAGGAAAGCACCTCCTCCTCGGTGTGGTCGCCGGGCTGCTGGGCGTTGGGGTTCATGGTGGCGTAATGGCGGTTTTTGATGGCGATCTTGGCCCGCACCTGGTCGGAAAGGCCGTAGGCCCAGGCGAAGCGGTTGGCCATGGGGGCGTAATAGGACGAGTAGATGCGGCCCATGCGGGTCTCGAAGTCCTTGCAGGCCGCAGTGGAGATATAGAAGTTGCCGGTGCGGGTGTCCACCTCGTCCATGCGCTCCCAACCCGCCACCAGGCAGCAGTTGGCGTAACCGCTGGCGATGGCCTGAGCGCCCATGAGGATGGAGGTGCCGCCGGTGGCCCCGCCAGTCTTGATGCCCACGTTGTAGAGGGGATCAAGCCCCAGGTAGTCGTGAATCTTGGCCTCGCAGAGGAGCTGGTCCTGGAAGTGGTCGGCGAACTGGCCGTAGACCGCGAACTGGATGCTGTCCTTGATCTCCAGGGGGGAGAGCTTGAGGTTGTTGTCCTCCAGCATCATCTTGTAGCCCATCATGACCAGCTCTTCCAGCTTGTACTCCGGGAAGTACTTGCGGAAGGGCGAGCAGCCCGCGGCCACCATGAACACGCGCTTGGACCATTTTGGCACGCGCAGGTTCCCTTTGCCGAATGTGATCATAACCCCTTTCCTCCTCTAGGCTTTGTTTAGGAAACTTGCCTTGTTTGGTCTATGGTCGAACTCACCCTCGGTTAGCGGTTGGGCGCATGGGAGAGGCCCGATCAAAGCGTTCCCGCCCACAGCGCCACGGCCAGCTCGTCCCCCAGGTTGGTGATGCTCTGGCGCTGGGGATCGGAGAAAAAATGCACGGCGTCGCCCGGACCCATTTGCACCGCCTGTTCCCCCTGGACCAGCTCCAGGGAACCGCGCAGCACGCAGAGGATCTCCTGGCCGTTCTTCAGGTTCTTGCGCACGGGAATCGACTTGCCCGGCTCGATGAAGAGGATGGCGCTGTCGATGATGGAGCGGTAGGGCGGCGGGCAGAAGCGGCGGGTGGCGAAGCCGGTGTGGGGCAGGTCCACGTCCTCCCACTCGCTCTGGCGGATGAGGAAAAGCTGCTCCTTGTTCTGGAGCTGGTTCATGAGCAGGCCAACCTCGACACCCAGGGCGGCGCAGATGTTTATGAGGGTTTCCACCGAGGGAGCCTTGACATTGTTCTCCACCTGGCTGAGGAATCCTTCGGATATGCCGGCCTTCTCCGCCACTGCCTTGAGGGTAAGCCTCTTTGCCTTGCGATGCCGGCGCACCAGTGAGCCAAGATTCATAACGCCCCCGTTGCCCTAAGCCACCCCCAGGACAATATTAATCTCTGGTTAATATTTACCATCGGTAATTTACATTACCTTGTCAAGCTTTTTTATAGCTTTGACACCGCACAATCGTCATTTTTTGAGCCCACGCGCCGCACAAGGCCCGTCCTGATTCCCGCCGCTCTTGACCTCGGGCCGATGTTGCTACACCATTACCCCAGCCCAAAACCCTGAACGGAGCATTGAAGCGATGGCTCAAGACAAGCGCGCCCTCTTCTGCGTATTCAAGCCCGAGCGACTCAAGACCACCGAGGAGATGCGCGAGTGGTTTTCCGGCAGCTACCAGCGCTTCCTGGAAATGCCCGCGGTGGAGTTCAAGACCTGGTGGGTGGATAAGGAGGCCGGCGAGTGGGGGGCCTTCTACGTATTTCGTTCAGACCGGGAGTTGCGGGACTACCTGACCTCCGACACCTGGCTCAAGGTGGTGCCGGAGAAGTACGGCTGCACCCCCACCTGGCGGGTGCTGGAGCCGGCCCTGATCATCTCCAAGGCGGCGATCACCGCGATGGCCGGCTCCTGGCAAAGCGCCTGAGACCCGGCAGGAGCGTTCCTAGAGTGCCTGAGCCTGACCACGACATGCCCGGCCCCACCCCATCCAGCGGGCTGGACCAATGCGTCCAGTGCGGGGCCTGCATGCAGGTCTGCCCGGTCTACCTGGCAGGCCGGCGCGAGGAGTACTCGGCCCGGGGCAAGCTGCGTCTGTTGCGGGGACTGCGCGACGGCCTCCTGGCCCCGGACCGCGAACTGGGCAAGGCGCTGGGCCGCTGCCTGCTCTGTGGCCGCTGTTCGCACAACTGCCCCAGCGGGGTCCCGGCCCGCGAGGAGGTGCAGGCGGGCAGGGCCCGCCTGGCGGCCCTGGCCGGCGCTGCCATGGCCAAGCGGCTGCTCTTGGAGGGCGCGCTGTCCCATCCCCGCCGCATGGACGGACTGGCCCGGAGCGGGGCTCTGGTCCAGGGCGTGGCGCGGGCATTGATTCCCGCCTCCAGCGGGCTCAACCTGCGCCTGCCCGGGTCGGATGAGTTGCGCGGATTGCCCCCCCTGGCCCGCGAGCCCTTTCTGGCCCAGGCCCCGCGCCGAATAGCCGGGCCCAAGGGATCGCCGCGCCTGGGCCTCTTCGTGGGCTGCGTGACCAACTACCTGAGGCCGGGCCTGGCCCAAATGGCGACGCGCCTGCTGAGCAGGATCGGCACCGTAATCATTCCCTCCCAGGGCTGCTGCGGCCTGCCGGCTCTGAGCGCCGGCCTGGGTGAGGTCGCGGCGCGCCTGGCCGGGGATTTCTCCAGGGCCTTCGCCCTGGCCAGGGTGGACAAGGTGGTCACGGTCTGCGGCTCCTGCGCCTGGACCCTGGCGCGCGAGGTTCCGGCCTTGGCCGGGGCCGGGCGGGACAAGACCTCTTTCCCGGAGGTGCTGGAGATCAGCCAGGTCCTGGCTGAACATCCACGCCTGTTAAAAGGCCTTGGCGGTGAGCGCCGGCCCGTGGCCTTGCACGACCCCTGCCACCTCAAGGTCGGCCTGGGGGTGCACGAGGAACCCCGGGCCGTGCTCCGAGCCGCCGATGTGGACATGGCGCCCCTGTCCCGCGCCGACGCCTGCTGCGGCGGGGGCGGACTCTTCAGCCTTGACGAGCCCGGCCTGAGCCAGGCCGTCTTCCAGGAGCGGGCGGCGGACTTCGCCTCCTCGGGTGCGGCCGTCCTGGCCACCAGCTGTAGCGGCTGCTATCTGCAATGGAAGCTGGGGCTGGGGGAATCGGCGCGGGTGGCGCATCCCCTGGAGTTGCTGGGCGAGCCGGCCTGATTCCTTCGCCGGCCCACATGCATCATCCCCGGCCCGCATGATCAATGCCAGTGCATATTTTTTTTGCACCGCCTTGGGGCGCAGGATAGTTTTTATGCGCTCCGGTCCCGCCCCGCGCCAGCCGGCCGGCCAAGCCAACAAACTCAACCAACCGCAACGACAGGACTCTTTCGTTAACGCCTGCCTCTCGGCCCGGCTGGCACGCCTGATGCTTTATTCCCGGGCAAGAAACGAACGCTTTTTACGAAAAAGGCATTCAAACCCCAAGGAGGCAGTATCATGAAGAAGTTCGCTAGCGTGATAGCGGCCCTGGCCCTGGTGGCCGGTTTCAGCACCTTCGCCCTGGCCGCCCCCGGCATGGGCCCCGGCTATGGCCCCGGCTACGGCTGGACCCAACTGACCCCCGAGCAGCAGGCCCAGGCCGAGAAGGCTCGGGCTGATTTCCTGAACGAGACCCAGGCCCTGCGGCAGAAGCTGGCCACCAAGCGGGTGGAGCTGAACACCTTGCGGGCCCAGGCCAACCCTGACCCGGCCAAGCTCAAGGCCGTGGCGGACGAGCTGGTGGATCTGGGCGCCCAGCTGGCCAAGAAGCGCAACGAGTTCATGGCCAAGTACCCCTACGCCTTTGGCCCCGGCTTCGGGCGCGGTTACGGCCGCGGCTTCGGCGGCGGCTTCTGTGGCGGCCCCGGCTACGGCATGGGCTTAGGCGGCGGCATGGGCATCGGCTCAGGCCCGATGATGGGCCCCGGCGGCACCTACTAGCCCTCCACGGCCTACTAGGCTAGAATCAGGGCCGGGGCCGTCAAGCCCCGGCCCTGGTTCGCTGGACGACACGTCAAAGAACACTTGGAGCAGGAAATGACTGCCACCGCCCGCCAGGGAAAGCCCAGGGACATTCTGCCCTGGTTGATGCTGGCGGGGGTGCTCTTCCTGCTCCTGACCGCCTTGGGTCTGACCACCCACAACCGGCTGGCGCGCACCCAGGATTTGATGACCCAGCAACTAAGCCAGCACGGCTCCCTGCTGCTGCAATACCTGGAGAGCGCCACCCGGGCCAGCATACGCCAAGGGCTTTTGCGCTCCTTCCCCCTGCAGACTCTTGCCGAGGAACTGATCGACCAGCAACAGGTGCGGGCCCTGGCCATCCTGGGTCCGCACGGCGAAGTGATCGCCGCCGCCGAGGCCGGCGCGGGCGATGCCCAGGCCTCCCCGGAAAAAGCTGTGGACCCCCTGGCGGGCTTGAGCGAAGCCATGCGCCAAGCTGTGGCCGCCCATCAGCCCATAACCGGCATCGCGGGCAAGGAGCTGGTGGTGGGCCGCCCCTTCGAGCCCCTGCGCCGCTTCATGCGGCCGGGCCGGCCCCTCCCGCCCTGGGCCCGCTCCCTGATAGAGGAGCACAGGGAGAAGGAGTCCGGCCAAGAGAACCAAGGGCAGCAGTGCCCGCCCCCCCCGCCCCCCAGCGATGAACGGCGGGGCATGGGCTTCCGCATGCATACCATGATGATGTTTCCTGGCTGGCTGATGGGCCCCGCCGGCCCCGAAGGAGCGGAAGGCTTGAAGCCTTACGCCCTGGTGCGCCTTTCCACCGCCACCCTGGAAGAGGCCAGGCGCCAGGACCTCAGACAGGCGGTGGTCCTGGCCGCGATAATCTTCGTGGGGGCGGGTCTGGTTTCGGTGGCGGTGCTGGCCGCGGCGCGCCACCGCGGGCGCGAGCTGGAGCGCTTGCGTGCGGAGGTGGCGGAAAGCGAACACCTGGCCGCGGTGGGCCGGCTGGCCGGCTCGGTGGCCCACGAGGTGCGCAACCCGCTTTCGGCCCTGCGCGGACTGGTGCAGTTTTTGGCCAAGGGCCAGGAACCGGGCTCCAAGCAGGCCGAGTACGCTTTAGTGGCGGTGGAGGAGGTGGACCGCCTGGAGCGGGTGGTCTCCGGGCTTTTGGAATACACCCGGCCCCGTCCGCCGCGGCTGTTTCCCCTGGACGTGGGCGAATCTTTAAAGAGCACCCTGGAGCTGATGCGCGACGACCCCCGCGCCCAGGGCCTAGACCTGCGGGTGAAGGTGCAGGAGGACCTGCCGGCGGCTACCGCCGACCCCGATCAGATACGCCAGGTGCTGGTGAACCTGGTGGTCAACTCCCTGGAGGCCCTGAACGGGCGCGGAAGCTTGATTCTTTCCGCCAGGCTGGGCAAGGGCGAGGTGGTGGTGGAGGTGGCCGACGATGGGCCAGGCCTGCCCGAGGGCACGGCCGAGCAGGTCTTCGACCCCTTCTTCAGCACTCGCGAGCGCGGTTCCGGCCTGGGCCTGGCCATCGCTCGCCGCATCGTGTTGGCCCACGGCGGCCGGATCAAGGCCGCCAACCGGCCCGAGGGTGGGGCGGTCTTCACCTTCACCTTGCCCCTGGACGGAGCCAAGTCATGAGTCAAGGCCAGACCATTCTGGTGGTGGACGACGAACGCGCCCACCGCGTGATGCTCAGGGCGCACCTGGAGGACGCCGGCTACCAGGTGTTGGAAGCCGCTGACGGTGAGAAGGCCCTGGAGGCCGCGGCCAGCCAGACCGTGGACCTGGTGCTGATGGACGTGGTCATGCCCCGACAGGACGGCATGGCCACCCTGCCCCGCCTGCGCGCCCTCCTGCCTGCCACGCCCGTCCTGATGATGACCGCCTACGGCAGCATCGAGAGCGCGGTGGAGGCCCTGAAGGGCGGGGCCGAGGATTATCTGCCCAAGCCCCTGGACATGGAGGAGGTGCTGATAAAAATACAGCGCCACCTGAAGGCCGCGGGCCTGGCGCGCCGGGTGCAGGACCAGGCCGAGCGGCTGGGCGAGCGCTTCGACTTCTCGGCCTTGATAGGCCAGAGCCCGCCCATGCTCAAGCTCAAGGAAACCCTGTCCGTGGTGGCCCCCTCCGAAGCCACGGTGCTCATCACCGGCGAAAGCGGCACCGGCAAGGAGGTCGCGGCGCAGATCATTCACCAGAACAGCCGCCGCCAGGACGGCCCCATGGTCAAGATCAACTGCGCGGCCCTGCCCGAGAGCCTCCTGGAATCGGAGCTATTCGGCCACGAGAAAGGGGCCTTCACCGGCGCGGTGGCCAGGCGCGAGGGCCGGCTCAAGGCCGCCGACACCGGCACCATGTTTCTGGACGAGATAGGCGAGATGAGCCCCTCCACCCAGGCCAAGCTCCTGCGCGCCCTCCAAGAGGGCGAGTACACGCCCCTGGGTTCCAACAAGGTCTACAAGGCCGACGTGCGGGTGATCGCGGCCACCAACCGCGACCTGACCCAGGCGGTCAAGGACGGCCAGTTCCGCGAGGACCTTTACTACCGCCTCAACGTGGTGAACATCGAGATGCCGCCCCTGCGCGCGCGCGGGGAGGACATCATGGCCCTGGCCGAGCACTTCCTCAAGAGCTTCAATCAGAAGAACCACCGCGACCTGCGCGGCTTCACCCCCGAAACCCGTCAAAGGCTCCTGGCCCACCCCTGGCCGGGCAATGTGCGCGAACTGATCAACGTGGTCGAACGGGCGGTGATCATGGCCCCGGGCCCGCTTATCGAGGCCGGCGACTTGCCGGCGCCCCTGCAGGACGGCGGCGCAGGCGGCCGGGCCGAATTGCGCGCGGGCATGACCATAGAGGACATGGAACGGGCCCTGATCGAGCGCACCCTGGAGGCCACCGGCGGCAACCGCACCCAGGCCGCCGAGATGCTGGGCATCACCCGCAAGACCCTGCAAAACAAGATCAAGGAGTACGGCCTGCCCCCGGCGGAATAGCGCGCGCGGTAGACGGCCCGGTCGCTTGTCGGCCTTGTTCTATCGTCCAAAAAGAGCGGACCGAAAGAAGCCTTCTTCCCTCGGTCCCTGTCCTCGGCTTTTCCCCTACTGGGGAAGGCGGATGGCTTTACCTGATCAGACGGGTGACCTCCTGGTTGACCACGTTGTAGATCTCCTCGTCGGTGCCGTAGATGTCCACCACCGAGCGATGGTTGATCAGGCGCTCGATCACGAAGGCCGTCACGAAGAGGCTGACGCGGTTGGGACGGGGGACCAGGTTGCGTAGGGGCGCGATGGCGTACTGGATGTCGAAGTCCTCGGCCTGCAGGAGCTCGCCCAGACAGCCGGCCAACTGCTCCTCCACATCGCGCAGGTTGGTGGTCTCGATCAGCTTGCCCTCCACCAGCTTCATGGCCAGTTTTTGGGCCAGCTCGTCGGCGCAGTCGCCCAGTTGCAGCAGCTGGCGCCCCCAGGCCGATTGCCGCGAACTTTCCAGGCGGGAGATCAGGGTCTCTTCGCGGTAGTTGGTATGGAAATCACCGCCCATGGTGTCGCCTTCTTTCTCTTGTCGCCCCAAGGGGGCGTGAAGTATGGGCAAGCCCAGCGGCCGCGCCTGCGGTATCATGGTGCCGACCCGGCGGGCGGCCCTGTCCCCGGTCCGGGCCCTGGCGACCAGGCCGCAAGAGTTGGGCTTACCAGGCTTTTTTAGCACTCGCCGGGCTACTTGGCAACGGCAACTTGCATTTTTGGATGAAAAAATGCCCCCCCATCCGATAGACCGGCCCTGCCCGTCCCATATGGAGGACGAGGCCTTCATGATAGAGACCAGCGGCGAGATGCCAGAGGTGGCCATGCAGGAGTCGTTGGCCCATTTGGGGGCCTTGACCGAGGGTGAGATGGACTGCCTGCGCGGGGCGGTGGCGCGGGCCTACCTGCGGCTCCTGGCTCGCGACCTGGACCCCCGCGCGGTGGGTCTGGCTCACTTTCGGGGGCTGGAGCGCGCGTTCCAGAACCTGGCCAGGCTGAATCGCTTCCTGGCCCGGCTGGGCGCGGAGCTGCCCGAGGCCACCCGGAACGAGCTGGGCCTGGCGCTCTATCGTTACCTGCGGACCGAAGAGGAGGCCCTGGACCGGGGCCGGCCCTATGCCAGCGCCAGCGCCGGCCAAGTACGGGAACTGGCCGGGGCCCTGGGCCTGGACCTGGCCCCCCACGGCCGCCTGCTGGACCTGCTTCAGGGCGCCCCCGTGCCGGACTTCAGGGGCCTGGCCGCGTTGAAGCGCCTGGAGGCGCGAGGGGCGGCCTACAAGCGCCGCTACGAACGGGAAGGGGCCTGCCTGATAGAGGTCCTGGCCGAGGACAGCGGCCCTGCCCTGGCCCGGGTGAGCCTGCCGCTTTTGGGCCCGGGCCAGGACGAAGACCCCCAAGCCCGCCAGCGGGCAGAACTGGTATGGTCGCTTCTGCCCCTGCCCCCTTGCCGCAAATGAAAAGACGCCGCGAGCCCCCTGGCCCGCGGCGTCTCGGCTTGCGCGCCGGTTCCGGCCGGTTCTACTTCTTGTTCTGGTGGGCCGCCAGCTTCTTCAGCACCACCTCCGGCACCTTCGACCCCAGCTTGGCCGCCAGGTCGGCGTGTTCGGCGGCCTTGGCCCAGTCCTGTTTCATGATGTAGGCGGCGGCCAGGTTGACGTGCACGTCTCCCATACGGGGCTCTATCATCAGGGCCTTGTTGAATTCGTCGATGGCCTGGTTGACGCGCCCGGTCTGGGCGTAGAGGGTGCCCAGGTTGACATGGGGCGCGGGAAAGGCCGGGTTGAGTTCGAGGGTCTTGTGGTAGGCCTTCTCCGCGTCCTGGATGCGTCCGGTGAGCCCGTAGATCAGGCCGAGGTCGTTGAACGCCTCCTCCTTGTAGGGGTCGATGGCCACGGCGGCGTTCATCTCGCGCTCGGCGGCGGCCAAGTCGCCCTTGAAGAGGGCTATGCTGCCCAGGCGGTAGTGGGACTCGGCCAGCTCGGGATTGATCTCAAGGGACTTGAGGAAGTAACCCGCGGCCTCATCGGTTTTCTTCTCCTCCAGGGCCATGACGCCCAGGGAAAGATAGGCCCGGTCCGCGCGCGGGTTGACGTTCAGGACCTTTTCCAGCAACTGCTTGGATTCGGCCCGACGGCCCATGTCGGCCAAGGTGTTGGCCTCGAACAGCAGTCCGGGCCAGAAATGGGCATCGATCTGCACCGACTTGCGAAAGCTCTCCAAGGCGTCGCGGGGATTGGGCTCTATCATGAACAGGAAGCCCTGGGCGAACAAGGTTGCGGCCTGCTGGTTGAACTTGCCCGACAGCGCCGCGCGCACCTGGTCCAGCAGGAAGGTGGCGCTGTCCTCGTGGGGGTTGATGCCCAGCGCTTTGGAAAAGAGCGCCTCGGCGTTCTTGAGCTTGCCCTGGGCCATGGCCTCCAGGCCGGCGGCCACCTCCTGGCGGGCCAGCAACTGGGGCGAATTTTCGATGGCCTGGCCCAGGGCCGGCCTAGGCGGAGCGGGTCTGGAGGGCGCCGGCGCGGGGGCGGGGGACGCGGGCAGGCCGGGGGCTCTTTCGGCCACGGCGGCCGGGGCCTTGTCGAAACGCATTAGCAGGGTGAAGCCCTCCTCGGTGGGAATCACCGGGCTGGGCGTCCCCGGCCGCAGATCCTTGAGGGCATGGAGGTACTCACGGCGCAGTCTGGTGTCGGGCACCAGGCCCAGGCGGCCACCCCGGCCGGCGGCCGGTCCCACCGAGTATTCCCGGGCCAAGGCCTCAAAGCTCTCACCCTTGATCAGGCGGGCTCGCAAGGACTCGGCCTGGGCTTTCTGCTTGACCACTATCACCCCCAGGTCCACCTCGGCGGCCCGGGCCGTACCGCCCAGCGCCAAGCCGGCCAGGACCACCACGCAGGCCGACAACAACACCAGGGACCATTTGCTTGGAGACCATCTGCTGGCGCGCCGCGACATCATCTCTACTCCTCGTGACCGCATCATAAATGGGCGGTGTGATTCCGGCACAAGTTCGCCCGGTCTTTTACGCAACCGGACCCGGGGCTAGTTAACCGGCCAATCCCAGGGCTGTCAATGGCTTTTGCGCCGACCGGCGGCTGGGAACTTGAGGATTGGCCAGAGAAAGATCATACTTGGAGCAAAAGGGAGGATCAACCATGGCCGAACACCAAGCGAACCAAGTGCTGGACACCAGGGGCATGAGCTGCCCCATGCCCATCCTCAAGGCGAAAAAGATCCTCAAGGACATGGCGCCCGGCCAAGTCCTGGAGATCATGGGCACCGACGTGGGCACCCGCAACGACCTGCCCGCCTTCACCGCCCGTTCCGGCGACGAGTACCTTGGCGAGGAGCAACGCGACGGCTACATCAGCTTCTTCGTCAAGAAGGGTTGAGCCGGAGAGAGAGGCCGCCTGCGCGGTCAGCCTGGAACCGGGCGCGGCGCGCGTCCGGCCCCTACTCGTAGAGATTCAGGTGGGTGTGGGCCGGCCCCAGGAAGAAAGTGGTCGGCTTGATCTTGTCCAGGCGCTCGGAAAAGGTCACGAAGACCTTGTCCGGGCAGTCCACCCAGTCCATGGCCTTGACCTTGGGCAGGTCCACCAGGGCGTCCACGGCGAAGGCGATGCTTATCTCCGGCGGATGGGTGCCGGGCTTGACGCCCACCAGGTCCAGACGCTCGCGGGTCGAGCGAGGCGGCTTCCATGACGGCACCGGTATCAACCCCATCTGCTTGAGCGCCTGGCTCAAGAGGCAGATGATCGTCTGACGCGCCACCTCGTCCTGCTTGAGCGCCGGAGGTATCTCATCCAACGCGGCCCGGATGGCCTGGGCCAGGGGCTTGAGCTTCTCGTTCACGTCTGCCTCCAAAGGCAAGGGTCGATGAAGCGTTTGGCCGGCTCGCGGTGCGCGGGGCGGCGTAGCGGACGTTGAAGAAGCGGCCGGTTCGCAGACGCGGGGCAGGTCCTCCCAAAATGGCCTTAATCAACAGCGTCACGGCCGTTTCGAAAGGGTGGTCAGGCTCTTCCGGTCGGCTCCGCTGCCGGACCCCAACCCACGCTGGCGTTCACGGCTGTGCCCGCGTCCAGGGCCTGACGTCTTACCCGGGCCATCCCTGAACCAAGCCCCGGCCCTGAATTTGGGGCAACGATAGAATCCCGGCCCCTCCAGGTCCGCCGTGGGCACCCGTCATCACCACCTCCGCAAGGTCCAGGGCCGGGCCAGCAGCCGGCCACGCAGGGCATTCTACATTGAAGCCCCTCCCGGATGCAGCTCCTATCCATTCCCTAAGGGACCTTTACCCGCGCCGGCCCTGTGGTAACCTTGCCCGAAACAACCTCAACCATCAGGCATCATCATGAATCCCAGCTTGCTGCTGCTCCTGACCGCCGCCCATCTCATCACCGACACCGTACAGGGAGCCGTGCCGGCCCTGCTGCCTCTGCTCAAGGACAAGCTGGGCCTGACCTACGCCCTGGCAGGGGCCATAATCATGACCATGAACCTGACCTCCTCGGTGATCCAGCCCCTGTTCGGTTATTTGACCGACCGCTGGAGCCTGCGCCTGCTCCTGCCCCTGGGCGTGGCCGTTTCAGGCGTGGGCCTGGCCCTGGTGGGCCCGGCCCCGGGCTACCTGGCCGTGTTGGCGGCGGTGGTGCTCAGCGGCCTGGGCGTGGCCAGCTACCACCCCGAGGCATTCAAGGCCGTGCTGGTCTCGGCCGGCAGCCGCAAGGTAACCGCGGTCTCCTGGTTCATGGTGGGCGGCAACCTGGGCATGGCCCTGGGGCCGGTGCTGGTCGGGGTATACGTGGCCTGGCTGGGTCTGAACGGCTCGCTGCTATTCGCCGTGCCCGGCCTGGCCGCCGCCTGCCTATTCCCCCTGGCCTGGCGTGGCGGCGGCAAGCGCCGGGACGAACGGGCCGAACTGGCCGGAGCCAACCTGCCGCCCCGGCCCCTGGGCGCGCGCTGGCGGCCACTCTCGGTCCTCGTCGCGGCGGTGGTGGTGCGCTCCTGGGCGCACACCGGGGTGGTCGCATATCTGCCCTTCTACTACGTGCACGTGCTGGGCGGCGACCCTTTGCGGGTGGGGAACCTGCTAAGCACCTTCCTGCTCTGCGGGGTGGCGGGAACCATGCTGGGCGCGCCGGTGGCGGAGAGGGTGGGACCCAAGCCCTTCTTCGTGGCCACGGTGGCCCTGGTGACCCCCCTGGCGGTCTGGTGCCTGTTCGCCACCGGCCTCTGGCTCTTCGTGGCAGTGGGCGTCACCGGAGCCTTCCTGCTCTCCACCTGGTCGGTGGTCATGGTCATGGCCCAGCAGATCCTGCCCGACCGTTCGGGCATGGCCTCGGGCCTGATGGCGGGTTTCGCCATCGGCATGGGCGGGGTGGGCGCGGCGGTGCTGGGCCTGGTGGCCGACCACTGGGGCGTTTCCATGGTGCTCTGGATCGTGGCCGTCCTGCCCCTTTTGAGCGCGGCTATCGCCTGGGCGCTGCATCTGCCGCCCGCCGCCAAGCCTGTCGTCTAGCCCGGCGGCTCCTCGGCCGCCCGCCGGGCGGCCTCCAAGCTCCAGGGCCGCAGGTCGAGGCCGAACTGGCCAGCCAATTCCCGCGCCAGCCGGCGGCGCAGGACCGCCTGGTCCACCGGCCGTCCCAAGACCCGGCTCATGCAGGTCAGACGGGTCTGGGTGAGGCCGCAGGGCACCACCAGGTCGAAGACCGGGGGGACCAGGGCATGGTTCAGGGCCAGGCCGTGGAAGGTCACGCCGTTTCTGACCGCCAGGCCCAGGGAGGCGATCTTCTCCGGACCCACCCAGACCCCCGGGTACCCCTGGCGGCGTCCGGCAGCGATTCCGAAGGCGGCCAGGGTCTTCAGCATGGCCTCCTCCAACCGGCGCACGGCCTCGGCCACGCCCAGGCCCAGGCCGGGCAGGTGAAAGATCACATAGGCCACCAGCTGGCCCGGGCCGTGGCAGGTGGCCAGGCCGCCACGCTCCACCGTGAAGACCTCCACCCCCCGGGCGGCCAACTCCTCGCGGCTGACACGCAGCTCGCCCTCTCCGGCCCGGCGGCCCAAGGTGATGACATCCTCGTGTTCCAGGAGCAGGACCGTATCCGGGATGCCCCCGGCGGCCCGCGCCCGGGCCAGGCCCCGCATGAGCACCCAGGCCTGGGCGTAGGGCAGGCTCTCCAGGTCCAGCAGCCAGGCCGGCCGGAGGACGGCCCGGCGGCGTGCTGGTTTCTGCTGGAGTGGTTCTTCGCACCGCGGTTCAGGGGTCATGGGACGGCCTTGTCAATTGCCGCACCGCGCCGCCAGGGCCAACCCGGGCGCGGCTGAGGTTGATTCACCGGTTCCCATGTTAACCGGGCTGGCGGGGACAGGTCAAACGACCTGCTCCGCCAGTGGGGGTGGATTACGCTTTGCGCGAACATATCCCGACAATTGTATCGTATATATAAACCAACAAAGGGCTTGAGGTTTGTCACCCAAGCCCTTTGTCTTTTTCTGTTTTTAGCTGGTCGGGACGACTGGATTTGAACCAGCGACCCCCTGAACCCCATTCAGGTGCGCTACCAGACTGCGCCACGTCCCGTCAGCGAGGGTGTTTGTACCATCGCGGCGTGGAGTTGTCAATCATGGCGGGGCCCTGTGCGCCGTGAAGGCCCCTGCCGCCAGACCTCCAACAGGCCCCGCTCCAGGGCGGCCAGGGCCAAAGCCAAGTCACCGCCCACCCGGCGAGGGGCCGGGAACCAAGTCTTCTCCGCCCGCGCCCCGGCCAAACCTTCCACCGGCTCGCCGCGCAGGCGGCGGGCCAGGACCGCTAGCACCGCCGGGCCCTGATCCCAAAGCGGGGCCAGGCTCTCCGCCGCCCGGGCCAAAACCTCCCCGCCCTTGAGTGAGCGGCTCGCCCGCCCGGCCAGGGCCCGCGTCAGGCGGGTGAGGCTCCACAACTCCAGGCCGCGCACCCCCCGCCGCCAAAACGGCATGAGCGGGTGCCGGGGCCGCCACAACCCCAGCCGCCCGCCCAGGTCCCACAGCCCGTCCGCACGCCGAACCAGCTCCTCGCCCAGTGGCGCTAGACGCTCCTCGGGCATCGGCGGGGCGGGCGCGGCCTCCACCCCCAGCCAGGCCCGCCAGAGGTTGGCCAGGGCCCGCTCCCCGTCCGGGTCGCCGGGGGTGTCCAGGTGAAGGTAGCTCAACAAGACCAGCCCCCGGCCCACCGCGGCCTCGACCACCGCCGGCCGCCCGGCCAGGGCGCGGGGGTCAAGACGTAGGCCGTAGGCCTTCTCATGGGCCGGCCAATCGGCCTCCGCCACCTCGTCCACCGCCAAGTCGGCGCTGCACAGGCCCGGCGCGGGGCCGCGATAGGCCGCCACCACCAGAGCCCGCGCCCCCGGATCATGCTCGAACTGGCCAGGCCACCAGACCTGGAACCGGGCCGGGCTGGTCAAGCCCTCCCAGAGGGGATGGTCGCCAGCCCCGGGGCCGGGCTCCACCCAGAACGGACCGCTCAGGCTGGGCAGGCGCCCAGAACCCCGGGCCCGGCCCAGGTTCACCAGGCCCAGGCCGTCGGCCACATCCAGGGCCAGCCCAGCCCCCCCGCAGAAGCCCAGGTAGAGGCCGCCCCGGTTCACAAAGTCCTTTATCGCCGCCGCGCCCTTCCTCCCCAGGGCCCTGAGCTTCAGCGCCGGCCAGCCTCCGGGAGCCACCAGCAGGCGCGCATCGTCCAGGCCCCCGGCCGCCACCTCAGCGGCGGTCATAGGCGCGATGGGCAGGCCCAGCGCTTCATGGGCCTCCAAGGCCATGAGCGACCACAGCCCGCCCTGGTCCCAGAGCAGGCGGGCCGGGAGGGGGCTAGCAACGGCCATGGCCACCGCCCGGGCGCCCGCCTGGCCAATGAAGGACCTGGCGTGATAGCATGAAGATGTTAGCGAGGCCTTCACGGTCGTGAAGGCCATGGCGAGGCCCCGGAAGCGCGAGGACGGCCTTGCAGACCCTAGTCGGCAATAGCCAAGGCGGCCAGCTCCTGGCCACCTCCGCGGCGTGGGAGGCCTCGGGCGCCGCGGGCCGCCTGATCCTCAGGCCGGCTTCGAGCATTTACCCGCTCCCGCCCGCGCCCCAGGCGCTCATGCCCGCCTGGGAGCTGCGCGGAGTGGTCATCGACCGGCTGGCCTGACCCCCCGGAATTATTCGTGCATCCCGCCCACCACCAGGCGGGTGATGCGCAGGGTGGGCTGGGCGTCGGCCACCGGCGAGCCCTGGCCGTCCTTGCCGCAGGTGCCCAGGCTGTAGCCCAGGTCCCCGGCCACCCGGTCGATGTCCTTGAGCGCCTGGGGGCCGTTGCCGGTGAGGGTGGCCCCGCGCACCGGCTCGTCCACTCTGCCGTTTTTGATCAGATAGCCCTCGGCCACCTCGAAGACGAAGTCGCCGTTGGTGGTGTTCACCTGCCCCCCGCCCATCTTCTTGACCAGGAGCCCCTCGCCGGTGTCGGCGATGATGGCCTCGGGGTCGTCCACGCCGGGGGCGATTATGGTGTTGGTCATGCGCGGAATGGGCCGAAAACGGTAGCTTTCGCGCCGGCCGTTGCCCGTGGGCTCGGCCCCCAGTTTCAATGCGGAAAGCCTGTCCTGCATATAACCCTTGAGCACACCCTTGTCGATAAGCAGATTCTTGCGGCTGGGGCTGCCCTCGTCGTCGAAGCACGAGGAGCCGCGCCGGCCGGGTATGGTGGCGTCATCAAGCACGCTCACCAGGGGGCTGGCCACCAGCTCGCCGATCTTGCCGGCGTAGACGCTCATGCCCTCCAGCACCAGGTCGGCCTCCAGGCCATGGCCCACCGCCTCGTGGACCATGGTGCCGCCCGCCGAGGAGTGCAGCACCACCGGCATGGAGCCGCCCGGCGCGGGCCGGGCCGAGAGCATCATCACCGCCCGCCGGGCCGCCGCGCACGCCACCTCGCCGGGGTCCTGCTCCTCGAAAAGCTCGAAGCCCCGGGTGCCGCCCATGGTCTCGTAGCCGGTCTGCACCACCGCGCCCTCGGCGGCCACGCAGTGCACGGCCAGAAGCGACTGCACCCGCTTTTCCTTGGCCTCCTGGCCCAAGGAATTGACGATGCGCACCTCCTGCACCCGGTCCATGTAAATCACCCGCACCTGGCGCACCCTGGGGTCCACCGCCCGCGCGGCGGCGTTGGCCGCCCGCACCAGCTCCACCTTGCGAGCCGTGGCCACGCCCTGGGGCGGCTTGACCACCGCAAAGGCCCAGGCCGGCTCCAGGCGCTTCAAGGCCGCCGGTTGCCGGGCCGCGCCCTCGGCCAGGACGGCCAGGTTGCGCGCCGGTTCCATAAGCCCGGCCTCGCTGAGGTCGTTGGTATGGGCATAGGAGGTGCGCAGGTCGTGGATCAGGCGCAGGCCCGCCCCCAGGTCCACCCCGGCCAGCACCTTCTCGATCTTGTTGTCGTCCATCACCACGGTCAGGCCGAAGCTCTCCTCCAAGAAAAGCTCGGCCAGCTGGCCGCCGCGGGCAAGCATGGCCTCCAGGATGGGTTCGGCCTTGATATCCAGGCTCATGGGTAAACGCCTCCGTGGTTTCGGGCTCAAGCCTTGTCGATGATTTGTAAAGATATCACGCGGCCTCGACAGGGGTCAACGCGGCCCGGCCGCGCATTGACTTGGCCAGGCCCCGAACGTATGATCGGCTCAGGATGAAAGCCTCTAGCAGGGGGAACGTCATGGCCTCCCGCATCGTCGCGGCGCTCATCGCCGCCTGCCTGCTCCTGCCCCTGGCGGCCCTGGCCAAGGAGGCCAAGCGGGCCAACAACATCAACGAGCTGGAAGCGGCGGAGATGCTCTCCCAGGAACCGCGCTCCACCTTCATGATCGACGTGCGCACCCGCGAGGAGTTCATGCTCCAAGGCCATCCGCCCCAGGCATACAATGTGCCCTGGCGCTTCTTCACCGCCGACTTCCAGATGCAAGGCGGCGCTTACGCCGGGGGCAAGGCCGCCTACACCGGCTATCAGCTGAGCAGCGAGCCCAACCCCGACTTCATCGGGGTGACCCAGTCGCTTTTCAAGCCCGAGGACCGCCTGCTGGTGCTCTCCAGCGACGGCGAGGACGGGGCCGACGCGGCCGACGCCCTGGTCAAGGCCGGGTTTAAGCGCGTCTACCAGATCAAGAACGGCTTCCTGGGCGAGCGCCTGCTCTCCAAGGAAAACGACAAGCTGGCCGAGAAGCTCTCGCCGCGCTGGCAGGAGCGGGGCCGGGTGAACGGCTGGGTCTACTGGGGCCTGCCGGTCAGTCATGTCATCGACCCCAAGTACGTCTATCCGCCGGACCTGAAGCGGATGCAGACGTTGAAGTAACGGCGTTTACGAGCCGAATCAGGATCGATATGCCACCCAGGGCCGCGACGTAGTGAGCACCACCATGACCCAGACCCGGCTCGGCTGGAAGACCATCGCCCTGCTCATGCTGCTGGCCCTGATCTGGGGCGGCAACATGGCGGCCATCAAACTGGCCAGCCGCGACCTGGCCCCTCTGTTCATGGCCGGGCTGCGCTCCCTGGTGGCCACCCTCTGCCTGCTCATCTGGATGAAGTCCCAGCGCATGACCCTGTTCCCCTCGTGCGGCCTGGCCCTCCACGGCCTGGTGGTGGGCTTGCTCTTCGGCGGGGAGTTCGCCATGATCTACGTGGGGCTGGGCTACACCCTGGCCTCGCACACCGTGGTGATGGTCTACACCGCGCCCTTCTTCGTGTCCCTGGGCGCGCACTGGTGGCTGCCTGGCGACCGCCTGACCGGTGCCAAGCTGGCCGGGCTGGCCGTGGCCTTCACCGGCGTGGCCTTCCTCTTCCTGGGCAATCCCGCCAGCCTGACCGGCGGCGGCCTGGCCGGCGACGCCATGTCGCTCCTGGCCGGTGTGCTCTGGGCGGCCACCACCCTCTACATAAAGCGCTTCCTGGTGGGCCGGGTCACGGCGGTGCACACCCTTTTTTATCAGCTGGCCTTCTCCTGCCCCCTGCTCTTCGGCCTCAGCCTGGTCTGGGAGGACAAGCTCATCCTGGGCGGGGACTGGACCACGCTGGTCAACCTCTTCTACCAATGCATCATCGTGGCCTTCTTAAGCTTCCTGGCCTGGTTCCGCATGGTGGACCGCTTTCCGGTCAGCGTCCTGCACGGCTTTACCTTCTTCACCCCCATCCTGGGGGTGGTCTTGAGCGGAGTCATCCTCCTAGGCGAGCCCCTGACCTTCGAACTTATAACGGCCATGGTCCTGGTGAGCCTGGGCATGGCCCTGGTCAACCGCCAGGCCCACCCCGCCCCAGCCCGGAACTGCTCCTGAATCCGCCCCTCCTGCCGATTCATGCCTCGGGGTGTATAGTATGGGTTTACCGTCGCGGGAGGCGGAGGGACCACCCTTCTCCCCAAGACCCTGAAACCATAAGCCCCACGGGGATCAGCCGGCGCCGCGGCCCCTGCCGCCCGGCCCACGCGCGAGAGATGTTTCCGCCATGACTCCGCAATCCATGAAACGCGAAGACCTGCGCAACCTGGCCATCATCGCCCACGTTGACCACGGCAAGACCACCCTCATCGATGCCATGCTCTGGCAAAGCGGGGCCTTCCGCGACAACGAGCAGGTGGCGGAGCGGGTGATGGACTCCCTGGACCTGGAACGGGAAAAGGGAATAACCATCATGGCCAAGAACACCTCCATCGTCTATCGCGGGGTCAAGCTCAACATCGTCGACACCCCCGGCCACGCCGACTTCGGCGGCGAGGTGGAGCGCACCCTGAACATGGTCGACGGGGTTATGCTCCTGGTGGACGCCTCGGAGGGCCCCCTGCCCCAGACCCGTTTCGTGCTCTCCAAGTCCCTGGCCCGCAATCTGCCCATCATCGCGGTCATCAACAAGATCGACCGGCCCGACCGGCGCATCGCCGAGGTGGAGAACGAGCTTTTCGACCTGTTGATCGACCTGGACGCCAGCGAGGAGCAGCTGGAGTTCCCCATCCTCTACACCAATGCCAAGGCCGGCCTGGCCCTGACCTCTCCCGACGGCCAGGGCCGGGACCTGGGGCCCTTGTTCGACGCCATTCTGGAGCACATCCCCGCCCCCACCTACGACCCCGAGTCGCCCTTGCAGTTCCTGGTGACCAACCTGGACTACTCCGACTACGTGGGCCGCATCGCCGTGGGCAAGATCGTGGGCGGCCGGCTCAGGGCCGGCGACCAGACGCTGCTGATGAAAAAGGGCGTGGACGCCGGGCGCTTCAAGCTCACCCAGGTCTACACCTTCCAGGGCCTGGACCGGGTGGAGGTCCCGGAGCTGAGCGCCGGCGACATCGCCGCGGTCTCGGGCGTCGAGGAGGCCTTCATCGGCGACACCCTGACCGATCCCGAGGACCCCAGGCCCCTGCCGGCCATCAGCGTGGAAGAGCCTACCATGTCGATGGAGTTCTCCATCAACACCTCGCCCCTGGCCGGCCGCGAGGGGAGCCAGGTCACCTCCCGCCAGATCAAGGCCCGCCTGGAAAAGGAAACCCTCTACAACGTCTCCATCCGGGTGGAGCCCGGGGAGTCCACGGACACTTTCAAGGTCAGCGCCCGGGGCGAGCTGCAGCTGGCGGTGCTGGTGGAGACCATGCGCCGGGAGGGCTTCGAGCTTTCGCTCTCCAACCCGCGCATAATCACCCAGACCATCGACGGCGTGCTCTCCGAGCCCCTGGAGCTGGCGGTGGTGGACGTGCCCGAGGAATACGTCGGCGTGGTCACCGAGAAACTCGCCTCCCGGCGAGGCAAGATGACCAAGATGCTCAACAACGGGCTGGGCCGGGTCCGCCTGGAATTCGAGATACCCACCAGGGGGCTGATCGGCTACCGCTCGCAGTTCTTGACCGACACCCGGGGCACCGGCATCTTAACCACCCTGGTCATCGGCCACGCGCCCTTCGCAGGCGAGATCGCCAGCCGGGCCAACGGATCATTGGTAAGCGACCGCTCGGGCAAGGTGGTGGCCTACGCCATCTTCCACCTGCAACCCCGGGGGACCATCTTCGTGGAGCCCGGCGACCCGGCCTATGCCGGCCTCATCGTGGGCCAGAACTCCCGCGCCGAGGACATCGCGGTCAACATCACCAAGGAAAAGAAGCTCACCAACATGCGGGCCTCGGGCGCCGACGAGGCCCTGCGGCTGATCCCGCCCCGCCGCTTCACCCTGGAGCAGGCCATCGAGTACATCAACGACGACGAGTTGGTGGAAGTCACGCCTCTGTCCATACGCTTGCGCAAGAAGGAGACCCTTAAGCTGGGCGGCGCTCGCAAAAGCGTCTAGGCCAGAGCGTCTAATCCGGAGGCGCCGGTTAAGCTTGCCAAGCCCGCCGCGTCCAACCCGGGCATTTTCAAACCGCCGTGCCGGGTATGGCGGCTCGGGGATTTCTCCCGCCGAATCACCACAACGCTGTCGGCGATAATCGCGACTTGAATCCTGGCGACGGCCGTCATGCGGCTCAGGGCCGCGCGGGCATCCACGCGTCCGCCGCCAACGCCGGACCTCCCAGACGATCAAATTACTCGGCGGCTCATGTCGCGATACGTTTAGAATAAATCGAGATGGCGCCGTAATTTCGCCACGTCCGGGGTCTGCCGCCAAGCCTTGCGAGAGCTGCGGATTGCCGGGTGAGGAGCCGGCCAGCCATGAAAATCCATCAGCTTTCCATTGACGATGCCCTGCAAAGCGTCCGTTCCCGTTCCCATGGCCTGGCCTCCGAGGAGGCCGAGCGCCGTCTGGGCGAGTTCGGTCCCAACATCGTGGAAAAAGCCCCCCGCGCCCGCTTGGCCTCCATCATAATCCGCGATTTCGGCCACTTCTTCGCCGTGGTGCTTTGGTTCTCGGCGGGCCTGGCCTTTGTGGCCGAGTGGAACGATCCGGGCCATGGCATGGCCAAGGTTGGCTACGCGGTGGTCATCGTCATCCTGGTCAGCGGGGCGTTCTCATTCTGGCAGGAGCGCCGGGTTGAGAGAACCCTGGCCGCCCTCCAGCAACTGCTCCCGCGCACAATCACCGTGCTCAGGAACCAAGTCCCCGTGGAGGTTGCCGTCGAACGGCTCGTCCCCGGCGACGTGATTCTGGTGGAGGAGGGAGATCGGATCCCCGCCGACTGCCGCTTGATAGAGAGCTACGCCCTGCGCGTAAACAACTCGACCATCACCGGCGAATCAATGCCCAAGGCGCGCAACGCCGATCTCTGCCTGGAGGAGGAACTGTTGCGCAGCTCCAACGTCCTTATGGCGGGGACCTCCTTGGTTTCCGGCAAGGGACGAGCCGTGGTCTTCGCCACGGGCATGGACACCGAATTCGGCAAGATCGCCCACCTTTCGCAGAGCGGAGCCGAGGCGGTCTCACCGCTAAGGAAAGAGCTGGCTCACCTTAGCCGCCTGATCGTGTTGCTGGCCATCTGCATAGGAGCCTCCATTTTCGCCGCCGGCACCCTGGCGGGCATGCCGCTTTGGCAGGATGTGATCTTCTCCATCGGCATCTTCGTGGCCATGGTGCCGGAGGGCCTGCTTCCCACCCTGACCCTGGCCCTGGTGCTCGCCGCCCAACGCATGGTCAAACGCAACGTCCTCATCCGGCATTTACCCTCGGTGGAGACCCTGGGCTCCACCACGGTCATCTGCACCGACAAAACCGGCACCCTCACCGAGAACCGTATGCGCGTCCTGGAACTGATGCTGGGGCTGGAGCCGGTGGCGGTGGGAAAGCTCGGGCAGACATCCCAACTGGTGGCCTCCAACCGTGAGTTCTTCCAGGCGGTGCGCCGCTGCCACTCCCTGACCGAGCCATCCCCGCATGAGGGCGGCGATACCCTGCTCGGCGACCCCATGGAGGTGGCCTTGGTGGAGATGGCCCGGCGCCTCCTGCCCGCCTCCGCCGAACCGCGCCGCTGCGGCGAGGCGCCGTTCGACTCCAGGCGTATGCGCCAAAGCGTAGTCTTTGAGACCCTCGAAGGGCTGGTCTTGTACAGCAAGGGGGCGCTGGAGACCATCCTGCCGTTGTGCGCGGAGCTTTGGACCAGCGCCGGACGCGAAACCCTGGCCGCCGAGACACGCGAACGCATTTTTTCCGCACAGGAGGACATGGCGGAAAGAGGATTGCGGGTGCTGGCCCTGGCGGCCAGGCGGCTGCCCGGCGGCTGCCGCCTTCCCGAGGACCTGCAGGCATTGGAGGCGGACCTGACCTTTCTGGGGCTGGCGGGGCTCGAAGACCCGCCCAGACCGGAAGTGCCCGACGCCGTGACGCGCTGCCAGGAGGCCGGGATCAAGGTCATCATGGTGACCGGCGACCACCCGCGCACCGCGGCGGCCATCGCCCGCAAAATCGGCCTGATCCGCTCCGCGAATCCCAGGATCATTACAGGCGAGGAGCTGCGTAGGCTCTCCGACACCCAGCTCCGGTTGGCCCTGGAAGAGCCGGAAATTCATTTCGCTCGCCTGGCCGCCGTGCAGAAGATGCGCATCGTCAACGCGCTCAAGAAAAAGGATCACGTGGTGGCCGTCACCGGCGATGGAGTCAACGACGCTCCCGCCTTCAGGGCCGCGCACATCGGCATCGCCATGGGACGTTCAGGGGCGGACGTGGCCAAGGAATCGGCGGACATGGTGCTTCTGGACGATAACTTCGCCAGCATCGTCAACGCGGTGGAGGAGGGCCGGGCCATTTTCCAGAACATCCGCAAGTTCCTCACCTACGTTCTGGTTCACAACGTGGCCGAGCTGGCGCCCTACCTGGCCTTCGCCCTCTTCAAGATCCCCCTGCCGCTGACGCCGATCCAAATCCTGGCCGTGGACATGGGAACCGACACCTTGACCGCCTTGGGCCTGGGAGTGGAGTCACCCGACCCTGGAGTGATGCGCCAGCCGCCCCGGCCCAGGGAGGAGCGGCTTCTCAACCGGGCCCTGGCCCTGCGCGCTTACCTCTTTCTGGGCGTTATCGAGGCCACGGCGGTCATGAGCGCCTATTTCTTCGTGCTGGGCAAGGGGGAGTGGAGCTATGGGCAGGCGCTGGCGCCGGACGACCTCCTGTACTCGCAGGCCACCACGGCCAGCCTGGGGGCCATCATCATGATGCAGATCGTCAACGTCTTTCTCTGCCGGAGCGAGGTCCGGCCTGTTTGGGCCATGCCTCTGCTTGGCAACCGCCTGATAGCCTGGGGCGTGGTGCTGGAATTGGCGTTTCTGGTGTTCTTCGTGCACACCCCCTGGGGCAACGCGCTGCTGGAGACGTCGCCTCTGCCGAGCGAGGTCTGGTTGTTCCTACTGCCGTTCGCGGCCGGAATGTTTGTCCTGGAAGAAGGCCGCAAGTGGCTTGTCGGCAAATTGAGGAGGAAAGGCCCACTTGGGGGCTGATGCCCTCCCGTGCCCGGACTCACTGGTCGGGCCCAGGCCGACGCCAAGAGACCTGTCAGACAAATGTGGACAGGCGAAGCCCCCAGAGAGTTGGGCACCGGGGCTAACCCCGATGCCAGCTTGATTTTCTTGGAGCGGGAGACGGGAATCGAACCCGCGACCCTCAGCTTGGAAGGCTGACGCTCTGGCCAACTGAGCTACTCCCGCATGCGTCGCGAGTATAGCACGGCCCTGCCTGGCCGGCAAATCCGCAGGTGGTGGTGCATATCGGCCAACCCGCCGTTATGGCTTGCGTTGACAGCCCAGGCCCGGTGCAGTAGGTTACAAGGGCCGCTCGGCGGCGACTTAAGCAACTCAGGAGGAATCGGCACATGGCCTGCGTGGTGGTGGTGGGCTCCCAGTGGGGCGACGAGGGCAAGGGCAAGGTGGTGGACCTGCTCACCGAGGGCGTGAGCGGGATAGTGCGCTTCCAAGGGGGCAACAACGCCGGCCACACCCTGGTGGTGGGCGGGGAGAAGTTCATCCTGCATCTCATCCCCTCGGGCATTCTCTACGCCGACAAGACCAGCTACATCGGCAACGGCGTGGTGGTCGATCCCGAGGTCTTGCTCATGGAGATAGACCGCCTGATCAGCCGGGGGGTGGAGGTGGGGCCCCAGCGCCTGCGTCTTTCCGAGCGCGCCCAGGTTATCATGCCCTACCACAAGGCCCTGGACCTGGCCCGAGAGAAGGCCAAGGGCGGGGCCGCCATAGGCACCACCGGCCGGGGAATCGGCCCCTGCTACGAGGACAAGGCCGCCCGGGTGGGCGTGCGCGTATGCGATCTCCTGGAGCCCGAGCTCTTGAAGGCCAAGATCGAGGCCAACGTCAAGGAAAAGAATTTCTGGCTGACCAGCTACTACCAGGAGCCGGCCTTGGATCCGGCGGCCATCCTGGAGCAGTACTTGGCCTATGGCCGGCGGCTGGCCCCCCACGTCACCGACGTGTCCCTGGAGCTGGACGGCCTGCTCAAGGCGGGCAAAAACCTGCTTTTCGAGGGCGCCCAGGGCACCCACCTGGACATCGACCACGGCACTTATCCCTACGTCACCTCCAGCAACCCGGTGGCTGGCTCTGCCTGCACCGGGGCCGGCGTGGGCGTGACCCGCCTGAATTCGGTGCAGGGCCTGGTCAAGGCCTACACCACCCGGGTGGGCGGCGGTCCCTTCCCCACCGAGTTGCTCGACGCCACCGGCGAGTGGCTGCGCGACAAGGGCGGCGAGTTCGGCTCAACCACCGGCCGGCCCCGGCGTTGCGGCTGGCTCGACGCGGTGGTGGTGCGCCATGCCGTGCGCCTGTCGGGCATCACCGGCCTTTGCATCACCAAGCTCGACGTGCTCACCGGCCTGGACAAGATCAAGCTCTGCGTGGCCTACCGCCTGCCCGACGGCTCCACCCTGGAGGCCCTGCCCGCCTCGCTCACGCGCCTGGCCCAATGCCAGCCGGTCTACGAGGAGTTCGCGGGCTGGCGGGACGACCTGACCGGCATCCGCCGCTATGAGGACTTGCCCCAAGCTTGCCGGGTCTATCTGGGGCGTCTCTCGGAGCTGGCCGGCGCCCCTCTGACCCTGGTCAGCGTGGGCCCTGAGCGCGAGTCCACCATCATGCTAAAGAAGGTCTTCTAGTCCGGGGAGGAGCCTTGGCCCAAGCCCCGCCGCTGCTGGCCATCGATGACTTGGTGGCAGTCTTCGACGGCCCCCGTGGCCAGCTGCGGGCCGTGGACGGCCTGGACCTGGCCATGGCCGGGGGCGAGATCCTGGGCCTGGTGGGCGAGAGCGGCTGCGGCAAATCCATGACCGCGCTGTCCGTCCTGGGGCTGCTGCCCCCGCCGGGGCGGGTGGCCGCCGGGCGCATCCTATTCGAGGGACAGGATCTGCTCGAGCTGCCCTCCCGCCGCCTGCGCGAACTGCGGGGCAAGGCCATCTCCATGGTCTTCCAGGAGCCCATGACCTCCCTCAACCCGGTCTTCACCGTGGGCCGCCAGGTGGCCGAGCAGGTGCTGGCCCACGAGGAGCTCGGGCGGAAGGAGGCCTGGTCGCGGGCGGTGGATATGCTGGCCCGGGTGGGCATCCCCGACCCCGCCCGCCGCGCGGGCGACTTCCCCCATCAGCTCAGCGGAGGCCTGCGCCAGCGGGTGATGATCGCCATGGCGCTGATCATGAAGCCCCGCCTGCTCATGGCCGACGAGCCCACCACCGCCCTGGACGTGACCATCCAGGCCCAAATCCTGGGCCTGATGCAGGACCTGCAACGCCAAAGCGGGGCCTCCATCCTGCTGATCACCCACAACCTGGCGGTGGTGGCCCAGATGGCCGACCGGGTGGCGGTGATGTACACCGGCCGCATCCTGGAGACCGCGCCGGTAAAGGAACTTTTCGCTGAACCCCTGCATCCCTACACCCGGGGCTTGCTCTCCTGCCTGCCCGCCCGGGCCCCCAGGCCTGGCATGCGCCTGCCCACCATCCCCGGCATCGTGCCCGCCCTGGACGAGCTGCCGCCGGGCTGCGCCTTCTCCGACCGCTGCCCCGAGCGCTTCGGCCCCTGCCAGAAGGCCGAGCCCGCCCTGCGCGAGGTGGCCCCGGGCCGCCTGGTGCGCTGCTACCTGCACCACCACGAGCAGCGTCGGACCAGGAGGGCGGCATGAGCCAAGCGGCCGCCCAGCCCCTGGTCGCCCTGCAGGCGGTGAGCAAGCACTACCGGGTGCAGCGGGGCTTTTTGGGCAGCTCCAGGCAAAGCCTGCACGCCCTGGACCAGGTGGACCTGGCGGTGCTGCCCGGAGAGGTCCTGGGCCTGGTGGGCGAAAGCGGCTGCGGCAAATCCACCCTGGGCCGCATGGTCATGCGTCTGGAGGAGCCCAGCGCGGGCCGGGTCTTCTTCGACGGACGGGACTTGGCTTCCCTGGACCGCGAGGGCCTTCGGGGCCTGCGCCGTCAGATGCAGATCGTCTTCCAGGACCCGGTGACCTCCCTGAACCCTCGTCTCACCGTGGGCTCCATGCTGGCCGAGCCCTTCCAGATACACCGCCAGGGCGGCCGGCGCGAGATTAAGGAACGGGTGGAGGCGCTCCTGACCGAGGTGGGGCTCCGACCCGAACACGCCCGGCGCTACCCCCACCAGTTCAGCGGAGGCCAGCGCCAGCGGATCGGCATCGCCCGGGCCCTGGCGCTCAGGCCCCGGCTGGTGGTGGCCGACGAGCCGGTCAGCGCCCTCGACGTCTCCATCCAGGCCCAGGTCCTGAACCTGCTCATGGATCTCAAGGAAAAGATGGGCCTGACCTATCTCTTCGTGGCCCATGACCTCTCGGTGGTCCGCCACCTCTGCGACCGGGTGGCGGTGATGTACCTGGGCAAGGTGGTCGAGATAACCCCGGTCGCCGGCCTGAACCAGGCGCGGGCCCATCCCTACACCGAGGCCCTGCTCAAGTCCGCGCCGGTGGCCGACCCCCAACGCCGTTTCAGCGCCCCGCCGCTTGCCGGCGACGTACCCAGCCCCCTCAACCCGCCGCCGGGCTGCCGCTTTCATACCCGCTGCCCGGAGGCCCAGGAGGTCTGCCACCGCCAGGAGCCGCCGCTAACGCCCCTGGGGCCCGACCGTCTTTGCGCCTGCCACTTCCGGCCGTGAGCCCAGAGCCTTCCCCCCTACGTTCCAGATGCTCTTGACTGACCCCTTGGCTCGTGGCATAGTTAGCTGGTCCTGCATGGGCAGGGCAAGGGGATTCTTTATTCAGCGGAACCCGATTAGGAGGCAGCTTGAGTCGCGACGACCTGATTCACCTGGAGGGCGAGGTGACCCGCACCCTGGGTGGGGGGCAGATGGAAGTGGTCACCGATCAGAAGCACACCTTGCGCGCCGTTCTTTCGGGGCGAATGAAGCGATTCAAGATCAAGGTTCTGGTTGGCGACCGGGTGCGCGTTAGCGTGTCGCCCTACGACCTCTCCCACGGCCTCATCACCTACCGCCTGAAGTAACGGCCCAGCCAATACTCGCGCGGCTGCCCGGCGGTCCACGGACCGCGCCGGGAGAGGTGTCTCCGCGTCCGCTCTAGTCCGGCCGGGACGAAGGCCGCCGAAACCTGGTCAGGGGCTCGATCACCTCTCGCCGGGCCAGTTCGGCCACCCGGCCCTCGGGTGCGTCCTCGACGACTTCCCAAAGCCGGGCCGCGGCTTGGCCGGCCCGCTCCCAGGCCAAGGCCCTGGCCTCCTCGATGGCCTCCCATCCCGCGCCAGCCATGAACTCCATGACCGCGGCGTCGATCTCCGGAAAGATCAAGCGCGGAAACCCTGCCAGCCAGGCCGGGAAAAAGCCCAGTTGGCCTTGGGCTCGCGCCTCGATGATGCGGGCCAGGCGCCCCCGGGGTCCGGTGTCGGCCAATAGGTCCTTCACCCCGCGCGTGAAGTGCTCAAGCTCCCCGCCGGCGTGGGCCTCCAGCACCCGGTGCAGGAGGCTCAGCGCGGCCTCGCCGCTCTCGGCCTCGCCCAGCTCGTGCCAAAGCACGCTTTGCGTCTCTCCGTCGATGACCGGTTCGAGGGCCTCCCAGGTGGGCTCCTTGAGAATGGAGTTCAGGTCCAGGCCATAGCCGGCCAAGCCCAGACGGAGGAAACGCTGCAGGCTGGGGCGGGGATCGGCCAGCTTGTCCCAGAGCAGATAGGCCAGGGGGCCTCGGCGCAGGTAGATGTTGGGGCCCTGGCGCATTCCGGGCAGGAAAAAGATGTCGCGGGAGAACTCCTCGCCCACGGTACGCACGCTCAGGCCGTCCACGCCCCAAGCCCGGTTCAGGCTGCCCAGGAAAAAGACCGGCAGCAGCCCCCCGGCCAGGCCCGCGCCGTAGACCAGGCCCGCCGGGGCCAACAGGGTGTTGATCCCCTCCAGGTCGAAGGGGTCGAAGACCCGGCCGGCCAGATTCAGCTCGCGGGGGCCCTCGCCCAGCAAGCCGCCCCAAAGCTCCTCGCGCTCGGCCACCCATTCCAGCATGCGCTCCGGCCGCTCCTCGCGCCAGGGCGGCAGGCCCTGCTCCCACTTGTAGAGATTGCGCATGCGCAGCAGAAGACCGCATAGAGAGAAACGCCCCGACACTTCGGCGTCGGAGCGGCGGCAGTTGGCCAGCACCTGGGGTCCCAGCTCGGCGATCAGCTCACCGGCCTGGTCCATCATCAGGTCTCGCGCGTGAAATCCACGACCAGACCGGGGTCGCGGTGGCAGTCACTTACCTTGAGGTAACGCCGCACCACGGCCTCGGTGCGAGCCAGCTCGTCGGGACGGAGGTCGCGCCGGACCTTGGCCGGCACCCCGGAGACCATCACCCCCGGCGGGATCTCCATGCCCGGCGGCACCACGCCGCCGGCGGCCACCACCGAGCCCTGGCCCACCCGCGCGCCGTCGAGCACCACCGCGCCCATGCCGATGAGCGCGCGGTCGTCGATCACGCAGGAGTGGAGCACCACCCTGTGGCCCACCACCACGTCGGCTCCCACGGTGGTGCCCTGGCCCCGGTGGGCCACGTGGATCACCGAGCCGTCCTGGATGTTGGTCCTGGCTCCAACCCTGATCCAATTGATGTCGCCCCGCAGCACGCAGCCGTACCACACGCTGACCTGGGGTCCCAGCTCCACGTCGCCGACCACCACCGCACCGGGGGCCACGAAGGCCGAGGGATGGATTAGAGGGGTCTTGCCGTTTACAGGTCCGATCATGGATGGAAATTTAGCACCGCGCCCGCGCCCCGGCAAGCAGCCCCGCCCGCGCCTGCGGCCCAGCCCAGCCCAGGTGCCGGAAGCTCTTGACAGAACCACCCCAACCCCATACATTTAGCCCTCGTCGTGGCGGTGTAGCTCAGATGGTTAGAGCATGCGGCTCATATCCGCAGTGTCCGGGGTTCAATTCCCTGCACCGCCACCAGCAAAAACACCCCCCGAACGCCTGAAAACTTCGTCAGGCACCCTCCCCGGTTCCAAAACAGGGGAGCGGAAAACTTGGGCAGTCATAGATTGGCGCGCGCGGCTCACCCCCAGGGGTGAGCCGTTTTTTTGCTTATCCGGGGCGGGGGGCGCCTGCTCAAGGCCCCTCACGGCGACCTGGCCGGACGGCCCATCGCCGGCAAAGCCTCCGCTCCGGGCGGTCCTTCTTTTTCTAGAATTTCTACTGTCGTGATAGTATAATTTTTTAAAGTCAATCCCGGACGTTCGCCCGCAAAGAGGAAACCACCGTGAGCAGCCGCAAATGGCACGCGAGAAGTCTCTTGATTCTTGCGGTGGTTTTCAGCTTCGTCTTCACCGGCGCGTCCTTGGCCGTGGTGGGGTATGATTTGCTGCGGCAAGAGGCCCTGCGGGAGGCTGAGAAGGACGCCCGCTTCATCCTTGAACGCAACTTGGCCATTCACTCCTACTTTGCCCACCAACTCAAGCCCCGGGTGTTCGAACTGGCCGCCAAGGTCGCCGGCCCTGATTATTTCGAGCCGGCCTGGATGTCATCCACCTACGCCATCCGAGGCATCGACCAACATTTTCACGCGCTGACCAAGAGCGGCTACTACTACAAGGAATGTGCCGTCAACGCACGCAGTCCACACAACGAGGCTGATCCATACGAGCGGTCCTTCATCGAGGAGTTGAAGACCGACCCAACGCTAATGGAACGCTCAGCCATACGCGTCCTGGACGGCCAGACGTTTTTTGTCTATTTGCGCCGAGGCGAGACCATGGAACCGTCCTGCCTGCGCTGCCACAGCGAACCCACGCTGGCGCCCGGAAAGATGGTGGCCCAATATGGCCCCGAACGCGGTTTCCACCGCCAGGAGGGGGAACTCGTCTCGGCCATATCCATCAGGATCCCCATGGTCCAGGCCTTGGCCACACAAAAGCGGTTCGCCATCAAGCTCTCGGTCCTGCTGCTGGCAGGGCTCCTAATCACCGTCGCCATCATGTTTGCGGCGTTAAGTGTCTTGTATCAGCGCCCGCTGGACCAGATGCGCCGACAGGCTCGCAGGCTCGCCGACGACCCGAGCAGGCTGGGTCTGCAAATCCCGCCGCAGAGTATGCAGGAATGGGAAGAACTGGCCCGCGACTTCAACCTGATGTCGGCCAACCTCAAGACCTCCCATGACGATCTGGAGGAAAGGGTAAGGATTCGTACGGCCCAACTCTCGGCCAAAACTCAAGAGTTGCAGGAATCCCTGGATCAGGTCAGGCAGCTCAGCGGACTATTGCCGATATGCTCCAATTGCAAAAAAATCCGGGATGATAGCGGATACTGGCGGCGAATCGAGGAATACTTGAGCCACCACACCCAAGCTCAATTCAGCCATGGCATCTGCCCCGACTGCGCCAGGAAACTATACCCGGATTTGATGGCATCCTTGGATGAAACGAAACCCAAGGGATAGTCTGTCCGCCTCGACGCCCCTCGGACGCGCCCTTTGCCCGCCGGTACTTTTTGCCTCAAAAACCTTAGAGGCCAATCAGCACCGAGGAAAAGCTCGCATAGGCCGATGATGGACGGCCAACGCCAACTTTTCACTAGCGCACATGGTTTAAGGGCGAAATGGGGAGCGTTTTTTCAGCGGTGTGGTATAAATACCGTCCAAGTGTCTCTTAGGCCGCCGACGTGAACCCGGCTTGCAGCCGACGCGGCGGGAGTCACCGCGGGGCCGAAGAGGATTTCCGACACATCACGGCTCAGCCAACAGGGCTGGGCTGTTTTTTTGCGGCAACCATATGCTTGAAAAGGTGAGAAGCATGGCGAAGGTTACGATCATCATCGAGGACGCTGGCGAAGGCGTGGAGGTTTCCGCGCAGTTCGAGCCGGAGCTTCCCGAGGACCTGACCGAGGAGATCCTGGACCAGCTCAGCGAGGCCCAGCTATTCGGTCTGGAGATCCTGGACTACATCGAGCAGGGCCTGGACGAGGAAGAGGAGAGCTAGCCCGCGCTGGTCGCCGCAGCTGGCCCGCCGGGCCCACCCGCTTGGAGCGGAGGCGGACCTCCCCCCGCCGCAGCGCCTGTTCCCCGGCGGTCTCGATGCCTGCCCGCTGCGGTGCGGCTATCAGACGTGCACGCCCATCTCCGGCAGGCAGTCGGGCCTGAACAGGCAGTCCATCTGTCCGCAGTCGGGTATGCGCGAATAGCAGGCCGCATGCCCCTCGGCCACTTGGATAGCGTGGATCAATTCAGGCTTGGTCATCTTGACCGCGCCCTTCACATCCAGATTCCTGGCCATGGCGCGTAGCGTGGTAAGAGTCACGGTCTGCTTGGCCTTGGGCTTGGCCGTGGTTTTCTTCTGGGCCTTGGCCGGAGCCTTGGGCTTGGCCGCCTTGGGCTTGGGCGCAGCCTTCTTCTCCGCGGTCACTTTGCTCTTGGTCGGCATTTGCCCCCTCCGTGTGATGATGACCGGCACGATCCAGGCCGGTTGCCAATTCAATTAATTCTAGCGCGTTCAACTCTCCACAGCAATTACTGGAATTCGAGCAATCACTCGCATCCCGAGGCGCCGCACCAGGAGCAGGTGCGGCAGCCGCCGTCGGTGGCCAGGAGCCCACCGCAGCGCGGACAGTGGTCGTTGACCCTGCCTGGAGAGTGGGCGGCCTGGCCGGGCAAGGGGGCCAACTCCAGCACCTGGCGTCCGCGTGAGCCGTGGCGGAAGACCGTCACGCCCTTGAGCCCCAGCGCATGGGCCCGGGTGAAGACCTCGCGAACCTCCTCCAACCCGGCCGAGGCCGGCAGGTTGACGGTCTTTGACACGCCGTTGTCGGTGTGGGCCTGAAAGGCCGCCTGAACCTCCAGGTGCCGCCGGGGCGATACCTCGTGAGCGGTGGGGAAAAGCCGGACCTCTGTTTCGGCCAGGCCCTCCAGGGCCCCGGCCCGGCCCGCGCGGGCTAGCCGCGCCAGGTTCTCCGCGCTGTCCAGACCCAGGGCCTTGAGCCGGGCCAGGAAGCGCGGATTCAGCTCGGCCAGCTCCTGCCCCTCAAGTACCCGCCGGGTGTAGGCCAGAGCGAAGTAGGGCTCGATGCCCGACGAGCAGCCCATGAGGATCGACAGGCTCCCGGTGGGGGCGATGGTGGTCACCGTGGCGTTGCGCAGGTGGGCGATCCCCCGCGCCCGCCAGGTGCTCTGGGGAAAAGCCGGGAAGCTGCCCCGGCGACGGCCAAGCTCCTGGCTGGCCGCCCGGCCGGCGGCTTGGATGCGGCCCATGAGTTCGCGGCCCAGGGCCACCGCCTCGCCGGAATCGTAGGACAGACCCAGGTCGACCAGCAGGTCGGCGAAGCCCATCACCCCCAAGCCCACCTTGCGGGTCAGCCGGGTGGCCTGTTTCACCTTGGCGACGGGCAAACGGTTGACCTCGATTACGTCATCCAGGAAACGCACGGCCAAGGCCGCCGCCTCCTCCAGGGCCGCATAGTCCAAGACCCCGGCGCGCACGAAGGCCGGCAGCACTAGCGAGCCCAGGGTGCATGCCTCATAGGGCAGGAGCGGCTGTTCCCCGCAGGGATTGGTGGCCTCGATGGGCCCCAGGGCCGGGGTGGGGTTGGCGCGGTTGATGGCGTCGTAGAAGGCCAGGCCCGGCTCGCCCGAGGCATGGGCCGCTTCCACCAGCAGCTCGAAAAGCCTTGCCGCCCGCACCTCGCGGACGATTTTGCGGCTGCGAGGATTGACCAGCTGCCAGGGGCCGTCCCGGGCCACCGCCTCCATGAAGGCGTCGGTGGCCATGACCGAAAGGTTGAAGTTGAGCAGGAAACCCGGCCTGCGCTTGGCCGTGGCGAAGGTCTCGATGTCCGGGTGGCTGACCGAGAGCATGCCCATGTTGGCCCCCCGGCGGGTGCCGCCCTGCTTTATAGCCTCGGTGGCCACGTCAAAGACGTTCATGAAGCTCACCGGTCCGGAACTTACTCCGTTGGTGGTGGCGACCAGGTCTCCGGCCGGACGCAGGCGGGAGAAGGAAAAGCCGGTGCCGCCGCCGGATTTGTGGATGAGAGCCGTTTCCTTGACCGCGTCGAAGATGGAATCCAGGCTGTCTTCCACCGGCAGCACGAAGCAGGCCGCCAACTGGCCCAGGGGACGCCCGGCGTTCATCAGGGTGGGGGAGTTGGGCAGGAAGCGGCCACCGGCCATGAGGTCAAAAAAGGCCTGGCCCTGGCTGCGGGCCTCGGCCGCGCCGCCCCAGGACTCTTCGGCCTTGGCCACCGCCCCGGCCACCCGTTCAAGCATCTGCTCGGCGGTTTCGATCACCTGTCCCTGGCCGTCGCGTACCAGGTAGCGGCGCGCCAGCACCACCTCGGCATGGGGGCCAAAATTCAAACCGCTCGTGGCCATGTTCTCTCATCCGCGCGCCGAGCGGCCGCGAGCGCCCGCTGGCTCGAAGGTATCGCCTTTAATTTATTTAAATAGCACACGGTCTCCCTTCGCACAACATCTAGGTCCGGCTGGCAGGTTTTTGCCTAGGGATTGTGGCTGATCCGTCAAATTGGCGGGTGGCTCAGACTCCGCCGGGGCATTTTTTTGTTCCCCCTGGCCGCCCCTGCCGGGCTGGGGCGGGCATTAATTGCCGCGGCCCGGCCGCGCCCGCGGGTCCCTCGTTTTTAGACTCGTCAAATCAATATGTTGGTCAAGGGGCTCAAATGGCATCCTCCTTGCTTTCCTGAGCAAGCGAAAAGATCGCGGCTGATCAGACCAGGAGCGCAGCATGGAAAAAGTCCCCCTCCCCGCTGAAAAGTTCGAGCCGGAAATCTATTGCCTGCGGTGTCTGAGCATGGAGTGGGACGAGGAGGCCCGCTGTTGCGCCAACTTCAACGGCCCCCGTTGCCCCCTGGACATCCGCAAGGTCCTGGCGGGGCTGGAAGTGACCTGCGTGGTGCTTTGAGCAACCACGGCAAGGAAGTATGGCCATGAGTGACAACCATCTTTTTCTAATCCTGCTGGCCTGCGGCGGCCTGGCCCTGGCCGTGATCCTGGAACTGCTCCGGGCCCGTCGCGAACGTAAAAACCTCCCTCCTAACCTGGTCTGATGCCAAGCACCCCGATCCTTCCTAAAGCCCGGCGCCGGGACCATCCAAGGCATAAAAAAGCCTGAGGCGGACGTTTGCGGTCCGCCTCCTTCAGAATATAGACTTGGCGCTCCGGCCCGCTCGCGCCTGTTCCTACCCCCTGGTCAGGCCGTCCACCAGGGCCAGGGTGCGCTGCTGTATCTCCTTGAGCTCGCGCATGCGGCGGTCCAGCGCCTCCACCTCCGCGCGCAGCCGGGCCACCTCCGCGGCCAAGCCGCCACCGGGTTGCTCCGCCCCGGCCCAGCCGGTCGCCCCCTCCGGGCCCTGGCCGATCAGCGCCTGCCTGGCCTGGCGCAGGCTGAGGCCCTTTTCCTTCAACAGCTGGTGCACCCGGCGCAGCCGCTCCACGGCTTCGGGCTCGAACATCCTGCGGCGGCCGGCGCCGCGCTGAATGCCCAGAAAATCCTCGAACTGTTGATCGTAGTAGCGGATGGTCGAGGCGGGCAGGCCCGTCCGCTCGGCCACTTCCTTGATGGTTAGCAAATTGATGGGCGTCCGCTCGGTGCTGTCCATGGCTGCTCCCGCTGGTCGTTTAGAATATTATGCGCCCACATCGGCCCGGGGGACAAGCCGCAGATGCTGTGTTATAGTGCGGGGCCATGACGGAGCAAGCCATGCCCAGACCCCTGGATTTGAGCCGCTGGGAGCGGTGGGCCCTGGTGATCGTGGTGGCGGCGCTGGTCTTCCTGGCCGTGGAGGGCCGGGACCGCAAGGAGCGCGAGGCCTACGAGCGCTTCCAGCAACAAGCCCCCCTGGTGGCCCAGGCCCTGGAGCGCTACGCCAGCGACCACGAGGGGCGCTTTCCTCCCGACGCCATGTTCTGCCAGCGTCCCCTGGGCCTCAACGACGAATACATCATCTGGAACCCCGCCTGGAAGATCGACTACGAGGTTCACGATAACGGCCATGACGGCCAGTACGTCTGTCTTGAGTTCGGAGGGCCCTTCAAGCAACGTCTCTACTTCGGCCTCTGCAATGTGCCCGAGTATAGGCGCAAATATGGCCGAGGCCAGGACATACCCGGCCAGCTTAACCGCATCTGGCTCATCCGCGAGCAGGCCGAGATCCAATAACCGGAACGCATGGCGCGCCTGCCTGGGCGGGTCGCCGGGCTCCGCGCCCTGACCGGCCGCGCCCCTGCCGGAGGACCTCGCCTTGGACGCCGGACGCCTCCAAAACCGCCTCAACCTCTTGGGACCGCTGCTGCGGGAGCGCTTCGGCGCGCCGGTGGTCAAGATCGGCCTGGAGGCCGGGCTCTCCTGCCCCAACCGCGACGGCTCCCTGGGCCTGACCGGCTGCGCCTGGTGCGCGCCGGCGGGCTCGGGCCGAGGGCGCGCCCACCTGGGCATCGCGGCCCAGCTGGACCAGGGCCTGGCGCGCTTGCGTGAGCGGGCGGCGCGGGCCGGCCGGCGGCCTCCCCTGACCCTGGCCTATTTCCAGGCCCACACCTCCACCCACGCCCCGACCCCGGCGCTGCGCGCCATCTTCGAGGAGGCCCTAGCCGTGCCGGGGGTAGCCGGACTAATCGTCTCCACCCGGCCAGACTGCCTTGACGAGCCGCGCTGGGATCTGCTCTCCGAGCTTGCCGCGCGCTTGCCCTTCTGGCTGGAACTGGGCCTGCAAAGCGCCAACGACGCCACCCTGGCGGCCCTGGGACGCGGCCATGATGTGAAATGCTTCGCCCGCGCGGCGGAGGAGGCCGGCCGGCGCGGAATCCAGGTGGTCGCCCACGTGATCCTGGGCCTGCCGGGTGAAGCCCCGGAACACACCTGGGCCACCGCCGATTTACTTGGCGAGTTGGCGGTGGGGGGGGTGAAGATGCACAACCTCATGGTCCTGGAGGGCGCGCCCCTGGCCGAGGACTGGCGGCGGGAACGCTTCCAGCCCTGGGACCTGGAGACCTGGGCGCGGGCGGCGGCCGGCTTCCTGGCCCGTCTGCCCCCTGACATGGTGATCCACAGGCTATGCGCCGATCCCGGTGCGGAGATCCTCCTGGCCCCGGCCTGGGCCGGGAGCAAGGATCTTGCCTTGCGGGCCCTGGCGGGTTATCTAGAAGAAAACGACCTCCGGCAAGGAGCGCTCAGGCCATGAGCAAGGTGCTGGTCTTTACGGTGGAGACTTGGTTGGGCCCGGTCTACGGAGCGGTCACCGCCGCCGGTATCTGCGCCCTTTCCATTCCCTACCACGACGTCCGCCATTTCGCGGAGCTTCTGGACCGGCGCTGCCCCGGAGCCGAGGCCGAGAACGTGGAGGCGCGCCGGTTGCGGGCCGGGCGGCAGGTGGCCGAGTACTTCGCGCGGCGGGGACGCGACTTGGACGCGCCGGTGGACTTCAGCGGCTTCACACCCTTCGCCCGGGCGGTGATGGAGCGCCTGCGCCAGGTGCCCTACGGCCAGACCGTCACCTACGGCCAGCTGGCCGACGAGGCGGGACGGCCGGGGGCGGCGCGGGCCGTGGGCCAGATCATGCACCACAACCCCGTGCCACTCTTCCTGCCCTGCCACCGGGTGCTTGGCTCCTCGGGCGCGCTAACCGGCTTCGGCGCGGGCTTGGAGACCAAGAAGGCGCTCCTGGAGATGGAGTCGGACACCCTGCCCTTCCCCCCGCCCAACCGGCGGCGTCAGGGCAAGGGACATTCCCGGGGCGGAGACAGGTAGGGCTCCACCCGCCATTTGCTGCCGTCACTCACCAGCTTCAAGCAACCCTGACGGGCGGTCTGGTATATTTCCGCCCCCGCCTCCTCCGCCCGCGCCAGGGTGTCGGCACGGGGCATGCCGAAAGAATTGACGCAGCCGCAGGAAATGGCCAGGGCGCGCGGCTTGAGCACGGCAAGCAGCTCGTTGCCAGCCGAGTTCTTGCCGGCGTGATGGGGAGCCAGCAGGAACTGCTCCCCCTGCCGGGGGAGGTCCTTGAGCACGGCCTTCTCCACCCTGGGCCCGCCGTCGCCGGGCAGCCAGACCCAGGTCCGGCCTAGGCCCAGACCGAGCCAGAGCGAGCGGTCGTTCTCGCTCAGCCGGGCCGCCTCCTCGCCCGCCGGCGGCCAGAGCACCCGCACCCGCGCCCCGCCCAGCTCGCTCTCGGGCTTGAGTTGCGCCGGACCGAGAACCGGCACGCCCCTTAGCCTAGCAACCTCCAACAGCCGGGCGAAGGGTCCCTCCTCCATCGGAGCGCCGTTGATCCAAATCTCCCTGGGATCGAACCAACGGGCGATGAAGGGCAGGCCGCCCGCGTGGTCCGGGTGGCGGTGGGAGGCTACCACGTACCCCACCCTCTGCAGGCCCTGGGACCAGAGGAAGGGCGCCACCACCCGCTGGCCGGTGTCCAGGCCGCCCAGCCCCCCGCCGCCGTCGATGAGCATGACCTGGCCTTGGGGCAGGCGGGCCACCGCAGCCGAGCCTTGGCCAACATCCAGCACCCAGACCGTGAGCCTGCCGTCAGGCGCGGGAGGCAGAGCTTGCGCCGCCCCCAGGGCCAGGGACGCCGCCCCTAGGGCCCCGGCCAGGGACCAGCGCCAGGGCGAAGGCAGGGCTAGCCCCGCGGCCAGGGCGGCGTAGAGCAAAGCCACCACCAGGGGCCCTGGCCCGGCCACCTGGCTCGACGCCCAGGGCAGCTCGGCCAGGGCCGTGACCGTCCAGATGCCGGCCTCGGCCGGCCACACCGCCAGGCCCAGCAGCCAGGCCCCGCCCCGCTCCCAGACCAGCCCCGTCAGCGAACCCAGGAGCGCCATGGCCTGCGCGAGGGTGCCCACCAGGGGCGCCATGACCAGATTGGCCGGCAGGCCCAACCAGGGTATCTGGTGAAAGTGCAGGGCCGTCAGCGGCCAAAGCGCCACCTCCACCACCAGGGTGAGGACGAACAAGCCCGCCGCCCCGGCCAGGAGCCGCGAGCGGCCCCAAAGCGCGCCCAGACGGCGGGCCAAGGGCAGGGCGGCCCAGATAATGACGGCCACGGCCAGGAAGGAGAGCTGAAAGGAGAGGGTCAGAGGGGCCTCGGGCCAAAGCAGGCCGATCACCAGCACCGCCAGGGCCAGCCCCCCGGCGGCCTGGGCCGGGCGGTTGAGCAGCATCGCCAGCACCAGGCAGACCGCCATGACCAGGGCCCGCAGGGTGGGGGTGGAGGCCCCGCCGATGAATGCGTAAGCCGCGGTGGGGATGAGAGCCAGCGCCGAGGCCAGCTTGGGCAGGGGAACTGCCAGGGCCAGGCCCGGCCAGAGGGCCAGGCCCCAGCGCATGACCAGGTAGGCCCATCCCCAGACCACGGCCAGGTTCATGCCGCTGATGGCCAGCAGGTGGGCCGTCCCCGTGGCGGAGAAGGCCTCGCGCACCGGAGCGCTGAGTTCGCCCAACTGGCCCAGGACCAAGGCCCGGATGAGCCCCCGGGCCGCCCCCGGGTCGAGCCGGTCAAACAAGCCGCCCAGGCGTTGGCGAAGGCGCTCCACGGCCAGGTGGAAGGCGTCCAAGTCCCCTCTGCCGACGACCTTCAGCTCCGATTGTTGGCCGGCGTAGGCTTGCACCCATATGCCCTGGCGGCCCAGGTGCTCGGCGTAGTCGAAGCCGCCAGGATTGGCGAAGCTGACGATGGGCCGGAGCTTGAGCCTGGCGCTCAAGCGGCTGCCCACGGGCGGGGCCTCGGTCATTTCCGGCAGGCCCAGCTGCACCAGGCCCGAGGCGGGCCGGCCGTCCACGCTGCGCGCCTCAAGGAAGAGGCGGCGGCCGTTGGCCGTGGGCTGGGGCGCGCAGACCAGATCTGCCACCACCAGGCGGGGCAGGTTGTCGGCCAGAAAGCGCACGTGGTCCACGGCCGGAGGCTGCTGCCTCCCCAAAGAGAGCAAGCCCGCCCCCAAAAGGCATAGCCCCAGCCCCAGCCAGAGCGGGGGCAGGCATCCCCGCCAAAGACCTTGCCGTATGGTCCAGGCCAGGGGAAGGGCCGCGACCGCCAGCAGGGGCCAGGCCGGGGGACTCAGGAAATGCGCGGCGGTTATGCCGAAGAGCAGGCCGACGGCCGGGGCGGCCAGGGGATGCGGGGCCAGGCGGACCCGGCCCCGCCGTTCCTCGCGCCGGGACCGGTCATCTCCCCCCCGACCCGCCACGGCTCATTTCTCGGGCGGCGGCTGGCCGTTATCCAGCGGACCCCGGCCCTTCTCAAGCTTGTAGAGCAGATGGTAGATGCGCTCACGCCAGAAATAGACCGGCAGGATGAAGGCCACGCTGAATACCCCCAACCAGAGGAAGCTCCAGTAGTCCTCCTGGTAAACCGCCGCGCCTTGCAAGCTGAGCATCAGGGTGCCCGGAATGCGCCCCACCGAGCTGATGACCATGAATATGCGCCAGCTCATGGGGGCCAGGCCCAGGGCATAACAAAGGTAGTCCTTGGGAAAGCCGGGGATGACGAAGAAGATGAAGCTGGCCACCACCCCCTGCCGCTCCATCAGGAAGGCTATGCGCGAAAGGTATTGTGGCGGAATGACCTTCTCCACGAAGGCCTTGCCGATGAGGCGGGCCGCGAAGAAGTTGATCCAGGATCCGAGGGAAAGGCCCAGGGTGGAGTAGAGTAGCGAGGGCAGCCAGCCGAAGACGTAGCCGCCGGCCGCGCCCACCAGTTCGCCGGGTATGGGCGAAACGAGCACCTGGAAGATCTGGAAGATGATGAAGGCCGCTGGCGCCCAGACGCCGTAGGACTCGATGCGCTGGCGGAAGTTTTCCTTGTCCTTGAGGACCTCCCACATGTCCAGGGTGAGATTCCAGACGGGCCGCCAGAAGAACCAGGCCAGCACCGCGCAGACCGCCAGGACGGTCAGGCCAAGCCAAACGGCCTTGGGGCTCACGCCTTGGCGCCGGGGAAGGTGCTTTTGCTCAGGGGCGGGCATCTAGCTTGGCTCCGGGCGATCCCAGTCGCTTATCACTTGCCGTCTTCTTCAACGGCGCTCAACAGACGCGGCAAAAGATCAGGGAATGCCCAGGCCGCCTGGCTCCAGGAACAACCGGGTTCTTGTCCCACGGGATCGCCCGCGAACTGCTCGATGGATCTGTTCAAGGCGCGGGCGAAGGTCTCCACGGCCAGCCGCTCCTCGCCCAGGTCGAAGACCAGGCCGTTGATGGCCGCTTCGGCGGCGTAGAAGCCTACCTGATCCTCGGCCCGGACGCCGTAGGCCAGCTCCAGGGCGCGCAACCCTCCCCCGGAGAGGTCCACTCCCTGGCCGGCCAGAGTGGCCAGCAGCGTCCTGCCTATCTCCTGGCTCATGCGGGCCAGGCCCTTGTGGGGATCCTCGGGGGAAAGCGCCTGGTGTTTGTGTTCGTAGGAGTCGGCCAGGTCCACCTGGCAAATCCGGCGGGGGTTGGCCCGCCGCCACAGCTCGGCCAGAAGCCCGATCTCCAGGCCCCAGTCCCCGGCCAGACGCAGCTGCCGGGCTAGGTCCAGGTTTAGCGCGAATTCCCCGGCCAGGGGATAGCGGAAGGCGGCCAGGAAGCGCAGGAAGGGCAGCGGCCCCAGGACATCGGTCAGGGCCTGGAGGAGGGGCCCCACGAACAGGCGGGTCACCCGGCCGAAGAGCCGCTGGTTGACCCGGGCGTAGTAGCCCTTGCTGAACTGGCAGCGTAGGTTGGGGTGCAACAGGGGATAGAGCAGGCGGGCCAGCATCTGGCGGTCGTAATCGACCACGTCGCAGTCCTGCACCGCCGCCACCCGCGCCCGCCCATCGGCCAAGACCAGGCCCAGGGCCAGCCAGACCGCCCGGCCCTTGCCCTCCTGGCCGACGGCAAGCCCGGCCTCGCTCATCTCCTGCAGAAGCTTTTTCAGGCGGCGACCGTCATTGTCCAGGATCAGGGTTGGCTGGGGCAGTACTCCCAGGAGCTTCCCGGCCTTGGCCAAGTCCTTGCGTCCGGATCGCCCCAGGCTCAAGACCACCAGCCCCAGGTAGTGCGCTCCGCTCAGCTCGTCGAGCATGGCCTTGAAGACCGGCGAGTTGAGGTCCGAGCCCAGGCAGGGCAGAATCAAGGCTGGCGGCAAGTCCTGGGCGTAGGAGTTAAGCCCCTGCTCCAAGAGCGGCAGATCCGGCTCGCCCAGGCGGTGCAGGTTCAAAATCACCCCGTCTTGCTGGAAATCAGCCATGGCAAGCAATTCCCCAGGCCGCTACGGTTAGAACCTCTCCCAGGCTTTGTCGCAATCCGATTCCATGGTGAGAAAGGAGGTGAAGCCCACCACCTGGAGAACCTCCAGGACGTATTGACCGGCCCCGCAAAGGGCCAGGCGCCCGCCTTCCGCCTCCGTGCTCCGGGCCGCCAGCAAGATCACCTGCAAGCCGGCGCTGGAGATGTAGTCCAGGCCCCGCAGGTCGATCAACAGCCGCATGGTCCCGGCCTCGAGCAGGCCTCGCAAGGCCTTCTCGGCCTCGGGCGCGGCCCCGGCGTCGAGCCGGCCGGCCAAGCCCAGGATGTCCACCTCGCCCCGCCGGCTTACCGTCACCCTCGCCAAAACGCCCTCTTCCTCTGCTGGGTTTTATAAAAAAACCCGATCAGGCTGTCAGGCTAACAGGAATCAAGGCGCCTGACAAGGAGGGAGGTCGAGCGTCACTCAACCTTCATCCACCAAATCCGCCCACCAGCCCTGCCGCCTGGCCCAGCCGACGATCTGCCCGGCCGTGAACAAGGCCTGGGCGCGGCGGGCTAGGATGAAGGCCTGACGCTCCGGCGGCCCTTGGGCGCACGAGGGCGGGGTCTGGTAGGTCCGGCAGGGCAGATAGCGCCAGCCCGGACGCCCCCCCAGGGAGACCAGGTCGCCGTCCCGGCCTCCGGCGCCTGCCGCGCTCAGGACCCGGGCCCGCTCCAGGTCCACCGGAACCAGCAAATGGTAGTCGTCGCCGGAGGGCGAAAAGCCTATGAAGCCCATGTGGCCGGCTCCCTGGGGCAGGGTGACCCGCACCAGGTCCTCGATCGCCAGACGCAGGGCCATGGCCTGAGCCGGGTCCCCTGCTCAGGCCTGGTTGAGCAGCGAGGGCTGACCGGTGGCCTCGCGCACGGCCCGCCACAGGCCGCCCTCGGGGTCTACGTGGCTCTTGTGGGCTATGCACAGCGCGATGGGCACGTGAACGTAATGGTTGTTCCAGAGGGAGACCATCATGCCGGTCTTGCCGGCCAGGCCGGCGTGCACGGCATGGTGCCCCAAAAAGCCGGTATAAATGCGGTCGTTGGGCGTGGCCGGCACCGAACGGATCAGGTAGGAGGGGTCGATGTATTTCAGGTTGATCTCGGTGCCCCGCTCTTTGAAGTGGCTGTTGACGCGGTCGCGCAGGTAGGTGCCGATGTCGCCCAGCTTGGCGTTGCCGCTGGCATCCTTGCCCAGTTGGGCGCCCTCGAACAGCTTCTGTCCCGCCCCTTCGGCCACCACGATCACGGCGTGGCCGCGCGCGGCCAGACGCTCCTCCATGCGCTTGAGCAAGCCCGAGGGACCATCCATGTCCCAATCAACCTCGGGAATGAGGCAGAAATTGACCTCGGTCAGGGCCAGGGTGGCGTGGGCGGCCACGAAGCCGCTATAGCGGCCCATGAGCTTGACCAGACCCACGCCGTTGGGCGCGCCGGTGGCCTCGTTGTGCGCCCCCAGGATGGCGCGGGTGGCCGCCTCCACCGCGGTCTGGAAACCAAAGGTCATCTCCACGAAGCTGATGTCGTTGTCGATGGTCTTGGGCACCGCCACCACCGAGGCCTTTAGCCCGCGGCTGGTGATCTCGTCGGTGATGGCCTTGGCCGCGCGCAGGGTGCCGTCGCCTCCGATCATGAACAAGAGGCCGATGTTCAGGCGTTCCAGGGAATCGACGATCTCCTCGATGGGTTGGGCCCCCCGGCTCATGCCCAGGAAGGAGCCGCCCCGGCCATGTACGTTCTGCACCGATTCCGGGGTCAGCACCATTAGGTCGTGGCCAAAGGCCGGGATGAAGCCCTGCAGTCCGTAGCGCACGCCCACCACGTTGCGCACCTGGTACATGTAGTGCAATTGCAGGACGATGGCCCGCACAAGGGAGTTGATGCCCGGGCACATGCCGCCGCAGGTAACGATGGCCGCCTTGAGCTTGGTGGGGTCGAAATAGACCTTTTCGCGGGGGCCGGCGCGCTCGAAGGTAGCCACCGACGCCTCGTCGTTGTTGCTGGGGTCCAGGAAGGGGTCCACGCGCATGCGTATGCCCTCGTTGACGAAGCGACCGTAGCCCTCGCCGGCGCCCTTCTTCTTGAGCATGGGGTTTTCTATCTTGGCCGGGCCCAAGGTCTGGATGACGGTCTGATCCGGCTCGACGCTATGCCTTTCCTCGCGCACGGCACTCCTCCCTGCCTGACAAAAAGGGCTTCAAGGCGCAACCTGTCCTTTTCGCAGGCTAACATCGGCATGTTAACCGGTCAAGGCAAGGCTTGGCCCAAGTCCTGGGCGGGCCGGTCCCTGTCTCGGCGGGCCTTTACAAACCTAGGTGTTGTGCTAGGATCAGGGGCGCGGTCCGCGCGGGCCCGGCGCGCCATCCAACACCACCAGCCCGGCGACGGGGGAATCAAGAATGAACCAGCTATTTACTCATGAAGGCATCCGCCGCACCGTCTTCGGCCCCGGCTGTTCGGCCAAGCTGGCCGAAGAGGTCAAGCTACTGGCCGGCTCCCGGGCCCTGGTGGTGATCGATCCCCATGTCCTGGCCGCCGGCGTGGCCGGCCCGGCCCTGGAGGCCCTTGGCCAGGCCAAGATCAAATACGAGACCTACAGCGCCATCACCCGCGAGCCGGAGCCAGCCGAGGCCGACGAGGCCGCCCGCCTTGGCCGCGAGATAAAGGCCCAGGTGGTGGTGGGCATCGGCGGCGGCAGCGCCCTGGACTTGGCCAAGGCCGCCTCGGCCCTGATCGCCAACGAGGGCTCGGCCGTGGACTACGTGGGCCTGGATCTGCTCAAGAAGGCCGGCCCCCCGGTGATCTGCCTCCCAACCACCGCCGGCACCGGCAGCGAGGTCACCTTCACCGCCGTGTTCACCCGCCGCGCCGACAAATTCAAGGGCGGAATCAACGGCCGCCTGCTCTATCCCCACACCGCCATGCTCGACCCCAAGCTCACCGTGACCTGCCCGCCCTACATCACGGCCATCGTGGGCATGGACGCTTTGACCCACGCCATGGAGGCCTACACCAGCCGGGCGGCCACCCCCGTCAGCGACCTGAACGCCCTGGCGGCCATCGAGCTGATCGGCGACAACCTGCGCCAGGCCGTGGCCCACGGCGAGAACCTTCAGGCCCGCGAGGGCATGCTCCTGGGCTCCTACCTTGCCGGGCTGGCCCTGGCCCAGGCCGGAGTGGGCGCGGTCCACGCCATGGCCTACCCCCTGGGGGCCTTCTTCGACATCCCCCACGGCGAGGCCAACGCCACCTTGCTGCCCTTCGTGCTGCGCCACAACCTCATCGCCTGCCCGGACCGTTTCGCCAGCATGGCCTACGCCCTTGCCGAGCTGCCCGAGGATCTCACCACCCGCGAAGCCGCCGAGGCCTGCGTGGCCGAGGTCATGGAGCTGTCCCTGGACATCGGCATCCCCCAGAGCCTGAACGAACTCAAGGTGCCCCAGAACCAGGTGCCGGCCATGGCGGCCAAGGCCATGACCGTGGCCCGGCCCATCGCCAACAACCCACGCAAGGTCGACGCCGGCGACCTGGAGAACATCTACCGCGAGGCCTTCGAGGCCGAGTAGCCCAAACCAGGGAGCAAGCGACCATGCCCGGATTCGAGTGGCTAGACGACAAGGAGACCCAGGCCCTGGTGGAAGTCATGAACCGGGGCATCCTCTTCCGCTACGACATGCCCCCGGGCCGGGGCAAGTACGTCGAGGAGTTCGAGAAGACCTTCGCCTCCTATACCGGCTCGCGCTTCGCCCTGGCCGTGACCAGCGGCTCGGCCGCGCTCAAGGTCGCGCTCGCCGCTCTGGGCGTGGGGCCGGGCGACGAGGTCATCACCCAGGGCTTCACCTTCGTGGCCACCTGGGAGGCCATCTTCGACTGCGGGGCCAAGCCGGTCTTCTGCGAGGTGGACCAGACCCTGTGCATGGACCCCGAGAGCATGCGCTCCAAGATCACCCCCCGCACCCGCTGCATCATCCCCGTGCACATGATGGGGGCCCAGGCCAGCATCGCCCAGATCAAGGCCATCGCCGACGAGCGCGGCATCCCCGTCCTGGAAGACACCGCCCAGGCCGTGGGCTGCACCTTGAACGGCAGGCACGTGGGCACCAGCGGGGCCTTCGGCACCTACAGCTTTGACGCCGTCAAGACTCTCACCACCGGCGAGGGCGGCATGCTCGTCACCGACGACGAGGGCCTCTTCCAGAACGCCAGCGAGTATCACGACCACGGCCACGACCACAAGCCCGTGGGCCGGGGCAACGAGGGCCGGCGCTTCATCGGCTTCAACTTCCGCATGATGGAGCTGCAGGGGGCCCTGGGCCTGGTGCAGCTGGCCAAGATGCCCAAGATGGTGGAGACCTACCGCCACCACAAGAACGCCCTCAAGGAGGCCCTGGCCCGAGTGCCGGGGCTGACTTTCCGCGAGGTTCCCGACGCCGCCGGCGACTCGGCCACCTTCCTGACCTGGTTCATGCCCGACGTCGAGGCCGCCGGCCGCATGGCCGCCATCCTGGCCGAGCACAACGCCGGGGCCATCCCCTGGGGCAAGAACACCTGGCACAATTTCGCCCGCTGGGAGCACCTGCACGCCGGGGCCACCCTGCACAAGGGCGGCTGGCCCTTCGAGCGTCTGGAGGGCTATTCCTCATACTCACCCGAGGACCTGCCGGCCACCCGGGACCTGCTGGCCCGCTGCCTCTCCTGGCAGATCATGCTGAACTGGGACGAGGCCAGGCTCCAGCAGATGACCGAGGCGGTCAACCACGTGGTAGCGGCCTTTTAACGGGGGGCGGATGCGAGCATGGGCCTCTACGTCATCATCCCCGCGCGCTACGGCTCCAGCCGCTTTCCGGGCAAGCCCCTGGTCATGATCAACGGCCGGCCCATGATCCAGCACGTCATGGAGAGGGCCGGCCAGGCCGCCGGGGTGGCGATGGTGGCCGTGGCCACCGACGACGAGCGCATCGCCAGCGCCGTGGAGGCATTCGGCGGCCGGGCGGTGATGACGCCCGCCGCGCTCCGCACGGGTTCCGACCGGGTGGCCGCCGCGGCCCAGGCCCTGGGCGTGGACGACGACGACTTGGTGGTCAACGTGCAGGGCGACCAGCCGCTGCTGCCGCCGGAGGTGATAAACGAAACGGCCCTGCCGCTCAGACACGAGCCTAAAATCAACATGTCCACCCCGGTGGTGGCCATAACCCGCCCCGAGGAGATCGGCGACCCCAATCACGTCAAGGTGGTCATGGACGAATGGGGCAACGCCTTGTACTTCTCCCGACAGGCCATCCCTTTCCCCCGCGACGGCGGCGAGGTCACCTACTTCAAGCACCTGGGGGTCTACGTCTACCGCAAGGCATTCCTGGACGTCTTCGCGAGCCTGCCCACCGGACGCCTGGAGAACCTGGAAAAGCTTGAGCAGATCCGGGTGCTGGAGGCGGGCCACCGGGTGCGCTGCGTGGTCACCCAGTTCGACTCGCCGGAGGTGGACCGGCCCGAGGACGCCCGCCGGGTAGCCGACCTGATGAACCGAGCCCGCCAGGACTGGTAGCCGGGATCTGCCCACAGCCTCACTACCATAGCAAATATCTATCCTAACCTAAATTCACCATCAACACTTTGTATTTGACAACTACTTGAAATAAGATAGCTTATACTCCGCGATTCGCAACGGACACAAGCCGTTTTCATGGCTTATCCAAATGTGACCGGAGATCTGCTATTGTTTCTATCTATCAAACCACACTCCAAGGACTTGGGAGTCTGGCTTTACGCCCTAGCCCGCCTGGGCCTGGGCGCGGTCTTCCTCTATGCCGGCCTGGCCAAGCTCCTTGATGTCGGCGCCTTCGCGCGGGTGATCTCCCAACACGACCTGGCCCCGGCCTGGGCCCTGTCCCCCCTTGCCCTGGGCCTGCCGCTGCTGGAACTGGCCGCCGGCCTGGGCCTGGCCCTGGAGCTCCGGGGCGGCCTGGGTCTGACCACGGCCCTGCTCGTCCTGTTCGTGGCGGTGTTGTGGTTCGGCATCCTCAGGGGCCTGGAGGCGGACTGCGGCTGCTTCAGCCCCGAGGAAATGGGAGAACACGACAGCCTGCGCCAGGCCATGATACGCGACCTGGTAATGCTGGCCGCCGCCGGCTACATGCACCTCTGGCGGAGAGGGCGGCGGCCCTCGCCAACAGAACGCGGTTGGTTCCGGCCATGGGGCCGGCCGCAGATGAAGGAGAAGGTTCGCTGATGAAATTGCGTAAGGTTGTCGGCGTAGCCCTGGCGGCCATGGCCGCGTGCGTCCTACTGGCCGGACAGGCTCTCGCCTTTGGTACTAAGGAATTGGACAACGAGAAGCTGGTTGTCAACTTCCACAGTGAAGCGACCCGAGGCGCCTACAAGGTGGTGGACACCGCCACGCTCAAGAAGTGGATCGACGAAAAGAAGCCCATGCTCATCGTCGACACCATGCCTTATGAGGACAGCTACAAAAAGCAGCACATCCCCGGCGCGGTGCAGATGGAGTTCCCCATCCCCGAGCTGACCCAGCTCGACGCCGCCAAAAAGGCCGAACTGGAGAAGCTCCTTGGCCCGGACAAGGGACGCCTGATCGTGTTTTACTGCGGCTTCCCCAAGTGCACCCGCAGCCACAACGCCGCCATGTGGGCAGTCAAGCTGGGCTACACCGACGTGTACCGGCATCCTGGCGGCATCAAGGCCTGGGACGAGTCCGACTATCCGGTGGAACGAGGCAAATAACCCTATCTAGAGGCGACTTCAGCCCGGAAGCAGGGCAAGGGGGAGGCCGGCCGCGGCCCTCCCCTTTGCTTTTTTTTTAGCCAGCCAGTCCCTCTCCCCCGCCG
>JAJZPI010000138.1 GCA_021811275.1 Deltaproteobacteria bacterium
GGTATGAGCACGCCGCCCTTGATCGGCTGGCGAAAACCCGCCGCGGCGCCCGGATTCGGACCTGGCGCGACGGCGGGTTTTTCCGCCCCAAGCCAAGCGCCGAGGCATAAAAAAAAGAAGACCGGGGCCGCAAGGCCCCGGTCTTCCTGGGGTGATTATTTAACTCAGCAGATTAGAACAGGAACTTGAACTCGACGCCGCAGATCCACTCGTTGCCCATGTCCTGGTTGGTGGCCGGGCTGTCGCCGTAGTTGTAGTACTGGAACTCGGGGCTCAGAGAGAAGTTCTTGGTGACCTGGTAAGGCAGGGCCACGAACCAACCCCGACGGTCGTAGTTGTCGTTGCGGTAGCCGTTGGAGGCCTTCCAGAAGTCGTTCTCGATGCGCACCTGGCCGTAGCCACCGGTGATCATCAGAGCGCCAATCTTGTACTCCAGGGCGATCACGCCGCCGGTTTCCTTGGTGTCGTACTCCTTGCCGGTGGCCGACCACACGGGCAGGATCTTGGGAGCGCTCTTCATGGCGTTGGGCAGCTCGCCCATCCACTCGGCCTCGGTGTTGGAGCCGGTGTGCAGCTGCACCTTGGCGGTGAAGGGACCAACAGTGTACTTCAAGGGCAGCATGACCACCCAGCTGTTGTAGTTGTCATCCCAGCCCGCGGCCACGCCCTGGTACTTCAGCTGGCTCCAGCCGAAGGCGGGGGTGGTCATGAAGCCGCCGGCCTTGAACTCGGCCGCGATGTCGAAGCGGGGCACGTTGGCGTACATGTCGGCGCCAGCGATGGTGGTCGCCACTTCGGCGGCGGGCTGCACGGCGGCCACGCTGAAGCCGAAGTTGCCGGACCGCCACTCAAAGCGCACCTGGGGCGAACGGCTGCTGTACATAAAGCCCCAGTTGATCATCAAGGTCTTGTTGCTCTGGTTGGCGCCCAGGGTGGTCAGAGGGGCGTAGGCCAGGGAGCCCAGCCAGCCGTCGGTCTGGCCGGCGATCAACTGGCAGTTGCCGACCTTCCACCAGCCATAGGCATGACGCAGGCCGACCGACTCGGCGTCGTTGGCCGAAGCGGCCACGCTGATCTCGACCAACCCACCGGTGGTCTTGTCAGCGCTGGTCCACACGCCGTGCAGGTAGCTGTGAGCGGAGACCTGCAGGAAGGCGGTGGTGACATCGTCACGACGGTTGGTGGTCTGCTCTTTGGACACGTTCTGATAGCCCAGGTCGGTCCAGATACGGCCGCCCAGGACCGCGCTGGGGCCGGGCTCGGTGGCCTGGGCCCAGGCGGAGCCGGCGATGGCCGCAATGGCCATCACGGCGATCATGATCGCAAACAGCTTCTTCATTCCTCTTCTCTCCTTTTCTGGTTTTGCCCGCGGCGGCCGGTTCCTAAAAGACAACCAGCTTATTCGGCCGCCCCGGGTTTTCCGCCGGCCGTGATGGGCTCACCCCGAACCCCGGGCCGGCAAAACTGAACACCTTGTCACCAAGGATGCACGGAATCGGAGCCCGTCCCCACGGACCGACCCCAGCTTCCGGACTCGATGGCTACAGATTCAACCACAGCCCAGAATCCAAGTCAACTTAATTTTTCTTATCTTGCCGGTTAGTTGTGAGCTTTGTCACTTGCCGCGGACTACTCCCGGCGATCATTTTCACGAAATCGTTGCAAAACAGCCCCTTGGCCGCGCCAAAGGCGGCAACGGGCTATATGAACAGGTTTATCTGGGCCTTGGCCGCCTCGCCCAGGTAGGTGGCCGCCCCGCCGAATTCCAGCCCGTCGATGAGGTCCTCTTTCTTGATCCCCATCACGTCCATGGTCATCTGGCAGGCTATCAGCTTGACCCCGCTCTCCAGGGCCACATCCAACAGCTCGGGAATGCTGGCCATGTTTACTTTGCCCATCCAGTTCTTCATCATGGCGGTGGCCATGGCGGTCATACCCGGCAACATGCCTATGATATTGGGCACCGGCACCGGCATGGCGGGGTTGCCCACGGGGGGCACCTTCAAGTTGGCGTACTTGTGCCTGTTGATGATGTCCAGGCCATAGAAGGTGAAGAACACGCTGGTTTCCAGGTCCATGGCCGCGGCGGTGGTGGCCAGGATGAGCACGGGATAGGCCATGTCCAGGGTGCCCTTGCTGGCGATGATGGTCATGGCCCTGGCCTCCTGGGCCGCCAGGCGCTGCTCCACCCTCTCGTCGATAAGCTTTTCGATCTCTTCCCTGGTCATGTCGTCTCCTTGGCAGAGGTTCGAGGGCCGGGGGCTCAGCCCAGCCGTTTTTCCACGGCGGCCATGGAGACTCTCAACTCCTCCAAGGCGGCCAGCACGAATTGGCGGCGTTCCGGCTCCAGGTTAAGCAGTATGCTGCGATGGGCCTCGCGCAGGAAGCTGCCCACCGCCTCGGCGCGGCGGCGTCCGGCGGGAGTGGCCCGCACCAGCTTCACCCGGGCGTCGGCGGGGTCTTCGCGGCGCTCGATCAGGCCCTTCGCCTCCAGGCCGTCGAGCAGCTTGGTCACCCGGCTCTTGGCCACGTCCAGTTTGGCGGCGATGCCCTTGACCGTCAGGTAGCGCTCCTGGGCGAACAGCAACAGGCACTTGAGCTCGGCGGGGGGCAGGCCGAACTTCTTGGACTCCACGGCCATGCGCCCCTGGCAGCAGTTCATCATCTCCTGCAGCAGGTCACTGAGGCGGCGGGCCTGATAGTCCAGTTGGGGTTCCGGCTCGGCTATGGCATGTTCGTTCATGGCATTAATGATCTTTCCAACCTTGGGGCGCGTCAAGAAGTTTTTAGGCTACTGCCAGGTCGTCATCATTGGGCTAATAGGCTCCCTCGCCGGCGGCGCGGACGGTTCGCCATAATAACCATAGCGCCGGAGCGCTACTTCACCAAGGGCAGGGTGGCCTTGAATTCGGGGGTGCCGGCCTCCTTGAGCAGCTCATAGATCAGCATCTCGGCGGAGGTGACCACGATGCCGCTCAGGCGCAGGCGGGCCAGGGCGGTTTCGCGGTTGGCGGCGGTGCGGGAGGAAACCGCGTCGCCCACCACCTGCACCCGGTAATGGCCGGCCGCGCCCAGGGCGGTCTGGGCCACGCAGATATGGGCCTCCACTCCGGTCAGCAGCAGGGTGCCGCGCCCCAGCCGCGCCATCTCCTCCCGAAAGGGGGCGCAGCCGAAGCAGTCGAAGGTGATCTTCTCGATGACCCGTGCATTTTTCAGTTCCCCGGCGATGGGCGCCAGAGTGGGCCCCAGCTTCATCTGTTCGCTGACCACCACCGGTAGCCCCGCGATGGCCGCGAACTTGACCAGACGCAGGATGTTTTCCGTGACGCCCTCCTTGCCGTCGATGACCGGCATCAGCTTTTCCTGGGCGTCGATCACCACCAGGACGCAATCCTCCCGCCTGAGCAGGGGCTCCTTCGCGCAGCACATAGGGTTTCCTCCGGGCAGAGGGTTGACTAGGCAGACGGGCCGAGGCCCGGCGAGCGAACCGGGGCCTCAGTCGAACAGTCCCGGCCACATCCGCTTGGCCGGCTGGTACCAAGGCAGCGAGCTGGCCGGCTTGACCGTGATTACGTCCACGCTCAGGTCGGCCACGCCGGGATAGAAGGAAACACGGCATTCCAGGGCCGTGAGCAACTGGTCGGAGTTGAACTCCAGCTGGTATTCCTGGTAGCGGCCGGGCTTGATCTCCGAGCCGTTGATGGGCAGCTTGGCCAGGATGCGCTGGCCGTTGTCCACGCTCACGTCCAGCTCGGCGGCCAGGCCCTTGCCGCGGGGTTGGGAAAATTTTAACCGGAAGGTGGCCACATAGCGGCCAGGAGCCAGGACGTCGTACTGGCCGTAGACGATGCCGCCGGCCTTGGGGGCGCCGAAGGAAGCGAAGGCCGCCTTGCCGCCGGAGGCCTGGGGGTCGGCCGCCACCGTGGCCGGGGCGTGGGAGTAGTCTTCGGCCTCGTAGACGAAATCCGTCGGCTGCCCCTTGATCTTGCTGCGGCCCGCCCGCCAGGTGGGGTCAACGTCGGGGGCGGTATGGAAGGTTAGCCGCACGGGGTTGCGGTCGCGCAGGCGTTTGACATAGATCTCGTACTTGCCGCTGGACTGGTCGTGGGAATAGAGGGGGCTTGCGGCCCAGACCATCCAGCGCTCGTCCGGCGACCAGGCCGGGAAGTAGTTCCAGTCCAGGTTGGTGGTCAGCTGCTCGCGGGCGGCTTTATCGTCGGCCAGCCAGATTTCGGTGCCCGGCACGCCCCGGAAGACCGCGAACTGGCAGGTAAGGAAGGCGCTGGAATCGGAGCGCCAAGCGGTGAAGCAGCCGTTGGCCACCCGGCGGGGGTTGGCGGCCCTGCCGTCGGGGCCCAGGTCCATGACGTAGACCGCCCGGGGCGGCTCGCCTTCCCCGCCGTCCTTGAACTGGTAGGCGATTTTGGTCCCGTCGGGGGAGAGCATGGCCTCCACCCTGCCGTTTTTGATGCCGTGGGCCGAGAAGTCCACCGGGGTGTCGCGGCCGCTGGCCAGGTCGCGCAGGAGGTAGGCCGGCGGGCGCAGGGAGCGGGCCACCAGCATGCGGCCGCCGTCGGCGGTAAGGCCCTGGAAGCGTTCCTCCCGCCCGGCCGGGGAGAGCCGGCGGGGCTGGGTCAGGTCGGGCTCGGCCATCCAAATCTGGTTGGGCCCGTCCTGGTCGCTCTGGTAGATGAGCTTGGTCCCTCCCAAAACGAAAAAGGGGCGGGTATGGTTGGCCGTGCCCGAGGACAGACGCGCCAGGTCGCCGCCGTCGGGTAGGATGCGAAAGAGCCGCCACTTTCCATCGCGACGGGAGGAAAAGACGATTTCGCCGGAGACGCTGCCCTTGAGCGACTCCAGGGCCTCACGTTCCTCCTGGCTGGGGGCCACGGGCTGGCCGAAGGCCCATGCCTGTCCGGCGGAGATCGACAGCGTCCAGATAGCGAGCAGAAGCAGCGGTCGCCACTGGCGCTCGCCCAAACGGCGCGATTCGGCTTTGCCCACGGTTTCCCCCACGGTTTTCCCCTCCGCCGGGCCTGCGGGGGGTGGTGCAGGGTTTATTATACCGCAGTTCGAGGCCGGTATTGCCCTGTTGCAGGGGGCGGAATCTTGATTGCGGGCTGAAGCCAGGCCCCGTAAAATTGGGAAAAGGCATCCTCCCCTCGGCTGGCCGGGGGGTGAGGGAGTCCCCATCGCCGGCGCCGCGCGGGAGGCCCCGGCATCCGGGCCCCGCCCCACGGCCCTTCCGTGTGAAATGAGAAAGAGGCTTGAATAATGAGCACCCTGGAAGATCCGCGGGCCGAAGGAAAGTTGGTCGCCATCACCATTCCCAACGTACCCCAGGATCTGTGGCGGGATTTTCAGGATCAGGCCCGGCGCATGAACAAGAGCGTGGGCTCCCTTATGGTCGCCCTCATGGCCGGCTCCTTGTCCCGGGGCCTGCCCGCCGAGGAGGGCTCCGGCGAATAGTTCAAGACCTCCTCAAGGCTAGATCCGCCGATGGAGCAGAAGCCGCACCGGATGCTCCCCGCATATCTCCTTGGCCAGACGCTCGATCCTGTCGCGCTCGCCGGGGTTGTGGATGACCGCCTCAACCTCGATTCCCGAGGGCGCATGCCGGACCTTCAGGGTGGGCAGCAGGAGATCGCGCTCGCTGGCGATGCGCGCCTTGAGCCGGGCGGCCAGGGCCAGGCCGGCCAGGCGCAGCCGGTCCGCCGGCGTGGCCAGGCGGTCCTTTTCCTCCAATAGCCCCGCCAAACGGGCCGCCACCTCTGCGATGGTTTGGGCCGCGGTATCGAGGCTGACATCGTAGGCTACCGCCTCGTCCCAGCCCCGGCCGTAGTTGGAGCGCACGTAACCGGCCCGCTGGCGGTCTTCCTCGATGACCAGTTCCTCGGCCCGGGCGCGCTCGACGATCCCCTCGCGGGCCATGATCCGTTCCACCCTCATGGCCAGGGGGGCCTCGACCCGCGCCCGCAGGCATATGGGGGCCTCGGCCAGGATGTAATTGCTCCCGCGCCCCACGATCACCGTCCGCGCTCCCTCGGCGTGGTCCCAGATCGCCGATTCCAGGTTGGCCAGCCAGGCGTGGTAGCGCCAGTCGTGGCGTTCCCAGAGGTCGGGCTTGACCTCGTCCACCTCCATGTCCAACCGCGCCCAGACCTCGCCCCGGGCCAGGAGGTCCCGGTGCAGAGTGGATTTGTCCACCAGCTCGCAGCCCAACCTTTCGGCCACCAACAGGCCCACCTGGCGGCCTCCGCTGCCGTACTGGCGCGATATGGTCAGAATGGCCATGGTCAATCCTCCTTGTCGGCGGGCGCGGCCTGGACAGTCTGGGCGGTCGTAGCGTCCTGCGCCGTCGCGCCGGCCGCGTTCCTGAATTTCCACTTCAACCAGAGCTTGCCCACCACGATCACTCCCACCGCGAATATCGCCTCCACCGTGTAGCGCACCCAGGCCGGCGGCTGAAGCCAGTTGTCCATGAAGGGATCGCCCAGCATCATCTCGGCCGACACCCGGCCCAGGATCATGGCCCCCAGGTAGATGATGACGGGGTAGCGGTCCATCAGGTAGGAGAGCAGGTTGCTGGTGAAGACCACGAACGGGATGGACAAGGCCAGGCCGAACAGGAGCAGGAAAAGATTGCCCTGGGAGGCTCCGGCCACGGCCAGCACATTGTCCAGGCTCATGGTGATGTCGGCGATGACGATAAGGCGGATGGCCTGCCAGAGGTTGGACGCCTGTTTGCCATCTTCCTGTTCGCCGCCGCCCTGCACCAGGAGCTTGACCGCGATCCAGGCGATGAGCGCACCGCCCACGAACTTGACGAAGTTGATGGCCAGGAGTTGGGAGACGAAAAAGGTTAGCGCCACGCGCAGCACCACCGCCGCCCCGGCCCCGAGGATGATGCCCTTGCGGCGCTGCTCCCGAGGCAGGGAGCGCACGGCCATGGCGATGATCACCGCGTTGTCGCCGGCGAGGATGATGTCGATGATGACGATGTTGACCAGGCCCATGAAAAAGGACCAATCAAGATTTCCCAAGGTTAGCGCGGACCAATCCACGGCTCGCTCCCTGTTGGTTCAAGACGGCGCGGGTCAGATGGTGCCGAACCTAGTGCGTAGGCTACCACTTTTACAATAGCCGCCACGGGCGGTCAAGGGCGGCGGTCCGCCCGCCTCCCACGGCCTCAGAGGCGTCGCAGCACCAGGCCCTTCAAATACTGCGATTCGGCGAAACCCAGCAAGGCCGGGTGATCTGCGGGCTGGGAAAGCTGGTGCAGCACCTGCAGGCGGGCGCCGGCGTCCTCGGCGGCCCAGGTCAGCACCTCCCAGAAGCTCTGGCGGTCCATGGCCGCCGAGCAGGAAAAGGTGGCCAGCAGCCCGCCGAGGGGAAGCAGGCGCAGGGCCATCATGTTGACGTCCTTGTAGGCGCGGGCCGCCTTGGCCAGCGAGGCCCGGTTGGGGGCCAGCTTGGGCGGGTCCAGCACGATCAGCCCGAAGCGCCGACCCTCGTCGCGATAGGCCCTGAGCTGATTGAAGACGTTGGCGCGGACCAGTTGGGCCCGTTCCCGCACGCCGTTCAAGGCCAGATTCTCCTGGGCCAGGGCGAGGGCCTGGGCCGAGGAGTCGACCAGGGTGGCGCGGGCCGCGCCGGCGAGCAGGCCGCGCAGGGCGAAGCCCCCGCTGTAGCAGAAGCAGTCTAGCATATCCCGCCCGGCGGCCATGCCGGCCACAAGCCGGCGGTTTTCGCGCTGGTCCAGGAAGAAGCCGGTCTTCTGGCCGGCGGCCGGCTCAACCCAATAGGCGCAGCCGGGCTCATCCACCCGCAGTCGCTCCGGCGGCCGGCCCAGGAGAGGCCCCGTAGCCGGTTCCAGGCCCTCCAGCCGCCGCACCTCCTGGTCCGAGCGCTCCCAGATCCACTCGGGCGCCAAGCCGGTCTCCAGCCAGCCGGCCACCTGGTGCTTGACCGACTCGGCCCCGGCCGAGAGCGCCTGCAGGGTCAGCCCCGGGCCGTAGCGGTCCACGATCAGACCGGGCAGGCCGTCGGCCTCGGCGTTGACCAGGCGGTAGGCCCCGTGACCGCTTTCGGCCAGGCCGCGCCGGCGCTCCACCGCCTCGGCCAGGCGCCGCTCAAGCCAGGCCAGGTCCGGCTCGACCTCCTCGCGCCGCTCCAGGAGCCGGGCGCGGATGTAGCTCTGGGGGTTGAACCAGGCCCAGGCCAGGAAGCGGTCCTCGGCGTCGACCAGGCGAACCACTTCGCCCGGGCGCGCCCGGCCCTCGACTCTGGCCACGGATTGGGCGTAGACCCAGGGGTGGCCCTGGGCCAGGGATTTGAGCCCGCCTTTTTTGACCACCACCACGCAGGACATGGGGGAAGGTTACAAGGAGGCGGAGGGCGGCGCCAGGTGATTTTATTGGGAGGCCGCGGGCGGTAAATCCGTTTCGCCGGCCGAGGGGGCCGGACGCGAGGCCGCAGCGGGCAGGATGATGCGAAAGGCGCTGCCCCGGCCCAGGCGGCTTTCCACCTCCACCCGGCCGCCGTGGGCTTGGGCCACGTGCTTGACGATGGCCAGGCCCAGGCCCGTGCCTCCCATCTCGCGGGAGCGGTCGCGGCCCGCCCGGTAGAAGCGCTCGAAAAGTCGGCCCAGGTGCTCCGAGGCGATGCCCGGGCCGTTGTCGCTCACCTCCAGCACGACCTCGGAGGGGCGGCTTTCCACCGCCAGGCGCACCCGCACGCCCGGGCCGCCATGCTTGAGGGCGTTGTCCAGGAGATTGACCAGGGCTTGCTCCAGCAGCCGGCTGACCGCGGCCACGGCAGGCGGGCACTCCGGCAGCTTGAGCTCGATGGCCGCCTCGCGCCGGCCAGCCGCCTCGCGCGTTGCCTCCAGGGCCCGCCGGGCCACCTGGTCGGCGCCCACGTTCCGCATCTCCGGCACGGCCAGGCCGGCCTCCAGTTGAGCCAACAGCAGGAGGTCGCGGGAAAGGTCCTCCAGGCGGCGGGTGTGACGCAGGATCATCTCCACGAAGCGGGCGGCCTGTTCGGGTTGCCCCAGCGCCCCGTCCAGGAGGGTCTCGGCCGAGGCCCGGATGGCGGTCAGGGGGGTGCGCAGCTCGTGGGAAACGTTGTCCACGAAGTCCTTGCGCACGGTCTCGGTGCGCTTGCGCTCGGTGATGTCGTGCAACACCGCCACCACCTCCACCTCGGCCTGGTCGCCGGGCAGGCGAACCATCTCCAGCATCAGGTGTCGGGGAGGGGTGGTCTGGGCGGTGATCTCCCGCGAGACGTGGGCGACGCCTCGGCGAATTTCGCGCAGGGCCTCCAGAAGGCCGGGGTTGCGGATGTTGGCGGTGAGTGGCTGGCCCTGGGGCGAAGGTATGCCCAAAAGGGTGAGCAGGGCCTGGTTGGCCAGGAGCACCTCGCCGCCCACGCCGATGACCAGCACGCCCTCCACCATGCCCATGAGCACGGCCTCCATGCGGCCGCGGGCCAAGTCCAGGTCCTCGATGCGCTGGCGCAGGCCGGCCGACATGGCGTCCAGGGCCCGAGCCAGCTGGCCCATCTCGCTGGGGGGATAGCGGGTCAGGGCCGGGGGGAACTTGCCTTGGCCCATGTCCATGGCCCGGCGGGTGAGCAGGGCCAGCGGCTTGGAAAGGCTCTTGGCCACCAGCCAGGCCATGAAGAAGGAGAGCAGCACGCCCAGGCCCAGGGCCCCGGCCAGGCGTTCGCGGGTCTGGGCCAGGGTGGCTTCCACCTCGGCCAGAGGCAGGGCGGCGCGCAGGATGATTCGGGGCCCCCCGGGTCCGTCTATGCGGCGGGCCAGATAGAGAAGGTTGTAGCCCAGGGTGCGGCTGTAGTGCACGGCGCGGCCCTGGCCCTCGGCCAGGGCCTGGGCGACCTCCGGCCGCTGGGCGTGGTTCTCCATTTGGGCCACCTTGTCCGGCTCCACCTGGGAATCGCCCGCCACCACCCCCGAGGGCAGAATCAGGGTGACCCGGATGCCGGGCAGGTGCGCGCTCAAATGTTGGGCCAACTCCTCGCTGGCGGCCGGGGAGAGCCCGTCGCGCCATTTTTCTTCGACCACGGCCTTCAGGAGGGTGATCTCCCGCGCCAGGCTGTCCTCGGCCAGGCCGGTCAGGCGTTGGCGCAGAACGTTCTGGCCCAGCACGGCCACCAGGGCCAGGGTGCAGATCACCACCAGCAGGCTGCCGACGAGAACGCGCCCTTGAAAGGAAATGTTGATGGCTCAGGCCTCCTCTTTGAAACGGTAGCCGAGCCCGCGCACGGTGTCGATGAGGTCCTGGCGGGGCCCCAGCTTCTTGCGCAGCCGGCGCACGTGGGTGTCCACGGTGCGGGAGTAGCCCTGGTACTGATAGCCCCAGACCGTCTCCAGCAGCAACTCGCGGCTGAGCACCCGGCCGGGGTGGGCGGCCAGCTGGTGCAGCAGCTTGAACTCGGTGACGGTCAGCTCCAGGGGCCTGCCGTCCATTTCGGCCTGGTGCCGGTCGGGGTCCATGACCAGCCCGCCGCGGCGCAAGTGGCCGCTGGGGGCCGCGGGGGGCTGGGTGCGGCGCAGGATGGCCCGGGCCCTGAGCACCAGCTCTCGGGGGGAGAAGGGCTTGGTCAGGTAGTCGTCGGCCCCGATCTCGAAGCCCACCACCCGGTCGGTCTCCTCGGC
>JAJZPI010000139.1 GCA_021811275.1 Deltaproteobacteria bacterium
CCCTGTGCCCCCGGCGGGGCAAAGCGGGTCGGGCATCCGGACGTTTTTTCAGAATTCTTCCTGTAGGGCGGGTTAGCGACAGCGTAACCCGCCTTTCGCGGCCGGGGCCTGCCGGCGGCACGCGCCCGGCACGCCGCCTAGTCGTGGGCCTTCTTGATGATGCTTTCGCGCAGGCGCTGGTATTCGGCCTCGGTGATGGCCCCGGAGTCGCGTGCCTTCTTGAGGTCCATGAGCTCCTGGCCGGTGGAGATGGTCTTGGTTTCGCTGTAGGTGGAGGTGGTGGAGCCCCCGCCCCAGCAGCCGGCGCTGGCCAGGGCCAGGGCCAAAAGGGCGGCCGTGAACAGGAATCTGGCGTAGGGCATGGTCGTTCTCCGTGTTCCCAAGGAAAGGGGCGGCCCCCAGAAACCCTGGAGGCCGCCCCTTTGGTCCATGACGTCTCAGCTCGATGGGCGACGTCTCAGCTCGATGGGCGGGCCTAGTCGTCCAGCTTGATGGCGCCCTTGGTCTTTTCGCGGCGGCGCTGCTCCTTGGCGCCGTACTCCTGCAGGCAGGGGCCGCGGTCGACCATCACGCACTGGAGGTAGTCGACGATCTCGATGACGCAGGCGCGGATGGCCTTGCCGGCGGGGGTCTTTTCCATGCCTCCGAAATTGCCGCCGAAGAAGCCGGCGTGGATGCCCACGCTGGCGGCGGAGGACTCGCTCTTGCCCTCCACGGTGCGCACGTAGGCCACCTCGCCGGTGGTGGTGTCCACCACGCGCAGGTCCACGGCCATATAGGAGGTGGACTGGGAGCCGCCGAAGGAGAGGGGGCCCACGCTGATGCCGCCGCCGGTGCCGCTGGTGTTTTCCTCATAGGCGGTCACGGTGCCCAGGACCAGGAATTGCGCGCCGGTGACCTTTCCGATCTTGGCCTCGGTGCCTTTGCGGATGCGGCCGCTGGCCCCCAGGTCCTGTTCGCGCAGCACGTGCTCGAGCTTACTGCGCTCGACCATGCGGAATTTGCCGGTGGCGGCCAGCTCATTGGTGACCATGCCGGCCAGGTCCCAGCCCATGCCGCCGCGCCACCAGGCCGCGCCGGAGGAGTTTTGGAATTCGGCCACGCCCATGACCGGTTGGGCCTGGGCCATGGCCGTCCCGGCCCCCAGGGCCACCATCATCGCGGCGAGCAACGCGGCCAGGATCGATACCGCCAACACTCTCTTCATCTGCTGTCCTCCTTGGTCGTCCTTGGGATGGCGGCCGGGCCTGGTTCCCGCCATCGATCTCATTGGGGCAGAGCTTTAAGATTAATCCTCACATTAGCAGAAGGCGGCGGGAGAGGGCAAGCGTTGAGCGGGGCCGGCGGGACCTTCGCCGCCCGCCCCCACCCTAAAAGAACATAACGAAGCCATTGACGAAATAGACCAGGCCCACCGCCCCCACCACCATTCCCAACAGCCACACCGGCTTCTTCTTCATGAAGGCGGCGATGGAGGAGAGCAGGATGGCGATCTGCAGGAAGATTATGGCCAGACCGAACACCCCGGAGTTCTTCTGGGCCTGCTCGCGGGCCTCCTCCAGGGCCTTGGCCTTGGCGCCTATCTCGGCCTTCTCCTGCTCGTAGCGCTTGATCTGCTCGGCGTAGCGGGCGATGCGTTTTTCCAGTTCGGCCCTTTGCTCGGAGCCGGGGCGCTCGGTTCGCAGCTGGATCTCCAGGGCCTCCTTGCGGCCCTCGTAGAGATAGCTCTTGATGCTCTTGGCCTGGTAGTAGGCCCACTGGTCCGAGGCCTGGGACTGGCTCATGACCGAGCGGGTGGAGAACTGGCCGCCCTTGAAGGTGGAGAGGGTGGCGCAGACGGCGAAGATGACGGTGGTGAGCGCGACGTAGTTGAGCCAGGGCTCCTTTTTTTCTTCGGCCATGGGAGACGCTCTCGGCTAACTTCTGCTTATAGTTATAAAAAATCACTGGAGCTTGCGAAGCCAAACGAACGTCCGCGCTCCCTACCCCTGACTATTTCATAGCGCTTGGATGCGGCCCCTTACCGCCCTGGGCCAGGAATGCAGCACCAAACTTGTGGACTGATCATCGGCTATTTCGTTGCCCCACTGAACCCATCCCTCTCGCGGGTGGCGGGCAAACATCTCTAGGTATGGCCCCCGACTGCAGGACTCGACAATGTCATACATTTCTTCTGGCTTGCGGGAATGCTCCCGCTTTCGGCTGATCATCACATTTACCTGACGACGCCCAGGGGCGCAGGTTCGGATACCGCCCCTAACTCCGAACAACAATAATTCTGTGACGTTTCGAAAATAGAAGCCCACCCCTCGCCCATCGGGGCCGCCATCTTTCCTCACCTTGTACCAGACCAAATTGGTTTTATACTTAAAGCCCCAACGCCTCATGACATCGAAGCCCTCTTCGATCAATGCGTTCGGTACCCATAGATACAGATGGCTCTTGGGCAAAGCCAATTGCGCTACCGGCAATTCTTTTATTTCTTGAATACTTAGTGTTGGGTACCTCATCAACCGCCTATGTTCAGGCGCCATTTTCCCGGTGCGATTATTAAATCTCCATGGCGGGTCGGCCACGATAGTTCCAAACCTACCAAAATTTCTGGATAGTAAGTCTTCAGCTGCTGTCAGTCCTGCACGCGTGGTTTGCGACACAGTATCAGTCCTCCACGTACAATTTCTTTGATATGCCAAAAACGAGAATGGGGCACCCACCACCGCCTCCTCCCTGGATTTTTGGGAGCAATTTACCTAGATGCGTAGTGGATTGCCCGTAGGATTTACCTTTGCCGAGTTGATTGAATATTTCTTGTAATTCGTCGCATCGCGTAACGATAACCCCTACGCTCAGCGCACGTAAGTCGAATAACAACCTGAAGTTATTTAAGTCACGATCAAAAAAAGGGTCCTTGTTATTCCATTCTATCTCTAAGCCAATTTGGTTCTTAAAACAATCAATGCTGTGCGTTGGAGAATCTAATGGTTGCCCATCTATCACCATCTTTGTATCGAAAGCTTTTTCTACCCACCCTCTTCGATAAAATTGACCATCTATTTTCAACGAGATAGGCGATTTGCCGCCTCCCGGCGCTCTCACATCGCTTCTTAACAGTCTGAAGCTACGTAATACTTCTATTATGTCGTTCCACTCGGCAGAGAAGTCGTCCTTGAGAATCGCCGAGGCATGTCGCCACTCGTATACTTCGTAAAGGTTCCTTATCTCTACGGGGAGGTTATCAAGGGTCATACTTGCCCTACAATTTGTGGTTATAATGTGCTGGCACCCAATATATGCCAATTTATAGCATCTGCTACTTTTTGAGTCTAGGAAGGAATCGGCCTCTTTATCATAAAAAAGGCCGGCGGGGATTTCTCCCCGCCGGCCTTCTGGCATGGGTCATCTCATCGATCTCGGGCGGCTGCCGGGCTTGTCGCCCCCGCCCCTCACCCCGCTGGCCTGGTTACATGTTCATCCAGGAGTCGGAGTAGAGGCTGTGGCCCAGGATGACGCGGGCGCCGCGCACGAAGAGCTTGGCCTCGTCGCCCTCGACCTGGTCGGGGCTGGTGATCTCGCCGTCCTGGACCTTGTGCACGACCTGTACGAGGTCGTCGCGCTTGCCGCGGGCGATGTCCATGATCAGCTTGTCCTCGAAGTCGGCGATGCAGGAGTACATGCCCGCCCGCTCGAGCATGATCATGTAGATCTGGTTCAGGGGCTCACGCCACGGGGTGCCGTTGCTGATGTTGGACAGGCCGTTGGTGCTACGCGCGCCGGGGGCGATGTCCTGGAGCATCTGGGTGAAGGTCAGAGTGGCCATGAGCTGGGGCTGCTGGATGTTGACCGGGGTGATGATGGGGTCGACAAACAGCTTCTCGTTGGGGATGCCGGCCTCGTTGGCGGCGTAGCAAAGCTCGACCGCCAGGGCGGCGCGCTCGTTCTCGTCGCGGGGCAGGCCCTCGGGGCCCCAGAGCAGGGCGATCATGTCCGCGCCATACTTGGCCACCATGGGCAGCATGACCGTGTAGCGCTCGGGACGGGCCATGACCGAGTTGACCAGGGCGGTGCCCTTGTGCACGGCCAGGCCGGCCTCGATGGCCTCGATGTTGGAGGTGTCCAGGGCCAGCGGTACGTCGGAGACTACCTCCTGCACGGTCTTGACCACCCACTCCATCAGTTCGGGTCCGCCCTTGCGGGCCGGTCCCAGGTTGATGTCGATCCAGTCCACGCCGGCGGCTTTCTCTTCCAGGGCCAATTTTTGGATCGGCTCGGGGTTGCGGTCCTTGAAAGCCTGGCCAATGACCTTCTTTATGACGTTAAGGTTCTCGCCAATGATCTTCATGGGTCACCCTCTTCTATGGTTCGGGGGTCGGGACCAGGCCCAAGGGCCCTAGGCCTTCCACTCCTTAAGGAACTTGGGCAGATGGCCCGCCTCGCGCGGACCGATCATGATGTTCCAGCCGGGCAGCTCTTCCTCGAGGTCGCCGGCGATGGCCGCAGCGTAGCCCGGGATGATGAGCGACTTGTGGTTGACCTTCTGGTCGATGCCGCTCTTCTTGACGAACATGCCCACGTCGTCGCCGCTGAACTTGCCGGCGGCCCAGGCGGTCATGACCGACAGGCCCTCGGTGTCCTTGATGAGCAACCAGGTGGGCACCCGGGAGGACTCGATCTCGCCGCTGACGATGAAGTAGGTCAGCGAGAAGTTGGTGGTGATGGCCACCGGGGAGTCGGGGCCCGGGCCGCCGATCTCGAAGATGCCCTGGGTCACGGTCATGGGCCGCTGCGGGTCGGTGTAGATGTTCAGGCGCTCCAGCAGGAGCGGGAAGATGCTCTCGGCCTGGAAGTCGTCCAGGACGATGATGCCAGAATACTTGGCCACCATGGCCGCCGCGGCCACGGTCTGCTCGGCCAGGTCGGCGCCGACGGCGTTGGCGAAGCTGATGGGGGAGAAGCCCAGGGCGCGGTTGCCCTTGAGCAGGGCGGCGCGGCGGGTGGAGATATTGTCCTCGAAAATGCCGGCCAGGTCGCGGGCGCCGCTGTCGATGATCAGGTCCTTGAGGCCGGCCTCGGTCAGCTCGGCGGTCAGGGCCATGACATCCTCGAGGTCCACGCCCTTGACCACCAGCGGGCAGCCGGTGGCGCCGGCGATGGCGCACATCTTGTCGGCGTTGGCTTGGGTGGCGGCGTAGAGCAGGGGCTTCTTGTCCTTGAACTGCTCGGCCACCGGCCCCAGCACGGCCGGATCCTCGCAGGCCAGGATCAGCGACAGGTCGGAGTTGTCGGTCACGGCCTTGGCCGCGGCGGCGAACTTGCCGGCGTCGCCGGAGGCGCAGGTGAGAAACACCAGCTCGGGGCGCAGGTTCAGACCCACGCGCTCCCACTGGAGCTTGGCCCAGCGCTTGACCTTGTCGGCGATGTCGCCGTCGGTGTCCTTGAGGGCGCCGGCGAAGGCGCAGGGGTTGAAGAAGGTCTTCTCATGACGGAAAAGCACCGTTTCGCCGCCGACCTTGACCGCAGTGTCGCCGCTGCCGATGGTCACCGGACGGATGGGAGGCGCGCTGGCCTCGGCCAGCTGCTCCCGGGCCTCCGCCGAGACGTAGGGGCAGGAATCCAGTTCCGCCTTGCCGGCGGCCAAGTTCATGGCGAAGGCCAGACAGGTCGGTACCCCACACTCCCCGCAGTTGGTTTTGGGGAGTAGTTTGAAAATTTGAATGCCGGTGAGGGCCATGCTTCACTCCTTCCCGAAGAGCCCGCGAGCGCGATAAAAAAATGGGAGCAGTAAGCGGGGCCCCTCCCCCCGGGGGGGCCCCGCCTTGGTTCGATCTAGCCCACGATGGGCGGCATGCTCACCGCCGGGTGGCCCACCTTCTGCAGGTGCGCCAAGACCGAGGCTTCGTCGATGCCCACGGTCTCGTCGGCGATCTTGTCGATCAGGTCGGGCACGCCCAGCTCCTTGCCGCGGCGCTCGAGGCCCTCGCGCAGCTCTTCCTTCAGGGACTTGGGCATCCAGACCAGGCGCAGGAGGCCGCCATCGCCGGCGACGAACTTGCGCTGGGTGATGTTGTACTTGGAGTGGCCCACGAAACCCGGCGAGGAGGCGCCGCCGCCCATGACGCCGGCCAGGGTGGTGAACTTCATGCCGCAGGGGGTCTCGCCGGTGTAGTCGCGGTGCACGGTCATGATGCCGTTGCAGCCGGGCAGCAGGGCGGCGATGCACTCGCAGCAGCCGCAGGTGGTCATGGGGTCATAGACGATGCTGTAGAAGTTGTAGTGGTCGATCTTCTGACGGCTCGCCTTGTAAACGAAGTCGTTGCAGCCCTTCCACTGGCCCAGCACCGGGTCGATGCACTCGCCCTTTTCGATGGGCTGGTTGGGGCCGGTGGGGTTGATCTCGAAGGAGGCCTTGCAGTCCATCCAGTTGTAGGCGCCGCAGAGGCCGGTGCGCTCGGGGCTGACCACGCAAACGTGGCTGGGGGCGAAGGACTGGCAGAGGGTGCAGGAGTAGTAGGTCTCCACGCTCTCGTCGGTCATGTTCTCCACGCGGGCGTCGCGGGTCTTGTAGGCGGCGCGAGCCTTGGCGGAGAACTTGTCGACGTCTTCCTTGCCGGTGTAGAGAGTCACCTGCACCTTGTCCAGGATGCTGCCGAAGTCCTTGTGGAACATGTCGTGCAGGATCTGGCCGATGTGCTTCAGGGTGAAGCCCTTGTCCACCGCAGGCCGGCCCATGCGGATCCAGGCGATGTCGCGCTGGCCGATGTGCATGACGCCCTGGGCGTAGTTGATGAGGTGGTGGATCTGGCGCTCCAGAATGGGCTCGAAGTCCGGCTGCATCTTGCGGCCGGCCACCTGCACGTAGATGCCCAGGGGCAGCCTGCCGCCCTTTTCGCCCAGGTCGGGAATGTCCTGACCGATGACGATGGTCTTGTTGTCCTCGATGGCGTCCATGTCGGCCATCTCGACCAGCTCGGTGGCCTGGGTCTTGCCGCCGCCGAACTCCACGAACAGGTCGTCCTTGCGGATGCGCTCGCCCTCGAAGGCCGCGCCGTAGGAGACCGGCACGTCGACCTTGGTCACCACGGTCTTGAGGCCGCGGATCTCCACCGACTTCTGGACCATGTCTTCGTGCTTGACGTTGGCCACCACGTGCTCGTAGGTGCACACGCCGGTGGGCAGGATCTCGGGGATGTCGGTGTCGGAGATGGTGGGGAAGCCCCAGTTCACGCAGCCGGCGGCGTTGGCCGCCCACTCGGCGTTGACCTCGCCCAGGGCGTTGACGAAGGCGAAGATGCGGTCCTTGTTGTAGAGCAGCATCTTCTTGTAGTCGCCGGGCTTGATGCCGCCGAAGGCCATGGCCGCGCGGTTGGCGAAGCCCAGGGCGAAGACGGCGGCGCTGATGTCGAGCCCGAAGGGCACCAGGCGGGTGTTCCAGCCCACCTGCACGCCAGCCTCGATGAGCTGCTCGGTGAAGGTGGTGCCGGCCTGGTTGGCGCACATGAACACGTAGAGGTTCCGGCGCTGATACTCCTCGGCGATGAGCTTGGCGGTCTCGGGATTGGGGGCGGCGCCGACGATGGCGGCGAAGCCCGGAGCGGAGCCGTCGACGAACTCGACGCCGCGCTTACGGAACACGGTGTCCTCGGCCGCGCCCAGCCAGATGCGGCTCTTGGACCAGTCCACCTTGCCTCCGTCCAGCACCGTCTCGCACTCTTCGGAGGTGTAGTAGAAGTTGGGGTCGTCGATGTAGCGGATGGCCTCCACTATCTCCTCGGCGAACAGCGAGGCCATGCCGGCGTCCAGCAGGGGGCCCAGGTAGGGCAGGTGGTTGAAGTTCTTTACGTGGGGGGGAAGCAGCTTGCGGGCCACGTCCAAGGCCTTCTTGGCGTCCCCGATGGTCTTGACCGGGATGCCCAGCAGCGAATAGATGATGGGCAGGTAGTAGGCGGTGTTGGGGAACTCGAGCTTTTGCTCGGGTCCGTACTGCTCCAAAGCGCGTTTGTAGATGCCCTCGGCCTTGGAGACGATATTGTACGCGCCTTGTATGGCGGCGAATGCAACCATCTTGGACATTTTTTTTGGCTCCTCCTTCGAGAAGAATTAGGCGGCGTCCAGCTTCTGCCGGTCGGCCATGTCCATGAGCACGCGCTCCTTGGCCTTGTCCAGGCCCAGGGCCTTGCGCTTCTTGTCGATGTGCTCGATCATGCGGCGGGCCATCTCCAGGGGGTCCTCCACCAGATCCCAGCGGCCGCCGTAGATGCTGTCCATCTCTTCGAACAGGTGCTTCTGGAAGCGCGGCGAGCCGGTCACCGGCAGGGTCCCGCCGAAGATGGTGTAGACGCCGCTGCTGACGAAGTACTGGCCGATGGCGATGGCCTTCTCGCTCATCCACTCGGGGGCGCAGCCGGCCGCCGGCAGATCGGAGAGATCCTTGCCCAGGCCGCCGGCCTTGACCACCTGGGTGGCGGCCATGAGGATGCGGCTGTTGTCAACGCAGGAGCCCATGTGCAGCACCGGCGGGATGCCCACCGTCTCGCAGACCTCGGCCAGGCCGGGACCGCAGTAGACCTTGGCCGACTCGGGGGTGAGCAGGCCGAACTTGCCGCAGGTCATGGCCGAGCAGCCGGTGGTCAGAACGATCACGTCGTTCTTGATCAGCTCCTTGATCAGGGTCAGGTGAGCCTGGTCGTGGGTCTGACGGGCGTTGTTGCAGCCCACCACGCCGGCCACGCCGCGGATGCGGCCGTTGATGATGTTGTCATTGAGCGGCACGAAGGAGCCGCGGAAGGTGCCGCCCAGGTGGTAGTTGATGGCCTCCCAGGAGAAGCCCACCACCATCTTTTCCTTGGCGCTGGGAATCTGGATGGAGCCGGGGCGGCGGTTGACGAAGTTGTCGATGGCGGTCTTGACAATCTTCTTGCCGTCTTCCAGGGCGTGGTGCTCGTCGAACTCGATGTGGGTGGTGTCCCCGGACTCGATCATGCACCGGGGGTTGGTGGTGATGAGCTTGGTGTGGTAGCACTTGGCGATGTTGGCCAGGTTCTCCATGATGCACTGCACGTCGACCACCATGGCGTCCAGGGCGCCGGTGACGATGGCCAGCTCCTGCTGGAGATAGTTGCCGGCGATGGGCATGCCGTGACGGACCAGGATCTCGTTGGCCGTGCAGCACATGCCGGCCAGGACGATGCCCTTGGCGCCCTTGGTCTTGGCGTACTCGAGCATCTCCGGATCCTGGGCAGCCACCACGATCATCTCCGAGAGCAGCGGCTCGTGGCCGTGGACGATGATGTTGACGTGGTCTTCCTTCAGGACGCCCAGGTTGATCTCGCCCTGGATGGGGTAGGGCGTGCCGAAGAGCACGTCCTGCAGGTCGGTGGCGGTCATGGAGCCGGCCCAGCCGTCGCCCAGGGCCACGCGCGCGCCCTGCTTCATCAGGTTGCGGAAGTCCTGGTCCACGCCCATGTGGGTGCGGTGCATGATCTCGCAGATCTCGCGGTCGATGCCCCGGGTGAGCACGCCCTCTTTCTTCCAGATCTCGTAGCGGGGGGCGGGGGCGCGCTTGAACAGAGGCAGCTCGCCTTCCTGCTGGCCCCACTGGGCCAGGGCGGCCACGCCGACCTCCTCGGCGATCTCGTAGATATCGCGCTCCTGCTCGGCCCCGTCGACCATGACCGTGGTGGGCACGCCGAAGTCGGGGGCGATCTCCAGGAGCTTCTCGGTGTCCTTGATGGTGTAGTCGCTGGTTTCCTTGCGGGCGGCCGCCAGGAAGATCTCGGCCACGCCGCGGCCGTGGTCGCTGTGGGCGGCGGAGCCGGCGGCGATCATGCGGGCGAAGTTGCGGGCGGCGATGGTCTCGGGGGTGGCTCCGCAGAGGCCCATGCGGTCATCCACGCCGCTGTCGGTGACCTTTTTGGTCAGGGGCAGGCGGCAAGGGCCCTGTGCGCACATCTTGCAGCAAGTGCCCTGCTCGCCGATGTTGCAGGGCTTCATGGTCACGGCCCGGTCGAATATGGTCTCGCACCCATCGGCCTGGGCCTTGGCCAGCATCTGGGTGGTGGCGACGTCTATGGTCACCTCTTTGGGGTTGGCCTTCTTGGCTTCCTTGGCCTCGGCCTTGGCCTTGATCTCTTCAGCCGACATCAGAGGTTCCTCCTCTAGTTTGGGTATTCCCCCTCTCGGTATCTATTGCCCTGCGCGGCTCCTCCCAGCCGCGTTTTCTGCCTACTTCAGGTAGCCGGGACCCCTGAGGCTCCACCTCGCCAAGGTGCGATAGATATAGAGGGCTTCGGGTCCGGCGGTGCCGGGCTCGCGGTCCTTGCCGAACTCCACGCCTTCCTTGCGGACGGGCGCGCAGGCGGCCTTGGCATGGGCGGCCCTCTCCTCGGCCCTCTTGGCGCGCAGGGCGGCCAGCTCGGCGGCCTCGGCGGCCTTCTTGTCCGCGTGGGCCTTGGCCTCGGCGGCGGCTTGGGCCTTGGCTTCCGCCTCGGCCTTGGCCTTGGCTTCCGCCTCGGCCTTGACCTTGGCGGCGGCGGCGGCCTCGGCCTGGGCCTTGGCGGCGGCCTCGGCGGCGGCCTTGGCCTTGGCCTCGGCGGCCGGGTCCGCGGCGGGCGCGGCGGCGGCGG
>JAJZPI010000140.1 GCA_021811275.1 Deltaproteobacteria bacterium
AGGGCAAGCAGGTCTACGTCGAGGGCAGCCTGCGGACCCGTTCCTGGGACGACCCAGACGGCAACAAACGATACATGACCGAGGTCAACGCCCGCGACATCCAGTTCCTGGGCGGCGCGCCGGGCGGCTCGGGCCAGGGTTCCTCCGGCGGCGGCAACGATTACGGCCCGCCCCCCCTGGGCGACGACGACATACCCTTCTGAAGAAGAATCATATAAAAAGTGTCAAATTAGGAGTGAGAGTCTAGTAAATTCTCACTCTTGTCTTGTTTACACAAGACTATGGATGAGCGTGCCCGGCAGGTAGCATGGGCGACCTGCATTGGCAAGGGCTGTAACTTAATTCTTGCCGCCAAGTTTGGGTGTGGTCTTCCTCCGCTATGGCGGACACGTGGTTAAGCGGCCAACATGATCATCTCATACTCCGCCGGGGTGACGAAACCCAGGGCGGAGTGTCTACGGCCTCGGTTGTAGAAGGCCTCGATATACTGGAAAATACCTGCCTCGGCCTCCCAGCGGGTTTGGCAATCCCGGTGATGGACCAGCTTGGTCTTGAGCGTGTGAAAGAAGCTCTCCATGAGGGCGTTGTCCCGGCAATCACCCTTGCGGCCCATGCTGCAAACCATGCCGTGGGACTTCAGGGCCTGCTGGTACCCGGCGCAGGCATATTGGCTGCCAAGGTCAGAGCGATGCAGCAAACCAGGGCCAGGATGACGGCAGCCCATCGCCAGATCCAAGGCGCCAAGCGCCAGCCTTCTGTTCGTGTGGCCAGGCGTGGACCAGCCCACCACAAGACCGGAATACAGGCCCAGGATCACCGCCAGGTACAGCCAGCCCTCCCGTGTGGGAAGTGGAGTAAGAAACGAGGCGTCGTAGTCGGACTATTTCCCTGTTTCTCCTCCCCGAACCAGATGTGCGCCTCTCGGCGCCTACGGTTCTCCGTTTAAGCATGGCCCATGGCCATGGCGACATCATGGTAGCGCGTAGCGCGCGGCGACGGTGTTTCGCTTTTTATCCTTCATTAGTTTAAGGGTTGACAGTTGGGTTATGCCACCGGAACGGATGCTTCCGGCTGCCGACTAGCCGTTTCAGGGCAGTGCCGCACAGGTTTACATTCCCGCTCCTGTCGAACAGCGGCCAGGTCTTGGCTTGTCCCTCGGCAGGCCGTCGGAATAGATGGAGCGTCAGTTTCTTGATTGAGGTCAGATACTTTCTGGCCAACCAATGCGCCAGTTTCCAGAAGACTATACTGTCCAGCTTGGGGTAGATGGTGGCAATGAAATCGGTATATTGGTAAAAGTTGGCCCGGCTCGCCAGGCGGCGTTTAAGGCTCTCCACCATGTCAATCGCGTTCGCGTCATAATTACCCGACAATTTCTTGACCAGCCCGGCGGCGAAGTTTCGGAATTTATCCCTGGTTATGGTGGTGACCTGGTCAGAGCGCTCGTGGTTGTACAACCTGAACCATGCCGCGAAGGGCTGTTGCCATTCCTGAATGATGGAAAGTCTCACCCCGCGCGGGGTGGGGGGCCACGATCTCCCTTGGAGTGATCTGCGTTACCGTTTCCAGGACCTCAACCTCCTGGCTGATCTCGTCCGCGAGCTGGTGGCCACCGCCGCCAACACCTCCAGGGCCATTATCGGAACTTTTTAGGCGCCACAAGATCGGGGGAGATTCTCCTGTGGCATAAAGAATATTAAAACATATGAAATAAAGTAGATTCTGCGGTGTTGATGTCGGACTGTTTGTCGGCTGGGTTTCGCACGAAAGCGCTGGCAATATTACCAATAATTAGACATGGTTATGGTGTGGCAAATAATTCTGGGCACAGCCGATCGACAGATTGATTTATTAATAAACGCATTCACAACCATTATTAGGTGGACATATCGTTCGCTTATGCTACAAAATTATAATACCAGGCGACACGAGTCATTAGGCTGGATCGCAAGGGTGACCACCGAAAATGGAAGTGGCCGGAAATTAACTATCTGTTTTGACGCCAGGTTCGGTTCATCCGGAGCTTCAGGGTTGATTTAATCCGAGTCCAGTCCTGTCGTTGGAAAACCTAAGGGTTGATTCAAGCCAATTCAAAAATTAAAAAGTTGGTGTGGCCGTAAACGCGTTTTGGAGCCCAATCAATACATAGTTAATAATTGGTAAAATCAGCATGACGCATGGCTTTCAGTCTTTGTCATGCATCAAGGTAATGATTGGGCGGCGCGGGAATCGGGTCAAGGCTGATGCACTGAACCGCCCCGGTTTTTCCGGAGGCTCAATTAGTTGAGTCCGACCACCATGGCCGGAGCTTCTAGACCCTGATAATACGCCTGCTCGTACTCCACGGGTGGGATATTGCCGATGGGCTCGAGCAGCCGCCGGTTGTTGAACCAATCGACCCATTCCAGAGTAGCAAATTCCACGTCCTCGATCTGGCGCCAGGGGCCGCGCCGGCGGATCACCTCGGTCTTGTAAAGGCCGTTGATGGTTTCGGCCAAGGCGTTGTCGTAGGAGTCGCCGACGCTGCCGACGGAAGGCTCGATACCCGCTTCGGCTAGGCGCTCCGTGTAGCGGATAGAGACGTACTGGACGCCGCGATCGCTGTGGTGCACCAGAGGGTCGGTAATCTGGCGAGCCCACAATGCCTGTTCCAATGCGTCCAGGGCCAGATCGGTGCGTAGCGAACTGGAAACCCGCCAGCCCACGATCATGCGGGCGAACACGTCGATCACAAAGGCCACGAACACGAATCCCCGCCAGGTGGCGACAAATGAAATATCCGCCACCCAAAGCTCATTAGGCCGGCTGGCGATAAAGTTGCGCTTCACCAAGTCGACCGGCCGGGCGGCGCTGTCGTCGGCCACGGTGGTCTTGAACTTCTTGCCCCGCACGGCACCTTGAAGCCCCATGGCCCGCATCAAACGCTCCACCGTGCAGCGGGCCACAGCCACGCCCTCGCGGCTAAGTTGCCGCCACACTTTGTCCGCGCCATAAACCTGAAAGTTAGCCTCCCACACCCGGCGGACTTCAGAGCACAGAACAACGTCTCGCTGCAAACGCTGCGGCAACCGCCCAGGATCGGCCTGGCGGGCCTTCTGCTCGTAGTAGGTCGACGGGGCGATCGGCAACTCTGCGCAGATCGGCTCGACCCCGTAGGCATGGCGATGGCTGTCGATGAACGACACCTTCACCGAGGTCGGCGGTCCAGCTCCGCCTGAGCAAAAAAAGCGGACGCCTTGCGCAGTATCTCGTTGGCCCGCCGCAGCTCCCGGTTCTCGCGCTCAAGCTCCTTCAGTCGTTTGCGCTCATCGCTGGTCAGCCCTGGCTTGAGGCCCTGGTCCCGCTGCGCCTGAAGAACCCAATTGCGAAGGGTCTCCCCTGTGCAACCGATCTTGGCCGCGATCGAGCAGATGGCTGCCCATTGCGAGCTGTATTCACCGGTGTGCTCCGCCACCAGCCGAACCGCCCGCTCCCTCACCTCTGGCGAATATCTGGTTTGCTTGCCCATGACTCCATCCTCTCAAGATTTGGAGTCTCCGGCAATCCCGGGGCGGTTCAAGAAGGCCCAGATCGCCCAGTTTGAGGCGGCTTGGAAACGCTATAGGGAGATTCACCAGGAGGTTATGCGCCTGGCCCTGCTGAATTCCAACGTGGAGGCCAAGATCATCTCCAGGAAGGAGGTGGGCGTGGCGGTGCGCAAGGCCGAGAAGTCCTTGGGAGAGCTGGCCGACGTTGACCATCAGTTGGAGGCTGCCCAGGCCGCGGCGGGCACAGACCTGGGCGCTCGGGCGCTGGTTGTGCTGCAGATCGAGCGGGACATGCTGGCCGTGCAACGGGCCGAGAAGAACATGGTCCTCGAAACCGACGAAGCTGAGATGAAGAAGCTCTCCCAGGACATCGAAAAGCTGAAGGCCTCCATCAACGCCCGGCTGACGGCCTTGGAGAAGGTCCTGCCCGCCAGGGACATGAGCAAATTCAACGAGTTCAAGACCGCCTGGGGCGAGCTGGTGGCAGCCGACGCCAAGGTGCAGGCCAAGGCCCTGGAGAACGGCAATGAGTTGGCCACGCAGCTCTCGGCCGGCAAGGGGCACGAGGCACTATCCGAGGCCCAGGCCATCATAGATGCGATCACCAACGCCGCGGACAAGTCCATGGATACGGACAAGGCCGATAGCGCAGCCGCCTACTCTTCATCCCGAAATCTCATGATCGGCGTGGCATTGGCCGGAATACTGCTGTGCCTGCTGGTGGGGGTTATGGTGGCCCGCTCGGTGTCCCAATCGCTGCGCATGCTTTTCAAGGGGCTCAAGTCCTTCAGCACCGCCGAGCTTGGCGAAACCTCCAATATTTTCAAGGAGGTGGTCACAGGGCTCAACGCCGGGGCCGAGCAGGTTTCGACGGCCTCCACCCAGGTTTCCGGCGCAGCCCAGTCCTTGGCCTCTGGGGCCGCCCAGCAGGCGGCCAGCGTGGAGGAGACCAGCTCCTCGCTCGAGGAAATCGCCTCCATGATCCGCCAGAACGCCGACAACGCCGCCCAGGCCGACAGCCTCTCGCATAAGGCCGCGACATCCATGTCACAGCTGAACGACTCCATGAAGGAAATGTCGCGAGCAGGCCAGGAAACCGCCAAGATCGTCAAGACCATCGACGCGATCGCCTTTCAGACCAACCTACTGGCCTTGAATGCCGCCGTGGAGGCGGCGCGCGCGGGCGAGGCCGGGGCAGGCTTCGCCGTGGTTGCCGAGGAGGTGCGCAACTTGGCTCAGCGTGCGGCCGATGCCGCCAAGAACACCACCAACCTGATAGACGACATCGTGGGCAGGATCAAGGAAGGTACCGCCACGGTCGAGGAGGCCAACGAGGACTTTAACCGGGTCACCGGTCTGGTTTCGGAAATCGCCGCCGCTTCCCGCGAGCAATCGCAGGGGGTGGAGCAAGTCAACGTGGCCATGGGCGAGATTGACAAGGTCGTTCAGCAGAGCGCCGCCAACGCGGAAGAGTCCGCTGCGGCCTCCGAGGAGATGAACGCCCAGTCCGAGGAGGTTAGGGGGTTGGTCAACCGCATGCTGGTATTGCTGGAAGGCAGTGACGGCTATGGCGCCATGACACAGCCTCGGTTCGCCAACGAGGGCCGCACGAGGCAGGAGCCCGTCATCGTCGCACTCCCCGCGCCGAACGGTAATGGGGGCAATGCCAAGCACGCCCCGGCGGCTTCGATCAAGAACCTACGCAAGGCCAAGCCGGAAGATGCCATACCGATGGACGACGACTTCAGGGAATTCTAGGTGATACCGCCGGGCGCGAATTTCTCGAGGGAAATTTGCGCCCGGCAACGGCCCATGTGGCGTTGTTTGGTCAAAGGTTGAGATATGCCGTTCATACTGTGGGCAGCCTCTGGCAGACCGCGCGGAAAAATATGTTGGCAATGGCGTGGAGCACCGTTGCCGCCTCGCATTTCTCCAAATGGAGGCACTGAAAAGGACAATATGGAACTACAATATCCAACCTAACCCTTCGCCAAGCGAAAAGGCCGCCCAAACATGGATATCAATATCTCCCAAAAGCCCGCGCAGCCAGGAGCGCCCAATTTTTTCGAAAGCGGCCTGATCCACGATCTGAATAAAGTGCTGACAATCATACTGGCCAACGCTGATATGCTCATGGATGACCTGCCAATTTTCGGCCAGGAATGGGTACGCGCCAAAAGAATCCAAACATCCGCGATGCGTGCCAGCGATATACTGGACCAGGCGATTAATCCTTTGCGGAAGCCGAGACAGTCGCTTGCATGCGTAAGCATCCTAACCCTGATCCAAGAAGTTTTGGAAGTGTTGCAGTCGATCTTGCCGGCCGGGATCGAGGTTCACGTGGACAGCCGTATAACACGCGACAAAATCCTGGCCGATGCAGCGCAAATATTTGAGGTGCTAATGAACCTGTTGATTAATGCCGTGCAGGCCATGGAGGGAGGCGAAGGCCGCTTGACCGTGGGACTGGACGAGGTCGCGTTAAGAGATCGGCCTGATAATCCCAAATGCCCAAGCAGCAACTACCTGTGCCTTGAGGTACGGGACAGCGGCCCAGGCATTCCACAAAGGGTTCTAGATCTCATATTCGAGCCTTATTTCAGCACCAAAGAAAAGGATCGCGGCTTGGGCCTGGGCCTGACGCTAGCTCGTCGTATTGTCGAGGAGCACGGAGGATCAATAACCGCTGAAAGTCAGCCAGGCGATGGCACAGTTTTCCGAGTTCTTCTGCCCTATGTTGATTAACAAGCGGTTGGAAAGCCCCGGTTGTGCCCTGCCTCGCGAGCGCTTGCGCGTCGGCAGGCCATCTTCGGCCCGCATACCAACTTAGCGCTCAAACTACTCGTTTGAACGCTAAGTTTGGTATGAGCCCCCCAGGCTAGGATCCAAGGCCGCCACGAACTGGCGGCGGCGGCGTTCTGCTACGCCCCCTTGCCAATTGTCCCGCCGTGTGCTTTGCTGGCAGGCGCGCCCGGTCCGGTTCCGGACCGGCGCGGCCCCGGCGGGTGTTTCCCGGTCCTTTGTGGGGGTGCGGCCATGCCCGAAGACTCACCAGACAAGGAACAGGAGAAGACCTGGCGGCAGCTTTGGCAGCCCCTGCCCGTGCGCCTGATCATCCCCGCCATCCTGACCGTGGTGTTGTTCTCGGTGGCCATCTTCGCCATCATCCTGCCCACCCTGGAAGACGTCATCATGGACCGCAAGCGGGAGATGATCCGCGAGCTGGTCCAGTCGGCCATCGAGACCTTGGACTACTACCAGGCCCGGCATTTGAAGGGCGAGCTCACCCTCGACCAGGCCCAGCAGCGGGCGCGGGGACTTTTGCGCCACCTGCGCTACGGCCAGGACTCCAAGGACTACTTCTGGATCAACGATCTGGGCCCGCGCATGATTATGCACCCCTACCGCCCCGAACTGGAGGGGACGGACATCAGCGGCTACACCGACCCGGAGGGCAAGCACCTCTTCGTGGAGTTCGTGGAGGTGGCCAGGGCCCAGGGCCAGGGCTACGTGGGCTACATGTGGCAATGGATGGACGACCCCAAGCGCGTGGTGCCCAAGCTCTCCTACGTGCGCTACTACGAGCCCTGGGGCTGGATCGTGGGCACCGGCATCTACATCGAGGACGTCCGCGCCGAGATCACCTCCATGATGAGCAAGCTCACCGCCGTCTCGCTCACCATTCTGGTCACCATCATTTTGTTGTCCATCTACATCGTAAAGCACGGCCTGGAGACTGAGGGCCGGCGCAAGCAGGCGGTGGAGGACTTGACCGCCTCGCGCTCCATGCTGCGCCTGGTCATCGACAACATCCCTCAGTACATCTTCTGGAAGGACGGCCAGGGGCGCTACCTGGGCTGCAACCAGAACTACGCCCGCCTGGCCGGGGTGGCCTCGCCCCAGGAGATAAAGGGCAAGAGCGACTTCGACTTGGCCTGGGGCCTGGACAAGGCCCACGACCTGCGCCGGGCTGACACCATAGTGGTGCGCTCGGGCCAGCCCCAGCTGCACGAGCTGGAGCCGGTGAGCCTGCCCCAGGGACGCACGCTTTGGATGGAGGCAAACCGCATCCCCCTGCGCGGGGGCGAGGGCCAAGTAGTTGGTCTCCTGGGCACCTTCGAGGACATCACCTCGCGCCGGGAGATGGACCAGGCCCTACGCGAAAGCGAGCGGCGCTTCCGCGACCTGGTGGAGAACTCCATGGTGGGCATCTCCATCCTGCAAAGGGGCGAGGTGGTCTACCAGAACCCGGAGACCCAGCGCCTGTTCGGGGCCCTGCCCGCCGGCTATCGTTTCAGCGATTTCAAGGATGCGCCGCCCGAGGACCTGGACAGGCTGGCCGACCTCAACGAGAGCGCGGTGTCTGCCAAGGGCGGCAGTCTGGACATGGAGGTGCGCTTCTTCCCCCAGGGGGCCATGAACTCCGGCCGCGACCTGCGCTGGGTGCATTGCCGGGCCAACCTCATCGACTACCAGGGCCAGCGGGCGCTCTTGGTGATCTGGCTGGACATCACCAAGGCCAGGGAGCTGGAGCATCTCCTGCGCATCCAGGACAAGATGGCCTCCCTGGGACGGGTGGCCGCCGGTCTGGCCCACGAGATCAGGAACCCGCTTTCGGGCATCAACATGTACCTGAGCGCCCTGGAGGGCATCATAGGCGACCCCGACAGGACCGCCGACACGGCCAAGGTGCTTGAAAGCATAAAAAGCGCCTCGGGCAAGATCGAGGGGGTCATCAAGCGGGTGCTGGACTTTTCCAGGCCCAACGCCCCTCGCATGGGCTGGATGAACGTCAACTCGGTGATCGAGGAGGCCTTGGAGCTGTCCTCGGTTACTCTGCGCAAGGCTGGCATAACCCTGGAGAAGAACCTGGAGCCCGGTCTGCCGCTATGCTTCGCCGACAGCCAGCTGATCAGCCAGGTGCTCCTGAATCTCATCACCAACGCCGTGCAGGCCCTGCGCGAGAGCGAGGGCGAGCGCCTCCTGGCGGTGGGCTCGTCCCTGGCCAAAGAGCATCTGCTGATCACCGTCTCCGACTCCGGGCCGGGGGTGCCGCTGGAGCTGCGCGAGAAGGTTTTCGACCCCTTCTTCTCCATCAAGCGCGAGGGCTCGGGCATCGGGCTGTCCCTCTGTCACCGCATCGTCACCGACCACGGCGGTTCGCTGAGCGTGGGGGTGAGCAAGTGGGGCGGGGCGGAGTTTATTGTCGAGATACCGGCGGTGGTCTACTGGGGCTATGACAGCCATGGGTAGGGATGCGAGGTTAATGAAATATCTCATCTATGTGGTCGATGACGAGGAGAGCATCCGCGACGCGGCCCAGCTCACCCTGACCGAGTATCAGGTGGCCGCCTTTGCCAGCGCCGAGGAGGCCATCCCCGCCATCGACGAGCAACCGCCGGACCTGGTGCTCATGGACATCGGCCTGCCGGGCGTCAACGGCGTGGAGGCCATGAGCCAGATCAAGGCCGCCCATCCCGAGGTGCTCTTCATCATGATCACCGCCTACGAGGACGTGGAGACGGTGGTCAGGGCCATGAAGGAGGGGGCCTACGACTACGTGGTCAAGCCCCTGCACATGGACACCCTTCGCAAAACCATCGCCAATGCCCTGGAGACCATCCGCTTGCGCAAGGAGGTGCAGCGGCTCCAGGCGCGCTACCTCCGTGAGAACCTGCCCTGTTTCATCGGCGAAAGCAACACCATCCAGGATATGCTGGAGTTCGTGGCCACCGTGGCCAAGAGCCCCGACGCCCCGGTTCTCATCGGCGGAGAGACCGGAACCGGCAAGGAACTCATCGCCAGCGCCATCCACTACCAGAGCCCCAACTTCGCCGGCCCCTTCGTCACCGTCAATTGCGCGGCCATCCCCTCCGAGCTTCTGGAGAGCGAGCTGTTCGGCTACGAGGGCGGGGCCTTCACCGGGGCGCGCTCCTCGGGGAAAAGGGGCCTGGTGGAGCAAGCCGCCGGGGGCACCCTTTTCCTGGACGAAGTGGCCGACCTCTCGCCCGAGGCCCAGGCCAAGCTCCTGCGCTTCCTGGACGCCGGAGAGTATTACCGGGTGGGCGGCACCCGCAAGCTCACCGCGCGGACCAGGGTGGTCTCGGCCACCAACCAGGACCTGCTGGAGCGAGTGGAGGCCGGGCGCTTCCGGCGCGACCTCTACTATCGTCTGGCCGTGCTCAAGGTGGATGTGCCCTCCTTGCATCGCCGCCAGGGCGACATACTGCCCATAGCGCGCCATTTCCTGGTGCAGTTCGCCGAAAAATACGGCAAGGCCTTCAACGGTCTGGATCAGGGCGCCGAGGAGGCCCTCATGGGCCACCGCTGGCAGGGCAACGTCCGCGAACTCAAGGCTGTTCTGGAGCGCGGGGTCCTGGCCGGGACGGGGCCGCGGCTGCTGGCCGAGGACCTGGGCCTGGAGCAGGGCCCCTCGGGGGGCCTGGCGGGTGGCGGGGCGGGGGAGGGCTTCAGCCTGCCCCAGCTGGGGCCCGAGGGCCTGGACCTGGACCAGGCCTTGGAGGCGGTGGAGAAGGAGTATTTTATCCAGGCCCTGGAGATGGCCCTGGGCAACGATGCCAAGGCCGCCCAATTGCTGGGCATGAACTACCACACCTTCCGCTACCGCAAAAAAAAGCTGGACCTGGGCTGATAGGGCCGGGGGCTCCTGGCCCAAACGCCTTTGGCAGAGTCTGTAGAGGAGCGACCGTCTTTGGCTCGGAGTATGGGGACGCCCCCGACTCGCTCATGGAGTCGAGGCGCACGCCCCCCCGCCACATCTGGAATTATTTCCAAGTCAGTTAGAAGAACTTCTATTTTTGGGGCCTCGCGAGATAGTGTCCGCAACATTGTTGCGAGGTTATCATCTCGTAATCAATAGAGATATATCGTATGGCACGTCTGATGCTATTAAAAAAACCAAGATATGGTCCCGCAGCTGGTTTCGACCGGGGCAAGACGCGAACAAAGCTCAAAAAAAGGGGCGGATGCCATGAGCGAGGCAGTCAAGGCAGTGCAAAACAAGGGTTGGACCGTCACCCTGGCTGGTTTGGGCATAAACCTGGCCCTGGGCATTCTCTACACCTA
>JAJZPI010000141.1 GCA_021811275.1 Deltaproteobacteria bacterium
TGGGGCGGGCCGAAGCCCGCCCCACGCCCGGGTGTCTACTTCTTCAACAGATAGGGGCACTGGGTCTCGGAGATGGGCTTGTAGGCCACCTCGCCGGGGATGACCTTCAGGACCTTGTAGTAGTCCCAGGGGCCCTTGGATTCCTCGGGCTTCTTCACCTGCACCAGGTACATGTCGTGGACCATGCGGCCGTCCTCACGCACCTTGCCGTTCTTGGCGAAGAAGTCGTTGACCGGCAGCTCCTTCATCTTCTTGGAGACGGCCTTGGCCTCGTCGGTGCCGGCGGCCTGCACGGCCTTCAGGTAGTGCAGCACCCCGGAGTAGACGCCGGCCTGGGCCATGGTGGGCATGGCGCCCTTCATGCGGGCGCTCCAGCGCTTGGACCAGGCGCGGGTGGCGTCGTTGTAGTCCCAATAGAAGCCGGTGGTGACCACCAGGCCCTGGGCGGTCTTCAGCCCCAGGGCGTGGATGTCGGAAATGAAGACCAGCATCCCGGCCAGACGCTGGCCGGCCTGGACGATGCCGAACTCGGCAGCCTGCTTGATGGCGTTGATGGTGTCGCCGCCGGCGTTGGCCAGGCCGATGACCTTGGCCTTGCTGGCCTGGGCCTGCAGCAGGAAGGAGGAGAAGTCATTGGTGGGGAAGGGATGGCGCACACTGCCCAGCACCTTGCCGCCGGCCTTGACCACGGCCTCGGAGGTGCTCTTTTCCAGGTCGTGTCCGAAGGCGTAGTCGGCGGTCAGGAAGAACCAGGTGTCGCCACCCTGCTGAACCATGGCCGTGCCGGTGCCGGTGGCCGAGGCGTAGTTGTCATAGGTCCAGTGGAAGCCCGTGGGTGAGCAGTTCTGGTTGGTCAGGATGACCGAGGCCCCGGTGCTGATGATGTCGATGCGGTTCTTGTCCTGGCAGATCTTCTGCACGGCCAGGCAGACGGCGGTGTTGGGCAGGTCGGCGATCATGTCGACCTTCTCGGTGTCGATCCACTTGTTGGCGATGTTGGCGCCGATGTCGGCCTTGTTCTGGTGGTCGGCGAAGATTACCTCGACGGGCTTGCCCAGCACCTTGCCCCCGAAGTCCTCCACCGCCATCTTGGCGGCTTCCACCGAGCCGGGACCGCAGAGGTCGGCGTAGACGCCCGACTGGTCGTTGAGCACGCCGATCTTCACCACGTCGTCGCTGACCTGGGCGGCGGCCCCGGCGGCCAGCGCCAGGGTCAGGCTCATCGTCAGAGCCGAGGCCAACAACAGCCTACCTATGACTTTCATGCTTCCTCTCCTTTTCCCGTGTTAGGTCCGCCGATTAAACCCCCAGATATTTTTTGAGCTTGTCGGTGCTTTTGTCGATCTCGGAATTGGGCACCATGTCCACCACCAGGCCGTTTTCCACCACGAAGTGGCGGTCGGCCACGGTGGCGGCGAAACGGAAATTCTGTTCCACCAGCAGGATGGTGAAGCCGCGGCCCTTCAGGTCGCGGATGATCTGGCCTATCTGCTGGACGATCAGCGGGGCCAGGCCCTCGGTGGGCTCGTCCAGCAGGAGCAGGTTGGCCCCGGTGCGCAGGATTCGGGCGATGGCCAGCATCTGGGCCTCGCCGCCGGAGAGCTTGGTACCCTGGGAGTTGCCGCGCTCCTTGAGCCGGGGGAAGAGGCCGTATATCTCTTCCAGGCTCATGCCGCCCGGCTTGACCACCGGCGGCAGCAGGATGTTTTCTGTCACCGACAGGCTGCTGAAGATGCCGCGCTCCTCCGGGCAGAAGGCCAGGCCCAGGCGTGCTATCCGGTTGCTGGTCAGGTCGATGAGGTTGACCCCCTCGAACTCCACCAGCCCGCTGCGCTTGGCCACGATGCCCATGATGGACTTCATGGTGGTGGTCTTGCCCGCGCCGTTGCGGCCCAGGAGCGTCACCACCTCGCCCCGGGGAACCTCGAAGCTCATGCCGTGCAGGATGTGGCTTTCGCCGTAGAAGGCTTGCAGGTCCTGAACCTTGAGATGTACTTCGCTAGTGGGCTGCGCCATTTCCCGTCCCCATGTAGGCCTCGATCACCTCCGGATTGTCCGATATCTGCGCGTAGGTGCCCTCGGCCAGGACCATGCCGTTTTGCAGAACCGTGATGTAGTCGGAGAGCTCCGCCACCACCGAGAGGTTGTGCTCGACCATGAGCACCGTGCGGCTCATGGCCACGCGCTTGATCAGGGCGCTGATGCGGCCGATGTCCTCGCGGGCCATGCCGGCCATGGGCTCGTCCAGAAGCAGGACCTCCGGATCCAGAGCCAGGGTGGTGGCGATCTCCAGGGCCCTTTTGCGGCCGTAGGCCAGCTCGCTGGCCGGCACCTCGGCGTATTGATCCAGCCCCACGTCGGCCAGAAGCTCCCGCGCCCGGTCGTGCAGCCTGTGCAGGGCCTTCAAGGGCCGCCAGAAATGGAAGGAAACGCCCAAGGGGCGCTGCAGGGCCACGCGCACGTTCTCCAGGCAGGTGAGCCCCAGGAAGACCGCCGAGATCTGGAAGGAGCGCACCATGCCCAGGCGGGCGATGGCCGCGGGGGTCAGCCCGGTTATCTCCTTGCCCTTGTAGAAGATGTGGCCTTCGGTGGGCACCAGGAACTTGGTGATGAGATTGAAACAGGTGGTTTTGCCGGCGCCGTTTGGTCCGATAAGGGCGTGGATGGTGCCGGTCTTCAGGCGCAGGTCCACCTCGTTTACGGCGCGGAACCCCTTGAAGTCCTTGCTGAGGCCGCGGGTCTCCAGAATAAATTCTTCGTTCATGGCTTACGCTCGCCTAGGGGGGCCCGAGGCAACCCCCGTGTCGGGTGCGCCCGGCCGCCGCCCTTGAAGGGGACGCGGCCGCGGCGGGCCTGGGACAGGGCGGAGAGAGCGGGGAGGCGCATAGGCGGTGAGCGGCGGGCGGCGAGGTCCCCTGTCCCGAAAAGCATAGTTTTATGGTAGGGTCTTTTTGTCAAGACCCGGGCCGGTCCGGCGGCCAGCTACGCCTGTTCCCCTTTCTCCACCCAGCGGAAACGGAAATCGCAGTGGTCGGCCCCCTCCATGATGGTCCGGGTGCGGGTCAGGCGGACCCGGGGGTCGAAACCCTTGAAGAAGGCGAAGTCGCGCTGGCAGGACATCACCAGGCCCAGTTCCGCGATCCCCAGCTCCCGATACATTTCGGCGTAGCGGCAGCGCCTGACGTTGAAGTCGTAGGCCTTTTCGCTGTGGACCAGCTGCTCGACCTCCAGGGCGCCGTCAAAGCTCCAAAGCTCCACCAGGGTGTCGAGTTCGGCCAGGCTGGTCACCTCGGCCCGCGCGGCATAGTCCGCGCCCATCTGGACCGCCAGGCCCTCGACGGCCTGGCGCACCTTGGCCATCACCTGCTCCCGGCCGCAGGACGGGGCCAGGGCCTCCACCACCGGGGCCAGGATGCGCGCCTCGATCTCCCGCCGGGCAAGCAGCGGCACCTTGCTCAGATCGCTGGCCATGGTCCTTGCCTCCCTTCACGCCGGGCCCGCTGACCCACGGAAATGCCTCCGGAGGTCTTGGCCGTATCACCTCGTCTACATGTATACCGGCTGCTACACATGGCCGGCTTGCTCGCCTAACTCCGCAGCTCCACCAAGCCGGCGAAGAGGTCCAGGGCCTGGGGGTTCAACAAGGCGTCCTTGTTCAGAACCGGTTTGCCATGCACCACGTTGCGCACCGCCAACTCCACCTTCTTGCCGTTCAAGGTGTAGGGGATGTCGGCCACGGCGATGACCTTGGCCGGCACGTGGCGCGGGGTGGTGTTGGCCCGTATGGTGTTCTTGATCTTCTTGACCAGGGCCTCGTCCAGGACCACCCCCTCATTTAGCTTGACGAACAGCACCACCCGCACGTCGTTGTCCCAGTCCTGGCCTATGACCAGGCTGTCGGCGATCTCGGAAAGGGTCTCCACCTGGCGGTAGATCTCGGCGGTGCCGATGCGCACCCCGCCGGGGTTCAGGGTGGCGTCGGAGCGGCCGTACATGATCACTCCGCCCTCGCGGGTCACCTCGCAGAAGTCGCCATGGTGCCAGACGTTGGGGTAGACCGAGAAGTAGGCCCCCTTGTACTTTTTCTGATCGGGGTCGTTGTAGAAGTAGATGGGCATGGAAGGGAAAGGCATGGTACAGACCAGCTCGCCCTTTTCGCCCACCAGGGGGCTGCCCTTTTCATCCCAGGCCTGCACGGCCATGCCCAGGCCGCGGGCCTGGAGCTGGCCGGCGTACACCTGGCCGATGGGGTTGCCGCCGGCGAAGCAGCTGATGATGTCGGTGCCGCCGCTGATGGAAGACAGGCAGAGATCCTTTTTTATGTGCTTATAGACGAAGCGGAAGCTCTCCACGGGCAGCGGGCTGCCGGTGCTCAAAAGGGCCTTCAGGGCGCTCAGGTCGTACTTCTCGGCCGGCCGCTCACCGGCGCTTTCCAACGAGGCCAGGTAGCGGGCGCTGGTGCCGAGGATGGTCATGGACTCCTCCTGGGCGAACCTGAACAGCGCCCCCGGGTCCGGGTAGAAGGGCGAGCCTTCGTAGAGCAGGAGCGTGCAGCCGGATGCCAGGCCGCTGGCCAGCCAGTTCCACATCATCCAACCGCAGGTGGTGAAGTAGAAGAGCTTGTCCGTCGGTTTGACGTCGGCCAGGAGCTGGTGCTCCTTGAGGTGCTGGATGAGGGTGCCGCCGGCCCCGTGGACGATGCACTTGGGAACGCCGGTGGTGCCGGAGGAGTACATGATGTAGAGCGGGTGGTCGAAGGGCTGGGGGGCGAAGTCGATGGCCAGGCCCTTTTCCGGGGCCAGAAAATCGGCGAAAAGCACTGCGCCGGGCACCTGGGCCACATCGGGAGAGTCGCTGACGTAGGGCACCACCAGCACCTGCTCGATGCTCTTGATCTCGGCCTTGACCTGAGCCACCTTGGCCAGGCAGTCGAAGGTCTTGCCGTTGTAGAAGTAGCCGTCGGCAGTGAGGAGCGCCTTGGGCTGGATCTGGCCGAAGCGGTCCATCACGCCCTGGAAGCCGAAGTCGGGCGAGCAGGAGGACCACACCGCGCCCAGGGAGGAGGCGGCCAGCATGCCGATGACGGCCTCGGGCATATTGGGCATGAAGCCGGCCACGCGGTCGCCGGGGGCCACGCCCAAGGCCTTGAGCGAGCGGGCCAGCCGCGCCACCAGGTCGTAGAGCTCGGCGTAGGTGATGGTGCGGCGCACCCGCCACTCGCCGTTGAAGACCAGGGCCGGATGCTCGTCGCGGCGGCGCAGGAGGTTCTCGGCGAAGTTCAGGGTGCTGCCCGTAAACCACCTGGCCCCCGGCATCTTGTCCAGATCGGTGACCACCTCCCGGTAGGGCTGGTGGAAGACAACCCCTCCGAACTCCGCCATGTCGGCCCAGAACTGGTCGGGCCGCTCTATGGACCACTGGTACACCTCGCCAAAGGTGGCCAGCGCCTTCCGGCGCTTGGCGTTGACGAAGGCCATGAAGCGGGTGAGGTTGGCCTGCTCGATCCTCTCCGGCGAGGGGGTCCACAAGAGTTCGCTCATCGACAAACCTCCAAGGGCGAAAGGTTGGGATTGCTGGCTACTTGGCCCCCGGCTTCTTCTTCTCGGCGTAGGTGAGCACCATGCCGCCGTCGAACAAAAGGTCGCCGCCGACCAGATAGCGCGAAAAGCGGCTGATGCCGAAGACGAAGAGGTTGCCCACCTCGATGGGGGTCATCATCTCCTTGACCCGGGTCTCGCCGCACATCACGTCGCGCACCACCTCCTCGGGGGTGATGCCGCGTTTTTGCGCTTGGGGCTCAATCTGCTTGAGCACCAGGGGCGTGCGCACGAAAGCGGTGCTCACGCTGAAGGCCCGCACCTTGCCCTCGCCCTCGGCGGCGATGGACTGGGCCAAGGCCCGCAGGCCGAACTTGCTGATGTTGTATGAACTCTTGGCCAGGGTGCTGATGTGGGCGTGGGCGCTCGCCATGTTGCCCACCACGCCGCGGCCGTCGGCGCTGGCCTTCATGTGGGGGATGCAGAGCTTGGAGAGGAAAAAGGGCGCGCGCAGGTTCAGCCGCTGCATGTAGTCGAACTTCTCGATGGGGAAGTCCTCGATGTAGTCGATATGCTGGATGCCGGCCACGTTGACAAGGTATTTGATGGTGCCCAGCTTGGCCGCCTCGGCCACGGCCCGCACCATGTCCTCGTCCTTGGTCAGGTCGCAGGGGACGAGGATCATCTGGCCGCCCATGGCGCGGGCCATCTCCACCGTGCGCTTGCCCTCGGTCTCGTCGAAGTCAAGGCCCACGGTCATCAGGCCGTTGGCCGCCGCGGCGATGCAGGTGGCCCGGCCGATGCCGGTGGCCGCGCCGGTGACCACGATCACGTGGCGGGGGTTGAAATCGCTATCTTTGAGGAAGAGGATCTCGTCCTGGGTAATGACCGGTTCGTTGATGTCCATGGTCGAATCTCCTGCCTGGACGTTGTAGGGGATCGCGCGGCAACGCCCCAGGCATAGGCAATATCCTTGCCAAGCCCTCCGGCGGCGGCGAGCCGGCCCGACCCCGAAACCGCCGTTACAATATCACAAGCGATTAGGCCATGTTGAAAGAAGTCCCACCGGCAGGCCGCGCGGGCACGGGGCTCGTCCCCGCCCGGCGGTTGCGTATTTCGTAGCATATATGCTACATGTAGACCATATGCTACGTAACACTCGCGGGCACCCATCGCGCTCGCCATCTCCGGAGGGACCATGCCCGCCGTCAAAACCCCGCGCCCCGCCCCGGCCGAGGGCCGCCCCGGCCCCCGCGAGCAGGCCCTGCTGGAAAAGATCGAGATGTTGGAGGTTATCCTCAACCACATCTACAACGGCGTGGTGGTCACTGACGCCAACGGCTACATCACCCACTTCAATGAGCCCTACGGCCGTTTCCTGGGGCTGGACCCCAAGGCCCAGCTCGGCAAGCACACCACCGAGGTCCTGGAAAACACCCGTATGCACATCGTCGCCCAGACCGGGGTGGCCGAGATCAACTGGCCACACCGCATCAAGGGCCAGGACATGGTGGTCCAGCGCATCCCCATCGTCAAAGACGGCAAGGTAATCGCCGTCTTCGGCCAGGTCATGTTCAAGGACGTGGGCGACGTGCGCAAGCTGGCCCGCAAGCTCAAGGTGCTCGAATCCAAGGTCAAGCTCTACGAAGAGGAGCTGACCTCCCTGCGCTCCACCCGCTACACCATCGACAGCATCGTGGGCGAGAGCCCCGCCCTGGCCGCTCTCAAGAGAGAGGCCCTGCGCGCCGCGGCCAACCACCTGCCCGTGCTCATCACCGGCGAAAGCGGCACCGGCAAGGAGCTTTTCGCCCAGGCCATCCACCACGCCGGTCAGAGCCGCCTGCACCCCTTCGTGCGCATCAACTGCGCCGCCATACCCAAGGACCTTTTCGAAAGCGAGCTGTTCGGTTACGCCGACGGCGCCTTCACCGGCGCGCGCGTCCAGGGTAAACCCGGCAAGTTCGAGCTGGCCAACCACGGCACCGTCTTCCTGGACGAGGTGGGCGAGCTGCCCCTGGCCATGCAGCCCAAGCTCCTGCGCGTGCTGGAGGAGAAGGAATTTGAGCGGGTGGGCGGCAACGCCCTGATCAAGACCGACTTCCGCCTGATCGCCGCCACCAACCAGAGCCTGGACCAGATGATGGCCGAGGGCGGCTTCCGCAAGGACCTCTTCTACCGCCTGAACGTCATCCCCCTGCACATACCGCCCCTGCGCGAGCGGCGGGAGGATATCCTCTCCCTGGCCACCCACCAGCTGGTCCAGATCGGCCCCGGTCCCGGCGGCGAGGCCCTGGCGCTCACCCCCGAGGCCCAGAAGGTGCTCCTGGACTACCCTTGGCCCGGCAACGTGCGCGAACTCTTCAACGTCCTGGAGCGGGCCGTCGCCTCCCTGGAGGGCAAAACCCTCACCGTGGCCGATCTGCCCTTCCACCTGCGCCGCGTGCCCAAGTCCGCCCAGGAGGCCGACGAGCGCTTCAAGCTCAAGCAGGTGGCCGCGCTGACCGAAACCGAGGCTGTGCGCCACGCCCTGGCCGTCGCCGGCGGCAACAAGGCCCAGGCCGCCCGCCTGCTGGGCATCCATCGCACCTTGCTCTATCGCAAGATGAAAAAGCTGGGGCTGTCTTAGCCCTACGCCTCCCGCCTCCGGCTGTCACGCCCCTTGCTTGATGCGGCCCGGGGAAGCTTTTCGCTTCCCGGCCGCGTTAACGCCGCGCCAGCCGAGCTGAGCCGGACGCGTGGAAGATATTGCAATCCCGCGCCGGCTTGGATAAATAAGAACCTTGTATCGCGCCGCGCCATCGGGCATCGGCGCCCGCGTCCAAACATAGAGGATAAGGACTAGCGAGCCATGGCCAAGCAGTACCGCGTAGCCGTTTGCGGCGCCACCGGCGCCGTGGGCAACCAGATGATCCAGTGCCTGGAGGAACGCGACTTCCCCATCGGTGAGCTGAGGCTGCTGGCCTCGGAGCGCTCGCGCGGCAAGACCCTGGCCTACAAGGGCAGCCAAGTGCCTGTGCAGGTGCTCGATGAAAACGGCTTCAAGGGCATCGACGTGGCCCTGTTCTCCGCCGGCGGCTCCACCAGCGAGAAGTACGCCCCCGTCGCCGCGGCCTCCGGAGCGGTGGTGGTGGACAACTCCTCGGCCTGGCGCATGGACCCGGCGGTGCCCCTGGTGGTGCCGGAGGTGAACCCGCATCACATCGCCCAGTACAAGAACAAGGGCATCATCGCCAACCCCAACTGCTCGACCATTCAAATGGTGGTGGTCCTTAAGCCCATCCACGACCTGGCTCGCATCGAACGGGTGGTGGTGAGCACCTACCAAGCCGTCAGCGGCACCGGCCAGAAGGCCATCGTAGAGCTCCAGGAGCAGATGAGGGCCTGGGCCGCCGGGCAGCCGTTGGTCAACAAGGTCTACCCCCACCAGATCGCCTTCAATCTCATTCCCCACATAGACGTGTTCAGGGACAACGGCTATACCAAGGAAGAGATGAAGATGGTGCTGGAGACCCAGAAGATCATGGACGACCCCACCATCAAGGTCAGCGCCACCTGCGTGCGGGTGCCGGTGGTCTACGGCCACTCCGAGGCCCTCAACATCGCCACGGCCAAGAAGATCACCCCCGATCAGGTGCGCGCGACCCTGGCCAAGGCCCCGGGTGTCAAGGTGGTCGACGACCCGGCAAGCAAGCTCTATCCCATGCCCCTGGACGCCGCCGGCCAGGACCTCACCCTGGCCGGGCGCATCCGCGAGGACATAAGCCAGGAGCGGGGCATCGACATGTGGATCAGCGCCGACAACATCAGAAAGGGCGCGGCCACCAACGCGGTGCAGATCGCCGAGGTCCTGATCCGCGACTACCTGTAGGCGGGGAGCCTGAAAGGGGAGGCCCGCTTGCTCAGGATAAGCGGGGGGGAACTCAAGGGCCGGCTGGTCAAGGCCCCGCCGGGGCAGGCCACCCGGCCCACCTCGGCCAAGGTGCGCGAAGCCCTCTTCGCCATCCTGGGCGCGCGCGTGGCCGAGGCTCGGGTGGCCGACCTCTTCGCCGGTTCCGGGGCCCTGGGCCTGGAGGCCCTCTCGCGGGGGGCGGCCCGGTGCCTGTTCGTGGACCAAGCCCCGGCGGCCTTGAAGCTTCTGGGACGCAACCTCGACGCCCTGGGCCTGACGGGCCGGGCCAAGGTCCTGGGGATGGACCTGGCCTCCCCGGCCGCCGGAAGACGCCTGGCCCAGGAGGGGCCCTTCGACCTGATCCTAGCCGACCCCCCCTATGGCCGGGGCCTGGCCGCCATGATCGCCGGCCTGGCGGCCAAGGCCGGCATTCTGGCTCCGGAGGGCCGGCTGGTCATCGAGCATTCGCACCGGGAGCGGCCCGTCGCCCTCGCTGGCCTGGTCCTGGGCGACCACCGGATCTACGGCCAGACCGAACTGAGCTTCTTCGAGGCCCCGCAAGAGCCTTAGCGGGCCGGGAAAGGCATACGGCATGAAATCCGCCATCTATCCGGGCTCCTTCGATCCCATCACCAACGGTCACATCTCGATCATCCGCCGGGGCCTGGAGATATTCGACGAGGTGGTGGTGGCCGTGGCCAGGAACTCCGAGAAGAAGGGACTGTTCACCATACCCGAACGCATGGAGATGATCGGCCGCGCCGTGGCCGGGATCGACAACGTGCGCGTGGACACCTTCGAGGGCCTTCTGGTGGACTACGTGGAGCGCCAGAACACCAACGTTATCCTGCGCGGCATCCGGGCCCTCTCCGACTTCGACTACGAGTTCCAGCTGGCGCTCATGAACCGCAAGCTCAACCGCCACGTGCAGTCCATCTTCCTGATGACCGACTACAAGTGGCTCTACGTCAGCAGCACCATCATCAAGGAGGCCGCCAGCCTGGGCGGCGACATCAACGGCCTGGTGCCCAAGGTGGTGCGCGAGCGCCTGGCGGACAAGTACCCCGCCCTGCGTGCCCGCCTGAACGGCTACCCCGAGGTCGAGGACTTCATCCCCGAGGATTAGGCGCGAGAGGGGCCGCCCCCCGCCCGGGGAAGCGGCCCCTGGTTTTTCCCGCCGCCGGC
>JAJZPI010000142.1 GCA_021811275.1 Deltaproteobacteria bacterium
CGACGCCGCCGGCGAGTTGGGCGGTTTGGAGGAGGACTCCACCGGCGAGTTCGGCGAGGAATCCCGAGACCACCTTCCAGGAATGGGCTGGACCGGCGACACCGCCGCGCCTGTGCCGGTGGACACCCTCCAGCGCTATCTGTGGGAGGTGCGCCAGTATCCCCTGCTGGACCGCGAGCAGGAGGAGGCCATTTCCCGCCGCTACTTCGAGACAGGCGACCCGGAGGCCGCTGCCAAGCTGGTGACCTCCAACCTGCGCCTGGTGGTCAAGATCGCCATGGAACACCAGCGCTACTGGATGCGTAACCTCCTGGACCTGGTGCAGGAAGGCAACGTTGGCCTGTTGCAGGCGGTCAAGAAGTTCGACCCCTTCCGGGGCATAAAGTTCTCCTACTACGCCTCGTTCTGGATCAAGGCCTACATCCTGAAATTCATCATGGACAACTGGCGCCTGGTGCGCCTGGGCACCACCCAGGCCCAGCGCAAGCTTTTCTACAACCTGCGCCGCGAAAAGGAAAAGCTGCGCTCCCAGGGCATCGTGGCCGGCCCCCGCCTGCTTAGCGATCGCCTGGGCGTGCGCGAGCAGGACGTGGTGGACATGGAGCAACGTCTGGATTCCTGGGAGCTGAGCCTGGACGCCCCGGTGCGGGAGGAGTCCGACGAGGCCCACCAGAATTTCATGCCCGACGACAAGCCCAGCGCCGAGCAGACCCTGGCCGATGACGAGCTGCGCCGCCTGTTCCACGAGCAGATCATGGCCTTCCGCCAGACCCTGGACGACAAGGAGCGCGACATCCTGGATCAGCGCCTGCTTTCGGACAACCCCATCACCCTGAGCGACCTGGGTGAAAAGCACGGCGTGAGCCGGGAGAGGGTGCGCCAGATTCAAGAGCGCATGCTGGGCAAGCTGCGGGTTTTTCTGCGTGAGAGCATCCCTGATTTCGACGAACAATTCATGGAACTGGCGGAGAGCGAATGAACCCCGGCGCGCAAGGGCGCTATTCGACAGGGCGCGCCGGCGGTTCGGCCTGGCAATTGGCCTGGCCTCTGCTGGCGCTTCTGGTCATGCTCAGCCTGGGCGGCTGCATTCCCAAGGCTCCCATGGCCCCACCTCCTCCGCCTCGCCTGGCCGGACCGCCCGCCGATGACGCCCTGGCCCTGTTCGCCACCGGTGAGCGCCTGTCCAAGTCCGGCGATCTGCCCGGAGCGCTCAATGCCTTCGGCCAGGCGGCCCAAAAGGACCCCAAGAGCGGCTTCCTGCGTTTAGAAATGGCCCGCCTGCACGTGGGCATGGGCAAGCTGGACCTGGCCCTGGCCGAGGCCCAGGAGGCGGTGAAGCTGTCGCCATCCCTGGCCGACGCCTGGATTCTCTTGGGCGGGCTATATTCCCACGCCAAGGAGAACGGCAAGGCCATCGAAGCCTATGAGAAGGTGCTCAGGCTGGAGCCGGAGCAGGAAGAGGCCCAGCTGTTCCTGGGCTCCCTGTATCTTGAGGACAACAGGCCCAAGGAGGCGGTCCAAGTCCTCGAACGCCTGGTGCGCCAGCGGCCTGACCTGGCCTTGGCCCGTTTCTATCTGGGCCAGGTCTACGTGTCCCAGAAGCGGCTCAAGGCCGCCGAGCAGCAGTTCAGGGCCGCGGCCGAGACTTCGCCTCAGTTCCTGGCCGCCCTGTTCGAGCTGGCCAAGCTCTACGAACTGCAGCACCAGAACCCCAAAGCCGAAGCCGCCTATCTGGACATCCTGCGCCGCAACCCCGAGTCCTCCCGGGCCCACGATCTCCTGGGCCGGCTCTATTTGCGGACGGGCCGCTATCAGGAAGCCCTGCACGAGTTCGCCATCGTCAAGGGACTCAGCAAGGACGATGTGGAGGTGCGCATAAAGATCGGCCTGGTCTATTTCGAACAGGCGCGTTACGCCCAGGCCGCTGAGGAGTTCCGGGGCATCCTGGCCGAGGAGCCGGACAACCAACGCGCGCGCTATTATCTGGGCGTGTCCCTGCAAGAGGAAGGCCGGGACGATGAGGCTCTCAAGGTCCTGGGCGCCATCAGCGCCGAGGCCGAGCTGTTCGTTGACGCCCGCCTGCACCAAGCCGAGATTCTGGACCGCAACAAGCGCCGGGCCGAGGCGGTGGACCTGTTGGAAGAAACCTTGAAGGCCCGCCCGCGCGAGGTGGACCTCCTGGTGGCCCTTGCCGCCCTGCGCGAGGTGGGCGGCGACCTCAAGGAGTCGGAACGGCTTCTGCGCGAAGCCTTAGCCCTGGAGCCCAGGAACGCCGAGACCCATTTCCGGCTGGGAGCGGTGCTGGACAAGAAGGGGGATCGCAAGGCCGCCTTGGCCCAGATGCGCAAGGCCATCGAACTCAACGAGCGCCACGCCCGGGCCCTGAACTACCTGGGCTACACCCTGGCCGAGACCGGTGGCGACCTGAACGAGGCCGAGCGCCTCATTCGCCGGGCCCTGGCCGTGGAGCCCGCCAGCGGCTACATCCTGGACAGCATGGGCTGGGTCCTCTACAAGAAGGGCCAGTACGAGCAGGCCCTGAACTACCTTAACCGGGCGGCCGCCACCGGCGAGAACGACCCGGTGATCTACGAGCACCTGGGCGAGACCTCCATGGCCCTGGGCCGGTTCGAGATGGCGGTCACCGCCTTCGAACAGGCCCTCAAGTACAACCATCCCAAGCCCGACTACATCAAGACCAAGCTTCAGGAAGCCAAGAGCCGTCTGAAGCAACGCTAGGTATTGGAACTATCTCCATGCGTCTGACCAAGTTAGCCGCCATGCTCATGGCTGCCGCCTTCGCCTGCCTCCTGAGCGCCTGCGCCACCATCCCCCTCGGCCCCACCATAGGCGAGGCGCCTTCCGCGGCCCAGGTCGTGGAGCGCCTGGAAGCCAGGCGCATGTCGGTGCGCGCCTTCGGTATGCGGGGCGAGATCGTGGGCAAGAGCGCCCGAGGCGAGATTTCCGGCGAAAGCCGCATCTTCGGACGTTTCCCGGACCGCCTGCGCGCTGAAATCATGGGGCCCTTCGACAAGCCGGTCCTGCTCATGGCCAGCGACGGCGTGCGTCTGACCGTGCTGGCTTACAGCGAGGGCAAGGCCTACGTGGGGCCTGCCACCCGGGCCAACCTGGCGCGCTTCCTGGGCCTGGCCCTGACTCCGGCCGAGGCCTACACCCTGCTGACCGGCAGCGTGCCCCTGCCCGAGGCCGACACGGGGCAAATCCGGGGCCAGGTACAGCTCTCCTCCGCCCCCGGCCTGGCCCTCCTGCGCCTCAACCGCCGCGCGGGCGTCGACGAGGGCCTGATCTTCGGCCTGGGCGATTACGCCGTGCGCGAGGCCTGGCTGCGCCAGGGCGGCGGAGGGATTGGCCTGAACTGCCGTTTCGACGCCTTCGAAAACCCTCCGCAGGGGCGCTTCCCCCGGCGCATCGAACTCACCGACAGCGACGGCCGCAGCCTGACCCTCAACAACGACAAACTGGTAATCAACCAGGATCTGGATGACAGAATCTTCGAGATCGACATCCCGCCCGGCCTGGAGGTTCAGAACCTGGATTGACGGGGGGCCCGTCATGCCGCCGGAACAGTTCCTGACCGAACGCATGTTGGGCCGCCTGGCGCGCTGGCTGCGGCTGCTGGGCTTGGACGCCCCGCTCATCGACCGGCCTCCGGCCAAGATCCCGCCCGGTGCGGTATTGCTCACCCGCCGCCGCGCCCTGGCCGGCCGTCCCGGAGTGATCGTGATGGGAGCGGACCGGATGGAGGAACAACTGGCCCAGGTGATGCGTGAGCTACGCCTCCAGCCCGATCGCGCCCGCCTCCTCTCCCGCTGCCTGGACTGCAATCTGCCCGTGCATCACATCTCCCGTGAGGAGGCCGCCGGCCTGGTGGCCGACCACACCTTGAACACCGCCTCTTCCTTCACCCGCTGCCGGCGTTGCGGCAAGGTCTATTGGCCGGGCAGCCACGGCCAGCGGGCCCGGGTCCTGTTGGAGGAGATACTGGCGAACATTCCGGCGACCGGCTTTGATTGATACCAATATGCGATCAAAGCCATCCAAGGCATTGATCGCCGATCGGCAAGGCAAAAGCGTGGTGCGACCCCACAAGGCAAGTTTTGTGGGGACCCCCGGTTTTGCCCTGCCTCGCGAGCGCTGGCGAGCTCGGCGGGCCATCCCCCGGGGTCCCCGGCCAACTTGTTGGCTGGGGTGGATCCCCCGGGGTCCCCGGCCAACTTGTTGGCTGGGGTGGATCCTTGGCCCTAGCGCTCAAACTGCTAGTTTGAACGCTAATTGGTATGAGGGCGTTGGGGGCGTAGGCGATCGGTTGGGGCTAGGGGCCTTCTCGGATATCCGAGGCGCTCGGCTAGCCTTTCAGCTCCAGAATGCCCTGGAAGACGTAGACGATGCCTACCAGAAAGAAGACCAGGGCCGCGCCCAAGGCGATGGCCCGCTCGGGCAGGCGCTTACCCAATATCTGGCCCGCCCAGATGGCCAGGCCGTCGGAGGCCACCATGCCCACGGTGGAGCCCAGCCAGACCGGCAGGGCGTCGTGCCCGGCGGCCAGGGTGACCGTCCCAAGCATGGTTTTGTCCCCAAGTTCGGCCAGAAAGAAGGTCACAAAGGTGATGAGAAAAGGTGAGCGCAGACGGCGGGCCTTGCCCTCGTCATCTTCCAGGCTGTCGCCGCGCAGGGTCCAGACCCCGAAGCCCATGAAGGCCAAGCCCGAGGCCAAGCCTATCCAGCCCGGGGCCAAAAAACGGGCGGTGAGCCCTCCCAGGGCCACGGAGAGCAGGTGCACCAACAGGGTGGCCACGAAGACCCCCCACAGCACCACCACGGCGCGGTAACGGGCGGCCAAGGTCAGGGCCACCAGCTGGGTCTTGTCGCCCAACTCGGCCAGGAAGATCAGGGCCAGCGAGAGCCAGAAGGCTTCCATAAATCACCCTCCCCGCGGTCAGCTTCAGCCGGTGGCCCGCATAAAAAAAGACCAATGCACCGCGAAGGTGCAAAGGTCTCGCTAAGCCGCCGGGGGCCGGTAAAGCCAGGCCCGCTGGGGCCAGTGTGTTGACTTTACCTAGCTAGCTACTCCCCTCTGCAATGCGCCAACTATAGCCCGCGCCGGCCCGTCTGACAACCGGTCATGGGCCCCAGGTGCTTCAGGTCCGGGATAGGGCGTCCAGATTTTCTCGCCTGATGGGCCGCGCTCCCGCCTCGATTTCCTTGATCATGGTCACCACCGCGTCGTTGACCGGGGTGGGTACGCCCAGCTCCCGGCCCTTGACGCAGACGTAACCGTTCAGGTAGTCGATCTCCGTGGGCCGGCCCCGTTCCAGGGATTGCAGCAGCGAGGACTTGAGGCGGCGGTACTTGAAGCCCACCAGGCGCAGGGTCAGGTGGCGCCTGATTTCCGCCAGGGGGCCAGCCCCGGCCAGGAAGCGGTAGTAGTCCAGCTTGCCCCCGCCGCCGGGTTCAACCTTCAGACCCAAGCCGTCGGCCACGGCCATGGCCTCGGCCATGATGGCCAGGAAGAGCCGGCGGGCCTGGGCCGAAGCCAGCATCTGGCCCAGGTAGAGCCCGGAGACCCCGCCCGCCGAATTGATGCAGGAGTTGATGATGAGCTTGCCGTAGAGCTCGCCCAGGATGTTGGCGGAAAGCCGGGCGGGGACCACCGCCGAGAGCATCTCGCGGACAAGCTCCAGGCGCGGCTCGGGGCGGTGGTCCAGCATCCCCAGCACGAACTCGCCTGTGGAGGTCATCTCCAGTTCGCCGGGATGGTGCATGGTCGCCCCCCAGCCCACCACGCAGCCCACCACCCGCTCTGGCCCCAGCGCCCGGCCCAGGGCCTCCTCGCAGAGCCCGTTTTGCAGCGAAACCACCAGGGAGCCTGGCTTTAGTAGGGGCAGCAGGTTCTCTGCCGCCGGCAGCATGTCCGTGGCCTTGGTGGCCAGGAAAACCACCTCCGGGCCGGGGGTCAGCTCACCCACCTCGCGCATGGCCTTGACCGGCGCGCGGAACTCGCCGCGCACGCCGAAGACGCGCAGGCCCTTCGTGGATGCGGCCCGCACCGTGTCGTCGTGCTTGCACACCAGCTCCACCGGCCATCCGGCCTGTGCCAGGTAGGCGGCGGTGATGCCGCCGATGGCCCCGGCCCCAATGACCGCGGTCTTGATCGGAGGGCTATCCATGCCTTGCCTATTCCTCCACCGCCAGCAGTTCGAAACCGGTGGCCGGGTCGCGCCGGCGGATAAGCCGGGCCCCGGTCAGCTCGAGTATTATAACCTCGCCGATCTTCCAGATGTCCAGCCCGGCGCGCACGCAGCCGGCGCGGGTGGCGCCTTCGCGTCCCAGGGCGGCGTGCATGTGCAGCCGGGGGGCGCCGCTTTCATCGGGGAAGATGGTGCCCACGGCCGCGGCCTCGTGCACCCCGGCCAGGGTGTGGAGCATGGGGGTGACGGGCAGGGCCTGGCCGTCTATCGGCCCCACCACGATTTGGCCGCCGGCCACTCCGCCCACCAGGGCGCAGAAGGCCTGGCTGAGGTTGTGCTCGGCGGCGAAGGCTTCGATGCAATCGGGCAGGTGGTCGCCGTCCTCCAGGCGGAGGACGAAGACCCGGCCAAGGGAGGCTTGCGCGTGCTGCAAGGCGTGGGCTCGCTTTCCAAGGCCGCGGGCAGGTGTTAAAGCGGGCGAGGGCCCTTGCTTGGGACTCCCCGCCCTGTGATGGCGGCCTCAACGCAAAGTATCCCACGGACCATCGAAGAAGGCCACGTTGTGGAAGGCTTCCTTGGCCAGGGTCTCGGCCACGGCTCTGGCCTGGGAGCCGTCCTCGCCGAAAACCACGATGCGGGTGTTGTGGTCATCCATGGGCAGGCGTCCGTCGTTCTTGGCTGCCTTGATCATGCCCTGGTCCTTGCCGGCCCGGAGTTCTCCTGCCGGGACGTTGCGCGCGCCGGCTAGGCTACCGGCCTGGAACCGGGCCGAATCGCGGGCGTCGATGAAGACCGCGGTCTGATCTTTGGCCTGGATGTGGCGCACGCCCTCCGTCTCGATCTGCATGACCCCGCCCAGGGCCCGCCAGACCGGGGTGCCCAGCTGGTAGCGTTTCACCTCGCTGTAGCCCGTCTCCGACAACTCCCGGGCCAACCGCTTGGCCTTGCCGCAAAAGGGGCCGTTGCAGTAGATGACCATGGGCGCGGCCTTGTCGCCCTTGACCGCCCGGCCGATCTCCGCCACGTCGGAGATGTAGAGCGCCTTGGACGCCCCGGGCTTGGCCGAGACGTTCATCGCTCCAGGGATGTGGCTGACGGCGTATTCCATGTGCGGCCTGGCGTCGAATAACACGGCGGACTTGGAGGCCAGGATTTGGCGCAGTTCGGCGGTGGAGACCTCGGGGGTCTTGGGCGCGGGCTCGGGCAGCACGGCCTGGAAGATATCCGGCGTGGGTTGGGCCAGGGAGGGCAGTGGGATGCAAGACAGGGCCAGGAAGGCGAAAAGTACGAGGGCGAGGGCCTTGGCGGGCTTGGTCTGCATGGGCATAACTCTTTCTTCCCGAGAGTGGAATTGATGCGCGGCGGGCGCGGGAAGGTTATAGCTGAACGGGGGCTTGTTAGGCAATAGTTAATGATGACAATATGTTAGTATTGACGAGGTTGATGAATTGAAGGCCGTTGGCGCGGGATTGGCTATGGGACGGCGGGCAGGCGAAAAGATGCCGGCGGCTCGGACAAGTCCCGTCCGGGCCGCCGGTTTGGATTTCAGGACCGGCTGGGCGCGGCCTTGACCCGTTCGCCCAGGTGACGAATCAGGGCCAGGGCCTCGGGCGGCGGCTGCGCCTCACGCCGCCGGTATTCCCGGCCGTCCGGGGTGCGCTTGACCAGGCCGTGGTCGCAGAGCCAGCGGCGCAGGAGGGCATGGTCGCCGAAGAGGTGGTCCTTTTGCAGGCGGTCCTTGATCTGCCGCTCGTTCAAGGTCTGGTTGGCGGGAAGCCGCGACCAGACCACCCACAGACAGGGCAGGCGCTGGCTGAGCTTGCCTGGCCAACGGATGAGGCGGCCTTGAGCGTCGAAGAACCTCAGCAGACGCCGCACCCGCACATGATCCACGGGCTCTGGCACCGGCGCGGGCTCCGGGTTGGCCAGAGCGCATTGCGCCACCGCCTGGGCGCGCAGGGCCTGGAAGTTGCGGAAGCCGCTGGAGCGCGCCAGCATGTTCAGCAGTTCCAAATGGCTGGGCGGCTGCTCTCGGGCCAGCAACTGCTCGCGCAGGGAGCGGGCCAGGGCGGAAATATCGCTGGAATGCAAGGGAAGGGTGGTTCTGGACATCGCTTATCCCCGTTAAACGCGCCGATCCGCAAGGGATTGTCGGTGGTCGCCGTCTTCCGACCCGGCACGGGATAAGGTGTCGAGCATTAGGAAATGCCTGGCAGGTTTAGCTCCCCCGAAAGGGGCGGCGACGCCTGGGTGAACTGCCGACCGGCGCCAAATATACGGCAAGGAATCGGGCAGCGCAAGGCGGGGGAGGCCGGCCATTTTGGGACGCGCTTGATAAGGGCCGCCGTTTCCGGCGCCCCCCGGCGGTCTGGTTGCCCGTCCTCCCCAAGACCTGATCAAAAGCGGCGCTTCCCCGTTGGCTCTTGTTTTCCGTTGGACAAGGCGCTTATCCTGAAAACAGGGTGAGATAACCTTGGACTGCCAAAAGGGAGGGAAGCCATGGCCAGCACAAGGGATTTGGTGGTGTTCATTCTCAAGAACAGCCCTAAGATCTGCGCTTGGTGCGAGAAAAAGCATGGATTCACCTTGGCCAAGGCCCAGAAGGGCGAAATCACGCAATACGGTGACTTCATCGCCGAGATCATCCAGGACGGCATCAAGGAAGGGGTAATCACCTCGGCTCAGGCCAAGGGAGAACAACCTTTACCGGCGTGACGCCTGGAGCGCGGCCCGGGTATCTGTGGTCCGGGCTGCGGCTCCAAGAGATTTGTTAGCTACCTCAGCTGGCGCACGGTACTCGACCCCGACTCCTTTCCCTAAACGAATAGCACCCAAAAAACTACAGGTTGACAACTCTTCCGGCTTGAGCAGTATAGCCTGGATCGGATTGCCTGGCGTGTAGCAAACAGGATCAGGGGCGACGGAGAAGTTAGATGAACGGGCACGACGGCTATCTGGCCACCGGCTTTCGCGACGTTGACCGCAACCCCGATCTGGCCAAGCTCAAGGCCTGCCTGGGCTTCATGCAGGGTCTGCCCAGCTTTATCGCCTATAAAAATCGCTCGTTGGAGCTTATGCGCCTGGCTCCGGGCCTGGTGGCGGCCGACTTGGGCTGTGGCCTTGGAAACGACCTTAAGAAAATATCCAACATATTGACATCAAACGGTAGAGCGGTGGGGATAGATGGCAGCCGGCAACTCCTAAAGACGGCGCGCCAGGCCTGCGCCGGGCTGGCGGGAGTGGAGCTGGTCCAGGGAGACCTGCACGCCTTGCCCCTGGCCGCGGGGGTGCTGGACGCCGCGCGGGTGGACCGCGCCCTGCAGCACGTGGCCGATCCGGCCTGGGTGGTGGCGGAGATGGTCCGGGTGCTCAGGCCCGGCGGCCGGCTGGTCTGCGCCGAGCCGGACTGGGGGACCTTCACCATAGAGAGCGCCGACCAAGCCACGGCCGGGCTGGTGGCCGAGCGCTGGAAGAAAAGCTTCCGCAACCCCAAGGTCGGCCGCGAGCTGGCGGGGATGCTGGGACGGGCGGGGCTGACCCATGTCGCCGTGGAGGAGTTTCCTCTGCTGGTGCAGGGCCTGGAGGCCGTGGACGTGGTCTACGACGTGGTCAAGACCGTGGAGCTGATGCAAGAGGACTGGAAGGGGGAAGAGGGCAGGTTAGAGGCGTGGCTGGAGGGGCTGCGGGAGATGGATAAGACGGGTGGGGTCAGCGCGTGCGTGACGCTGTATCTGGCGTGGGGGAGGAAAGATGGATGAGGGGAGCGGCGGTGAATTGCTGGCTCGCGTCAAGACCTCTTGTGCCTGCGGCAACCGGACAACAAGTTGTCCGGGCCACCCAAGGAAAGAACCTCAACCAATCCAGCCGACCCCTACTTCCTCGCGCAATCCGCCGTGTCCCCCCTGAGCTTGTCCAGCCCATGCCCCAGGGCCGGCAGGATCACCCCCAGGCCCTCCAGGGCGCCCTTGGGCGAGCCGGGCAGGTTGACGATGAGGGTGGCCTTGCGGATCACCGCCAGGCCGCGGGAGAGCATGGCGTGCGGGGTGTGCTTCAGGCCCTCGGCGCGCATGGCCTCGGCCAGGCCGGGCACGTCGCGGTCCATGATCGAAGCCGTGGCCTCGGGTGTCACGTCGCGGGGGGATAGCCCCGTGCCCCCGGAGGTGATGACCAGGCTAAAGTTCATCTCGTCGGCGTAGCGCGTGAGTGCGGCGGCGATGAGCGGCACCTCGTCGGGCACCACGTCCTGGGCGACGACCTCGATGCCGGCCTTGGCCAGGCCCGCAACGAGCGCAGGGCCGGCGGT
>JAJZPI010000143.1 GCA_021811275.1 Deltaproteobacteria bacterium
GCTTCCTCCTCGCCACCCTTGCCGCCCTTGCCCTTGGCCGCGCCCAGGCTGTAGGCGGTGCCCAGGGTGGCCACGATGACCTCCTTGGCCGCCAGCCCGCCCAGCAGGGCCACGTTGGTCTGCCAGTCGAAACCCAGGGGCGAGGTGACCAGGGTTAGGCCCTGGCCGATGCCGCCGGCCACGGTGGCCAACAGGTTCTCCCGGGCCTGCTCTCCCTGAACCTCCTGTTTGCGCTGGTCGCCCTGGGCCTGCTCCAGAAGCCGGGCGTAGGAATCCTTTCGTTCCTGGCTCAGTCCGGGGAAGGACATGAGCGCCCAGACCACCACGCTGACGGCTAGGAGCAGGGTCCCGGCGCGCTTGACGTACTCCCAAGTCCGCTCCCAGGTGTGGATCAGCAGGCCCTTGATGGTCGGCGTGCGGTAGGGCGGAAGCTCCATGACGAAGGGCGCCTGCTCGCCCCTGAGCACGGTGGAGCGCAGCATGCGCGCGGCCAGCAGCGCCAGGGACCAGGAGATGAGCGTCAGGGCCATCATGACCTCGGCGCGGCGGGCGGCGAAGAAGGCGCCGATCAGCAAGCTGTATACCGGCATCTTGGCACCGCAGTTCATGAAGGGCACTACCAGGATGGTGGCCAGGCGGGCCTGGGGGTCCTTCAGGGTGCGGGTGGCCATGACCGCCGGCACCGCGCAGCCGCCGCTGATGCCACCGCCCACGATCAGGGCCATGACCGAGTTGCCGTGCAGGCCGAAGGTCCGCAGCACCCGGTCCAGGAGATAGGCCATGCGGGCCATGTAGCCCGAGTCCTCCATGATGGCGATGGCCAGGAACATGAACATGATCAGGGGCACGAAGCCCATGACCCCGCCCACGCCGGCGATCACGCCGTCGACGAGGAGGGAGCGCAGCAAGCCCTCGGGCAGACGGGCCTCCAGCAGGGGGGTCAGCCAGCCGAAGAAGTTCTCCAGGCCGGCCACCGGGGCCTGGCTGGCCCAGAAGACGAACTGGTAGACCCCGTAGAGCACGCCCAGCAGGAAGATGGGGCCGAAGAGCCGGTTGGTGAGCACCTTGTCGACCTTGTCCGAGAAGTCCAGGCGCACCTCGCGTTCGCTGACCACGGCCTGGCGCACGATGGCGCTGATGAAGCCGTAGCGGTAGTCGGCGATGATGCTCTCGGGCTCGTCGTCCATGGTGCTTCTGATGTGCCCGGATACCCGGTCCAGCACCGGCCGCAGCCTGGCGTCAAGCCCGCGGTCGGCGGTCAGGGTGGCCAGCACCTCGGCATCGTTTTCCAGGCACTTCAAGGCCAGCCAGCGGGCAGAGATCAGGCCCTGGCGGCGCTCGGAGCCCTCCAGCAGGCCGGTCAGCTCCCGCAATCCTTCGTCGACGTCGGCCCCGTAGGATATCGACAGGGGTTGCCAGGGCTTGTTGACGCGGGCGGTCTCCACCGCCGCCGTCAGGAGCTCCCGCACGCCCTGGCCCTTGCGGGCCACGGTTGGCACCACGGGCGCGCCCAGGAGGCCCGCCAGCTTGGCCCGGTCAATCTTCAGCCCCCGCTCCTCGGCCACATCGACCATGTTCAGGCAGATGACCAGAGGCACCCCCAGCTCCATGAGCTGGACGGCTAGATAAAGGTTGCGCTCCAGGTTGGAGGCGTCCACCACGTCCACCACCACGTCGGGCCGCTGGCCGATGAGGTAGTTGCGCGCCACCACCTCCTCCAGGGAGTAGGCCGTGAGGCTGTAGGTGCCGGGAAGGTCCACCACGTTGACGGCCAGACCATCGAGCATGGCGGTGCCGGTTTTCTTGTCCACGGTCACGCCGGGATAGTTGCCCACGTGCTGCCTGGCCCCGGTCAGGGCGTTGAACAGGGAGGTCTTGCCGGCGTTGGGGTTGCCGGCCAGGGCGATGTTGAGCGGGGGCTGGCTCATGGCATGTCCTTTACGCGCCTTTGCGGGCAGCTACTCGGCAACCTCGACTAGGATGTGGTCCGCCTCGTTGTTGCGCAGAGTCAGGTTGTAGCCCTTGATCTTGATCTCCACCGGGTCCTTTAAGGGAGCGCGGCCGATGACCATCAGGCTGGCTCCCGGAACCAGGCCCATGTCGCGCAGCCGTCGACCCAGGGGGCCGGCGGCGCCGATCTTGATCACTGTGGCGTTCTGGCCGGGCTTGAGCTGGCGCAGGGAAAGGGCTGGGCTCATGGTTATCCTCACGCTGTAGTTACCCCAAAATATAGCGCGGCCGGCGATAATTGCAACTGTATTTCAATTGCAATTAAGCAAAACCTATAAACGCTGATAAGTTAATGGCTTGACTGATTGGCTTTATTGCTGTTGGCCCAGGGGTGTGACCAGGATCTTGTGGGCCGCGCCCCGGCCCAGGGCCACGCGGCTGCCCTTGACCGCCAGCACCAGAGGTCCTCCGCCGCTGGAGATGACCTCCGCCTCGGCCCCCAGGACCAGGCCCAGGTCCATCAGCTGACGGTTCAGCTCCTCGCCGCCGGCCACCCGGGCGATACGCACCCGCTCGCCGGGGGAGACCAGGGCCAGGGGCAGGGTGGGCTCGCGGGCGGACTGGCATTTGTGGCAGAGGCCGTAGATCTGCAGCTGATGGCGCAGGGGCAGGAAGCCGGCCTGGGTGGCCAGGCGCTCCTGCATGACCTCCAGTTCGGCGTCGTGGAACTCGGCGATGGACCCGCAGGCGGTGCAGATGAGGTGGTCGTGGTGCTGGCCCAGGTGCTGGTGCTCATAGCGCACCGCCCCGCCCTCGAACTCGCTCTTGGCGGCCAGGCCGAAACGAACCAGGAGGTCCAGGGTTTGGGCCACAAAGGAGGGTTCCAGGTCCACTCCGTTTTTTTTGATCTGCCGATGCCAGCCCTCGGCGCCCAGGTGGCCCTCGCTGGCCAGGAAGGCCTCCAGCACCGCCAGGCGGTCGGCGATCCGGTCGATGCGCTGCTGCCGCAGCAGGCGCTCGAACTGCCGGCGTTCCTCTTGGTGCAGGGTGAAGCTCAAGGCGGGGTCTCCTAAGCAAGATGTTGAAAAAGCTATGGACGGCTTTTTCAACTATCGGTTGCCCAAGGTAACCTTTGGCAACCTTCCGAAATCGCTTGCCCCGGGCTGCGCGATTTCGGCGGGCCATTAATGGCCCGCATCAGCAGGCAGCCTTTAGCAGCCTGCTGATCCTAAGAGGCCAGTATAACGGAGATTACCGCAATTGCAATTCAGTCGCAGGCAGACGTTACTCTTGCTCCTGCCGTCGGCCGGGCGGCTTGGCTGGGGCGGGGTCAGGCGCGCCCTGGCGCGACCACTGGCGGATGAGGGTGATCTCCTCAACGGGGAGGCAGAGGAACTCCAGAAAGGCCTGGTGCTTGTCCGGGGCCAGGCGCTCGAACTCGGCGTGCCAGCGCCGCATATCATCTTCGCCGAAGCCCGAGGCGGCCAGCAGTTCGACCCAGGTGCGGCGGTTCATAACCCCCACCCGGCCCTCCAGGGCGGGGTTTTTGAGCACGGTGATGATGAAGCGCTGCTGCTCGCGCAGGCGGGCGATGTCCTGGTTGAGCTGTTCCAGCCGCTGTTCCAGTATTTCGGCCAAGCCGCCGGCCGGGGCGTCCAGCACTCGGGCGATTTCCCGCAGGCTCAGCCCGGCCCGGCGGTAGAGGCATATCTGGCCCAGACGCCGGGCGTCCTCCGGGCCATAGCGGCGGTAGTCGCCCTTGGCCCGGCGACAGGGGCGCAGGAGTCCGATGGAGTCGTAGTACAGCAAGGTGCTGCGCGAAAGCCCGAACTCCCGCGCCAGCCCGCCCACCGTGAGCATGCCACGCCTCCTTGAATCCTATGCCGTGGACGGGGCCACGGGGAAGATGGCTCCCTGCACCAGAGGGGTGACATAGGCCGCCTGGGACAGGGTCATGTAGGTGCCGTTCACCTCGCAAGCACCGAGCACCTCGCCGGCCCGCCGCCGGTGCGCGCGCGCCTGTTCTTCTGACCAGAAGAACACCGACTTGCGTCAGAAGTCGTCGATAATGCTGGCCGCGCCGAGCCGCGCCACCTTCAGCGGCGCGAAGATGACGGGCGCGGCTCCCTGCTCACGCACATTGTAATGCAAATCGCTGTCGATCCGGATATGCAGCGGCCGCTTGCTCCAGGCGCACTCGCTGGCCACCTCCACCTCGACCCATTCGCCTCTCAACCGCCCTTGCACGAAGGGCGCCGCTATGGCGTCCACCGCTCAGGCGGCGTTAATCCGCTCACTGCCGGAGAAGGTCAGGCGGTGCGGAGTTTGGTCCACGGTCACGGGATAGGCCCAGGTCACCTCCCCGGCCGGGTTGCGGAAGATGAAGAACATGTGCCTTTGCAGGTCATCCAGAATCTCGAGCACCCGGGGAAGGGACAGGGCCAAGCGGGCGGCGATGGTTGACGGCTGGAGTGGCACGCCCGCGCGGGCCAGTTCCCTCACCGCAAAGTTGCGAACCCGGTGATGGTCTCCGGACATGAAGCCCAGGAGTTTGTCCAAACGGCGGGCGTCGCCGGCCAGCTTGCGCCGCCAGATGCCCCGGGGCAGAGGCAGCATGGCCCCCGCAATTCCCAACAGCAGGCTGTCGTTCATGAGCGCATCCCTCCTTGTGGGACAGGCCGCGAACACCGCGGCCCGTTTTCGAGGAGGTTGAACCGTGAAGCTATAGACAGGTCAAGGGGAGAGGCGCGCAAAACGCGCGCTGCTCAGGCGCTCCGCCTAAGCAGCAGGCGATAGCCTTGGGGCAGGTGCTCCAGGGCCAGGCAGTGGTCGCCGCTACGCTCCACGATGCGGGGCAGATCGCGGGCCCATTGGGCGGAGGTGAGCCAGACCTCCAGGGTCTGGCCCCCGGCCAGGGCTCCCAGGGCGCGCCGGACCAAGAGAGGCAGAACCGGGGAGTCATGGCCACGCAGGTCCAGGGTTGGCAAGTTCTCGGGAAACATGGGCACCTCGCGGCAAGGTATATTGCAAAACGCATACCGCCGGCCGCGAGGATGCCGGGCCCGGGCCCACCGCGACTAAAAAATTAAAAAACGGATGCTTGCGTATTGGCTTGCCCGCCCGTTCGGGGCCTGTTAATGTTGCCCTTAACATAGGCGTTTAACGGAGGCCCCCATGCCCGACATCACCGGCAACGAGTGCCACATTTATTGGCAGTCCGTGGTCGACACCATGGCCGAGGGGCTCTTCATTGTCGACACCAAGGGCGTGGTGGTCTTCATCAACCCGGCGGCCGAACTCATCACTGGCTATCGCCGGGAGGAAGTGCTGGGCCGGCCCTGCTCACTCTTCGAGTCCGACACCTGCCTGGCCTGCTCCCTGGAGGGGGGGCGCATGTCCTGCCGGCTCTTCGAGGACGGCCGGGTGGTGAACAAGCGCTGCACGGTCAAGCGCAAGGACGGCAAGTCGGTGCACCTGCTGAAAAACGCCATGGTGCTGCACGACGGCCACGGCCAGGTCATAGGGGGGGTGGAGACAGTCACCGACATCACCGAGTTGATCGACAAGGACCGCCAGATCAGCGGCCTGCGCCGGGAACTCAAGCGCTCCTACGGTTTCGAGGGACTCCTGGGGGATTCGCGAGCCATGCGCCAGGTTTTCGAGCTGCTGGAGTCGGCGGCCCAGTCCGAGGCCCCGGTGGTGATCCTGGGCGAGAGCGGCACCGGCAAGGAGCTGGCGGCGGCGGCCATCCACCAGCGCTCCCCGCGCAAAAACGGCCCCTTCATCAAGGTGAACTGCGCGGCCCTGAACGAGTCTCTCCTGGAAAGCGAGCTTTTCGGCCACGAGAAGGGGGCCTTCACCGGGGCCGAGCGCCAGCGCAAGGGCCGTTTCGAGGCCGCCCACGGCGGCAGCATTTTCCTGGACGAGGTGGGCGACCTGCCTCCGGCGGTGCAGGTGAAGCTGCTCAGGGTCTTGCAGGAGGGCGAGATCGAACGGGTGGGCTCCCACGAGCCGGTCAAGGTGGACGTGCGCGCCATCACCGCCACCCACCGCGACCTGGACTCCCTCATGCGCCAGGGCAAGTTCCGTGAGGACCTCTACTACCGCATCAACGTCATCCCCATAACCCTGCCGCCCCTGCGCGAGCGCCTGGAAGACGTGCCGCTACTGGCCCAGGGTTTCATCGAGCGGCTGGCCCTGCGCTCGGGCCGGCCCATCACCGGGGTCTCCCGGGCCGCCCTGGACCGCCTCATGGCCTACCCCTGGCCGGGCAACGTGCGCGAACTGATCAACGCCATAGAGTACGCCTTCGTCACCTGCCGCGAGGGCGAGATATTGCCCCACCATCTGCCCCCCAGCCTACTGGGCCTTAGCGCCCCGGGAACGGCCCGGCCCGCTCCGCGCGCCGGAGGGCAGGCCCAGGCCAAGACCGAGGAGCAGATGCGCGCCGAGCTTGAGCAGGCGTTGGCCGCCTCCGGGGGGCACAAGGCCAAGGCGGCCGAGTTGCTGGGCATCAGCCGCGTGACCTTCTGGAAGCGCATGAAGCGAGCAGGGCTGCCCGATTAACATTAACATTGTATAAATGTTAATATGATATTAACATAACCTGCCCTGGGTCCTATCGCTATTAACCTTGATTTCCAATATGTTATCTGGCAGGCCACCGCTGGGTCCGGCGGCACGCAACTTGCTCAACCCGCCGGCGAGGGGCCATGTCCCCTCGCCAACGCTTTTCGCCTTGGAGAGATGAAAATGCCTGAAACCAAGACGCTGGGCTCCCTCAGCCGCCGCGGCTTTCTGAAGGGGACGGCCGCGGCCGCCGCCGGGCTGGCCGTGAGCGGGTTAGCCCTGCCCCAGGCCGTGCAGGCGGCCACGGGGCAAGAGCTTTGCACCCTGCTGGATTTGAGCAGGTGCATCGGCTGCGAGGCCTGCGTGGACGGCTGCCGGGACGCCTGGCAGGCCACGGTGCCCGACCCGGTGGCCAATATCCCCCAGCCCTTCCCCGAGCGGGTGCCCATAGAGGACTGGTCCCGGCGCAAGGACGTGCAGGACCGGCTCACCCCCTACAACTTTCTCTATGTGGAGCACCTGGAAGTTCCGCATAAGGGCCAGGAGCAGGAGCTGCACATTCCCCGGCGCTGCATGCACTGCGTAAACGCCCCCTGCACCAACCTCTGCCCCTTCGGGGCCTGCCAGACCGAGAGCAACGGGGTGACCCATATCGACCAGGATGTCTGCCTGGGCGGGGCCAAGTGCAAGACCGTCTGCCCCTGGCACATCCCCCAACGCCAATCGGGCGTGGGCATCTACCTCAACCTCATGCCCCAGATGGCCGGCAACGGCGTGATGTTCAAGTGCCACCGTTGCCTGCCGCTTTTGGAGAAGGGCCAACAGCCGCGCTGCATCGAGGTCTGTCCGCAGAAGGTGCAGTCCATCGGCCCCCGCGACGGCCAGCTCAAGAAGGCCGAGGCCTTGGCCCGGCAGATGGCCGTCAAGGACGGCGCGCCCGAGGACAAGTGGGGCGACTACGTCTACGGCCTCAAGGAGAACGGCGGCACGGGCACCATCTATGTTGCGCCCATGCCCTTCTCCGAGATCAACGCGGCTATCATGAAGGACCATCAGGAGAAGGCCAAGGAGGAGCGGGCCGCCGCCGCCCAGGCCGGTTTGAAGCCCGAGCAGGCCGGCCTACTGGGTAACTTGGGCCGGCCGCCCATGGGCCGGGTGGCGAACAGCATGGAAAACGCCGAGAAACTGACCCTGGCCTTGATGATCGCCCCGGTGGCCGGCTTGGCCGCCGGCCTGGGCAAGTTTCTGGCCAAGGTGGGCAAGCTGACGCAGAAGCCGGTCGCGCCAGCGTCCAAGCAGGAAGGAGGCCGCTCATGAGCTTGCACGACTACTCCCCCGGAGGCCGTGCCCTGCGCTGGCTCTACGGCGTGGCCACGGGCCTGGCCGTGTTCACGGGCATGGCCCAGCTGCCCATCATGAAGCGCTTCTACCTCGCCGATCTGCCGGGCCTGGCCTTCAGCGCCGATTTCTATGTGACCGGCGACCTGCACTACCTGGCCGCCGCCGCCTTGCTTCTGCTGTTGGCCTGGCGCCTGGGCCTCAAGGCCCGAGGTGGGAGTTTTTGGTACTCGTGGGGCCCGCGCTCGGCCTGGGGCTGGGCGCTCCTGGGCGTGCTCATCGCCACCGGCGCGGTCAAGGCCGCGCGCAACGCCGGGGTCTACTTGCCGCCCGCGCTGCTCCTGACCGCCGACTTCACCCATCTGGGAGCGGCCATGGCCTTCATGTTCACCGGCCTGGGCTCGCTCATCAAGGGCAGGAAGGCCCCGGCGGGAGAGGGAGCTTAGGCGTCAGGCAGCCCTGAAGTGGTCCAAGGCCCGGAGGCCTAGGCGAAAGCCGTTCTCAAGGGCCGGCGTCAGAAGGCCGAGGCCGATAAGTTTTTTCATATCCCGCCAGGCGGTTCTTTCCCACACGCTCCGGTAGAGGGCCTGAAAGATGGGGTCGGTCAGCAGGTCCTTGATGGAGACTGAGCGGTCATGCGCTAGCAGAAGCGCCAGAAGGTCGTGCTGCCTTTGGTTGAGAGTTCTGTTTGCCCGTAGCTTGACCAGGAAGTCACGCATGGCGAACCTGCGTATGTGGCCGGTCATCTTGCCCTTGAGTTCATAAAGAGCGGCAATGAAAGCCTTGAGTACTAACTCAAGGAAAGGCGTCACGTCGTGATCCTTGCTGCGCTGGGAGCGAGTGAAGGCCCAGTGGTAGTCGTCCAGGTGGGTGTAATAGTAGTTGGAGAGCATGACCGGCAGATGGCCGATGCCCTGGGACTGCAGGATCAGGGCCTCCACCAGGCGGGCGGTGCGGCCGTTGCCGTCGCTGAAGGGGTGGATGAGGCCCAGGTGATAGTGGGCCAGGGCGGCGCGGATGGGCGGCTCACCGGCCATCAGATCATCGCCGTTGATCCAGGCGATGAACTCCGCCAGCAAGGCCTGGATGTCTTTCGGAATTTTGGGAGGCGTGTAGACCCCGCCGTGCTCTTTATCTCCGACCTTCACCAGGTGGCCGCGATGACGGCCGGGCAAGTTGTGCCCGTGCGGGATGTCTTTGGTTATGGTTTGGTGCAATATCCGGATCATGCGCTCCTCCAACTTGAAGGAGTCGCCACGCAAGGCAAGGTCACGGCACACCCTGTAGGCTTCGCGCAGATTGCGGATTTCCTTCTCAGCCCGCGCTGAGGTTTTGGCCTCCTTGGGGTTGGCCAATATTTCTCCCACCTGCTCCTCACTCAAGGGATTGCCCTCGATAGCGGCCGTGCTGTGAATGGCCCGGCGTATGGTGTCCTCCTCCAACTTGGCGGCAAACCAGGGCAGCACCGACAGATCAGCCACGGTCTCTTTGAGCACCCGGGCCTCGATGAAAAGCCGCTCCAGGGCCACGCGGTCAAAGTTTCGGCTGAAGACGAATTGCCCGGACTTGAAGGCCATTACCTTCTTGACTAACTTTTGGTCAGTAATATTGTCCATTATTTTGTCACAACTAATTTTAGTATTAACTTGATGTTGCTATAAGTAACCTAAAATATATGTCAAGATAAATGACACATGAAGTGTCCATTGTTAGTTTGGCCCCATCCAAAAGTTCGGGCCTTGACGTACGCAATAAACGTGTATATACTCATATTATGGGTAAGGAACCGGACATCATGAAAGGCGCGCCTCTGGAGACGCTGTGCCAGGGAAGCGGGGTGGGCAACGAGGCCTGCCGGGAGATGACCCGCACCTGCGCCGACTTCAACCTCCGACGCACCACCCGCCTGGTATCACAGGCCTTTGACAAGGCACTCAAGCCCACCGGGCTCAAGATCACCCAGTTCAGCCTGCTGGTGGCCGCCTATATGAACCCGAACCTGATTCTTCACAAGCTGGCCAAGGTCATGGGCATGGACCGCACAACCCTGAGCCGCAACTTGGCTATCCTGGAGCGTAAGGGTCTGGTGGTGCTCGAGCGGGGCGAGGACCGCCGCGAGGTCCAGGCCCAGGTGACTGCGGCCGGGCTGGAGGCCCTGGCCAAGGCCGCGCCTCTTTGGCAGCAGGCGCAGCAGCGTGTCACCTCCAACCTGGGGCGGGAGGGCTGGGAGGAGCTATTGGGCGGCCTGCGTACTTTGGTGCGCGGCCTGAAATAGCCTGTAGCCAGGTCCAAATTTTTTTACGCCAATCAGTGCAGCTGCACCAATTAGGCGGGTTTTGATCAGCATTAACGTGTAGCTGCACACAATAAGAAGGAGCGCATCATGAACACCATGGCCCAGGAAATGCCTTTGTTCGTTGAGCCGGCGGCGGAAGATGCCGCGACGGCGCGGACCCTGGCCGACTCCACCATCCCAGGCCTGTTCGAGCGCTACCGCAAGGCCGACGCCCACGGGCGGCTCTGCCTGTGGCTGGAATGCCGAGATGCGCGGCGCGATTTGGATGCGTTGGAGCGAGCTTGCCCGCCAGAGCCGGCGGACGGTCCAGGCCTTTGGTGTTGGCTGCTGGGCCTACCCAGACTATGATGGAGTTCA
>JAJZPI010000144.1 GCA_021811275.1 Deltaproteobacteria bacterium
ATCTGGGCCTCCCGGCGCGGGGCCAGCATGACCTCGCGCCGCTGCTTGAGGCCGGCCAGGACCGAGGGCGGCACCCGCAGGTCGCCCTTGCCCACGCCCAGCCGGATGTCGGGCTTGGGCTGGCCGTGGAAGTCGGTGCCGCCGCTGATCACCAGCCCCAGCCGTCCCGCCAGGGAGGCGAGCGCCCGCCGGGTGGGCTGGTCGTGCTCGCTGTAAAAGGCCTCGATTCCCTGTAGGCCGTTCTGCATCAGCTCGCGCACCAGCCGTTCCAGGTCGGGCTCGGAGAGCTTGAGCATGCCCGGGTGGGCCAAGACCGGCACCCCGCCAGCGGCCAGGATCATGCTCATGCCCTCTGCCGGAGAGAAGCGAAACTTGGAAACGTAGGCCGGAGCCCCGTTGCCCAGGTAGCGGGCGAAGGCCTCGCCCCGGTCGCGCACGATGCCGCGCTTGAGCAGGACCTGGGCGAAGTGAGGCCGGCCCACCAGCTCCCCGCCGGCGAAGGCCTCGACCTCGGCCATGGTCATCGAGATACCCAACTGGTTGAACTTCTCGACGATCTTGGGGTTGCGCTCCGCGCGCGCCCTTTTGAGCCGCTCCAGGCCCTCCACCAGGCCGGCGTGGGTGTGGTCCACCAAAAGTCCCAGCATGTGCATCGAGCCGGTGGGTCCGCCCTGCACGCTGATCTCCACCCCGGCCACCACCTCCAGCCCTTCCGCCGGCTGGGCGGCCAGTGCCTCGGCCAAGCCGTCGATGGTGTCGTGATCGGTGACCGCCAGGGCCTTGAGGCCGGCGGCGGCGGCGGCGCGCACCAGTTCGGCGGGCTGAAGGCTGCCGTCGCTGGCCGTGGTGTGGGTATGCAAATCAATGAGTTCCATGACCGGAGAGGTTAGACAATCAGCGGTTAAACTGCAACCCCTTATGCCAAATAGCGTTCAAACGAGTAGTTTGAGCGTTATTGGCATAAGGGCCAAGGATCCACCGCCGCCAACAAGTTCGCTGGGGACCCCGGGCGCGCCCGCGCCGGCGGGCAGGGGCGCGACAGCCGCGAGGGGGCGCGTGGCTCGGGCCGCCGGCGCGGGCCAGGGACGGGAATGCCTCGGCTCGTGACTGGCTAGGCCTTTTTGCGGCGGGCGCGCAGGAACTCGATGACCATGGGCAGCACCGAGATGACGATGATGACGATGATGACCAGGGAGAAGTTCTTCTTCACCACGGGCAGGTCGGCGAAGAAATATCCGGCCAGGGTCAGGCCCGCCACCCAGGCCACTCCGCCCGCCACGTTGTAGGTGATGAATTTCCAGTAGGTCATGGCTCCGATGCCGGCCACGAAGGGGGCGAAGGTGCGGATGATGGGCACGAAGCGGGCCAGGATGATGGTCTTGCCGCCGTATTTCTCGTAGAAGGCGTGGGTGCGTTCCAGGTGCTCGCGCTTGAACAGGCGGCTGCTCTGGCGGTTGAATACCTTGGGGCCCAGGAAATGGCCGATCCAATAGTTGACCGTGTCTCCGCCGATGGCCGCGGCGCTGAGCAGGGCGATGACCCACAGGGGGTCCAGGGCCTCGACCGCGCAGAAGGTGCCGGCGGCGAAGAGAAGGGAATCCCCGGGCAGGAAGGGAGTGACCACGAAGCCGGTCTCGCAGAAGATGATGGCGAAGAGAATGGCGTAGGTGAGCAGGCCGTAGGCCTTGATCAGCTCGCCCAGGTGTTTGTCCAGGTGCAGGACGAAATCTATTAGAAAATAAATGAGATCCACGCCGCCCCGGTCAGGGGCGCAAGGCCCCTATTAAAAGGCCCAGGGGTCGCGCCCTGGGCCGAGTTGGATGGCGGGAAGCTTACCATCCCCCTCCGGCCGGGGCAAGCGGCCCCGGCCGGAGGGGGATGGCGGATTACGCCATGAAGCGCCAGCACTTTTGCAAGTGCTTGTCCTCGAACTTGGCCGTGCCCATGCTCACCACCCAGGCGATGATGAAGGCCACGGGCATGGCCACGATGTTGGGGTCCAGGAACTGCATGTTGAAGCCGGTGGTGCCGGGGGCGTAGGAAGCCAGCAGGGAAGGCACTCCGAACAAGGACTTGCAGATGCCCAGCGGCGCGGAGACCGGGGTGTGCAGGAACATGAGCAGGAAGAAGGAGACCGCGAAGCCCCCCAGCATGGAGGCGATGCCGCCGATCTTGGTTACGCCTTTCCAGGTGAGCCCCAGAATGAAGACCGGCAGGAAGGTGGCCGAGCAGAGCCCGAAGAAGAAGGCCGTGGCCTTGGCGATGATGGACTCGGGCAGGACGAAGGCGCAGGCCATGGCCAGAAGCACCGACACCAGGGCGGCGATGCGGTTGACCGTCAGTACGTTGGTGACCCGGGCGCCCAGGCCCTTCTCGTACACGTCGCGGCCCAGGCTGGTGCCGGCGGCGTGGAACTGGCCCGACAGCGTGCTCATGGCCGCGGCGAACATGGCCAGCAGGAAGAAGGTGCCGAACCACTCGGGGAAGTAGTTGGTGACATAGGCGGGGATTATCTTGTCGATGTTTTTGTCGCCGCCGATGAAGGCCACCTGCCCCAGAACCTTGCCGGTGATGTCGGGGATCTTGAAAAATACCACGTTGGACAGCGCGCCCACCACAAAGGCCACGCCGGTCATGAACATCAGGAATATGCCGCCGTACATCACGCCGCGGTTGAGCTCGCGGTCGCTCTTGACGGTCATGAAGCGCACGGCCAGCTGGGGCTGGGCCAGCACGCCGATGCCCACGCCGTAGACGATGGTGGTGTAGACGACGAGCCACATCGGAGTGCCGAAGTCCAGGCCCTGGGTCCAGCCTCGCCAGCCCCTGAGCATGGGGTGTCCCTTGATGGCCTCGGTGGCCGCCGGGTTCAGGGCCAGGTCAGTAAGCTGCTGGTGGGCGCTGGTGAAGCCGCCCAGCCAGTGGTAGGTCCAGAATACGAAGATGGCCATGATCACGAACATCAGGCAGCCCTGGAAGGCGTCGGTGTACATGACCGCCTTCATGCCGCCGGTGATGACGTAGATCGCGGTGATGGCGGTGAAGATGAACACGGCCACGTTGTAGGGGATGCCCAGGTTGACTTCCAGCAGGCGCGCCACGCCGATCAGGACCGCTGCGGCGTAGACCGGCATGAATAGGAAAATTATCGCCCCGGCAAAGCCCTGCAGGAAGCGCGACTCGTAGCGCCGGCCCAGAAGCTCGGGGAAGGTGTGGGCGTCCAGCGCGCTGCCCATGCGGCGGGTGCGTTTGCCGAAGACGACAAAGGCCACGAAGATGCCGAAGAAGATGTTGAAGAAGGTGAGCCAGAGCAGGGGGAAGCCCCACATGGCCGCCGCTCCGCCGAAGCCGATGATGGCCGAGGTGGAGATGAAGGTGGAGCCGTAGCTCATGGACATGATGAAGGGATGGACCTGGCGGCCGGCCAGCATGTAGTCGCTGGCGACCTTGGTTTCCTTCCAGCCCCGGTAGCCCAGGTAGATCACTATGGCGAAGTAGACTACCGCCCAGATAATTTTTTCGCTCATGGCTGCCTCCTGCGGGCCGGGCCCGCCGCTTTCTCAAGAAGCGTGGTCAACGCGATGGGCTTTCCCATGGTTTGATCGCTGGTTCTGAACACTAGGCTTTTTCGCCCTCGCGCTCCGCCGCCTCCCGCAGCTCCTCGGTCATGGGGCCGGTGTCGTTGTACTTCACGATGCCGTAGATCACGCACAGCAGGCCCGCCCCGATGCTGAGCAGGTAGGCCAAGGCCAACTCGGTACTGGCGATTCCGAACATGAACTCACCTCCAGCTGGGAAAAGAAAACCCGCCCAGGCCACCCAGGCGGGACCGCCACGTCATAAGCCTGGTACAGGACCGACTGGCCCCTCTCCCAGGTGGCGTGGCACGTTGCTTCCCAAATCGCATCCATACATTAGCGCCGTCGCTCCGCCCCCAAGAGAGACAAGTAAGGCTGATTCAAGCGCAAGGCGGCAAGGGCGCTAGCTGTATTGCAGCTAATTTATGGCCACGCAAGGGCGGGTGTCAAGAATTGTCCGGTCAAGTGAAATAAAACTCATGGCGTGGCCTCACCTCTGATTTTTTCAAGGCGTCATACCAAGTTGCGTTCAAAAGAGTAGTTTGAGCGCTAATTGGCGTGCGGGCCATGTATCCACCCCAGCCAACAAGCTGGCTGGGGACCCCGGGGGATCCACCCCAGCCAACAAGCTGGCTGGGGACCCCGGGGGATGGCCCGCCGAGCGCGCAAGCGCTCGCGAGGCCGGGCAAAACCGGGGGGCCCCACAAAGCTTGCTTGGCGGGGTCGAACCACGCTTTGGCCCTGCCGATTGGCGATCAAAGCCATGGATGGCTTTGAATGCAACTTGGCATCAGAAGGTCTTTTCCGTGTCCAAAAGCAGGGTCACGGGGCCTTGGTTGACTAGATGGACCTCCATCATGGCCCCGAACTCGCCGGTGGCCACGGCGAGCCCCAGTTCGCGGGCGCGCGCCACGAAGGCCTCGTAGAGGGGCCTGGCCTTCTCCCCTCCGGCGGCGCGGCTGAAGGATGGCCTTTTGCCCCGGGCGCAGTCCCCCCAAAGCGTGAACTGGCTGACCACCAGCAGCGCCCCGCCGGCCTCGCTCACGCTGAGGTTGAGCTTTTCCTGGCCGTCGGGAAAGACGCGCAGGCCGGCGATCTTCTCGGCCAGCCGGCGGGCCTGCTCCAACCCGTCCTCCTGGCCCACGCCCAGCAGCACCACCAGCCCCGTCCCTATGGCCCCGGTCACCCGGCCGGCCACCTCCACCCGGGCCTCGCGCACCCTCTGCACCACCGCGCGCATGCGGCCCTAGTCCATGTGGTCGATGAGTCCGGCCAGGTAGCCGGCGCCGAAGCCGTTGTCGATATTGACCACGGAAAGGCCCGGCGCGCAGGAGTTGAGCATGCCCAGGAGGGCGGCCAGACCGCCGAAGGAGGTGCCGTAGCCCACGCTGGTGGGCACGGCCACCACCGGTTTGTCCACCAGCCCGGCCACCACCGAGGGCAGCGCCCCTTCCATGCCGGCCACCACCACGAAGCAGGTGGCCGTATCCAGCACGGCCTTGGCGGCGAAAAGCCGGTGCAGGCCGGTGACTCCCACGTCGAAGACCGTTTCCACCTTGGAGCCCATGAGGCTGGCGGTGAGCACCGCCTCCTCGGCGACCGGCAGGTCCGAGGTGCCGGCGGCCACCACCGCCACCAAGCCCTTGCCGGCCCGGGCGGGCGAGGGCGCGGTCAGGCTCAGGCAGGCGCAGGAGGGATGGTGGACCAGCTCCTTCATGCCTCGGCGCACGGCTTTGGCCTTGGCTGGGTCCACCCGGGTGACCAGCACCGCCGCGCCCTGGTCGCGCAGAGCCTGGGCGATGCGCTGGATCTGCTCGGGGGTCTTGCCCTGGCCGTAGATGACCTCGGGAAAGCCCTTGCGCAGCACCCGGTGGTGGTCCACCCGGGCGAAGCCCAGGTCCTCGAAGGGCAGGGACTTTAGGCGGGCCAGGGCCTGGTCGGGGTCGACCTTGCCCGCCGCCACCTGCTTGAGCAGGCGTTTGAGCTTTTGGGCTTCCACGCTCTGAGCTTGTCCTTTCCCTGGGGGGTGTTTTACATTGGAAATGCATTTTAGCCCGGCGGGGGCAAGCGCGCAAACCCGGCCGGCCCCAAGAAGGAGGCACCTGAATCGTGACCTTGCCCGAACAGACCCCCCTTTGGATAGAGGTTATCATCGCCGCGCCCCCGGCCCAGGCCGAGGCGGCGGCCGACTTCCTGCTGGCCCTGAGCGGCCGCGGGGTGGAGGAGAGCGACGAGTCGGATTGGCCGGGACTGGCCCAGGTGAAGGGCTTCCTGCAAGGCGGGGCGGAGATGGTGGCCCAGCGGGCGGCCCTGGAGGGCTTCGTGGCCGGCCTGCGGGCGTTGGCCGGCGGCCAGGTCCAGCTGGTCTTCCGCGACCTGCCCGACCAGGATTGGGGCCAGAACTGGAAGAAGCACTTCAAGCCCCGGGCGCTCACCTCCGGGCTGGTGGTGGCCCCGCCCTGGGAGCCGGCCGCGCCCGAACCAAGCCAGAAGGTCATCATCATCGACCCCGGCCAGGCCTTCGGCACCGGCCAGCACGAAAGCACCCTGCTCTGCCTCCGGCGCATCGAGAAGCTGGCCAGCCGCGACCTGCTGCCCGAGGCCATGCTGGACGTGGGCACCGGCACGGGCATCCTGGCCCTGACCTACCTGCTGTTGGGCGGCGGGCGGGCCGTGGCCATAGACATCGACCCCCTGGCCGTGGAGGCGGCGGAGCACAACGCCCGCTTGAACGGCTTGGCCGAATGGCTCGAGGCCAGCGTCACGCCCTTGGCCGAGGTCCGGGGAGAATTCAGCCTCATCACCGCCAATCTGACCGCGGTGGACCTGAAGGAGACCGCCCCGCTCCTGGCTCCGCGCCTGCGCGCCGGGGGCGAGTTGATCGTCTCGGGACTTCTGGCAATGCAGGTGGAGGAGGTGCGGCAGGCCTTCGCCGCCCAGGGGCTGAGCGTGCTGGAACAGGACACCCTGGCCGGCTGGGCCTCCCTGGTGCTGGGGTGATCCTCCCATGAGCCTGCGCCGCTTTCTGGTCGAGCCCTCGGAACTCATCAAGGAGCTGGCCGAGCTGGGCCGGGAGGAAACGGCCCACGCCCGCAAGGTGCTCAGGCTGCGCCCCGGCGACGAGGTCTGGCTGCTGGACGGAGCGGGCCGGCGGGCCCGGGCGGTGGTGGAGGAACTGGGCAAGACGCGGGCGCTGTGCCGGGTGCTCGCGGTCGAGGCCCCGCCCCCGCCCCGCCCCCGGCTGGTGATCTGCCCCGGGCTCTTGAAGACCCCGGCCATGGAGCTTTTGGCAGTCAAGCTCACCGAACTGATGGCCGATGAGGTGCGGCCCTTCCTGAGCGCGCACACCGTGCCCCGCCTGGACGATCCCGTCCGGCGGGTCGAGCGCTGGCAACGTCTGGCGGCCCAGGCGCTCAAGCAGTGCGGGGCGCTGCGCGCGCCAGTCTTCCATCCCCCTCGGGACCTGCGCGAACTGCTTGGGCTGGCCCCGCCCGGGGCGGCACGCCTGCTGCTCTACGAGGACGAGCGGGGGGACACCCTGGCCCGTGCCCTGCCCGGCCTGGCCGATGCTGGCGAGATATGGGCCCTGCTCGGCCCGGAGGGTGGGTTCGCCTCCGGGGAGGCGCAAGAGGCCAGGGCTGCCGGTTTCAAGGTTCTGGGCCTGGGACCGGCCATCCTGCGGGCCGAAACCGCGGCCCTGGCCGTGGCCGCCCTGCTGAGACTGGGCTTGCCTACGGCCATCGCCCCGGCCCAGCCCTCCGGCGGCAGATCAAACCCCATTCTCTGATCTTTTGGAGCAGGCCGCCGGAGTCATGCCAATAAGCGTTCGAAGGATAACTTTGAACGCTTATTGGCCTGTGGGCCAAGGCTCACCCCAGCCAACGGGTTGGCTGGGGACCCCGGGGATGGCCCGCCGGAGGCGAAAGCATCCGGAGGTCGGGCAAAACCACGCTTCGGCCCGACCGGCAAGCATTCAAAGCCATGGATGGCTTTGAATGCAACTTGCTATGAACGCTAATTGGTATTAGGTGGTTGGCCGCCGTTTCTCGTTGGCCGTGCTTGGGGGCCCTTTTTTGCGAAAGGGCCCCCAAGCATGGCCTTGGCTTTTCATCACGCCTGGGGCGGGTCGGCCAGGGTGTTGGCGTAGTGGCGCTGGAAAAGGCCGCGCAGGTAGGACTCGGTTTCCAGGACGGCCTCCTCGGGCAGGTTGAAGTCAGTCTGGCCGGTGCGTTCGCGCACCAGCTTCAGGCCCGGCTCCAATACCTGGTCCAGGCGATTCAGGTAGGTCTCCACCAGGCAGCCCTCGGCGGCGGCCCCGGCCAGGATCGCCACCTCGGCGGTTTCGTTGAAGCGGATGGTCACGCCGTAGCGCTCGCCGAAGCTGGTCTCGAACTGGCGCACGGTGTGCAGGCGCTCCAGCACGTTTTCGAAGGCCGCCCCCAGGGTCATGCCGGCGCGATAGTATTCATCGGCGATCAAGTCCATGCGCGCCGGGGTGAGGGGGGCGTCCAGGCGCTCACGATAGATGGTTTCGCGCTTGGCGATCATGGTCAGGAGGCCCAGCCGCTCCTTGCGGCCGGCCTCGTCGAAGCGCCTGGCCAGCTCCTGGTCGGCGGGGCCGGCAAGGAGGCGCTCGAGATGGCCCTGGGGATCGGCCACCAGCTCGGGGGTGACCAACAACTCGTGCAGGTCGGTGCTGGGCAGGGTCTTCTCGAAGGGCAGCAGGGCCTTTTCCAAGACCGAGACCAGGGCCCGGGCTCCGGTCTTGAGCAGAGCGGCCTGCCCGGCCAGGAACTTCAGGGCCTCGGGCTCGAGGCGCAGGTCGATCTCATAGGCGGCGAAGTCCCGCTTCTTGCTGATGACCACCGGGTTGTTGGGGTTCTGGAGAATCTCGAAGAGGTCGTCGGCGGTCAACTCCTCCAAAACCACGTTAACCGGCAGACGTCCCACGAACTCGGTCTCGAAGCCGTACTCCACCAGATCCTGGCTGGTTATCTGCTTCAGGTAGTCCTGGTCGCTGATGGTTTCGCGCACCGTGGAGCCGAAGCCCAGGGGCTGCTTGTTCAGGCGGCGCTTGATGATGTCGGCCAGGCCGCCAAAGGCCCCGGACATGATGAACAGGATGTGCCTGGTGTTGACGGCGCGCTTTTCGCGCTTACCGGTTTTGCGATACTTTTCAATAGCCTGTATCTGGCTGATGGGGTCATGGGCCACCTTGAGGTCGACTTCGGTCTCCTCCATGGGCTTGAGCAACGCCCTCTGTACCCCGGTGCGGCTCACGTCCGGCCCGATGAGGTTGTTGGTGCTGGCGATCTTGTCCACCTCGTCAATGTAGACGATGCCGTACTGGGCCAGCTCGATGTCATCGTCGGCCTCGTGGACCAAATCGCGGATCAGGTCCTCCACGTCACCACCTACGTAGCCGGTTTCGCTGAACTTTGTGGCATCGCCCTTGACAAAGGGCACGCCCAGCTTGGCGGCGATAAGCTTGACCAGGTAGGTCTTGCCCACGCCGGTGGGGCCGATCAAAAGAACGTTGTTCTTGATCAGGCCCACGCCGTCGGCGGGGTCCTTGCCGGCCTTTTTTGCCAAATATCTCGCACGCTTAAAGTGGGTGCACACTTTGGTGGCCAACACGGCCTTGGCCTCGTCCTGGCGCACAATGTACTGGTCCAGGTAAGCCACCAGCTCCTCGGGGCGCAGATCGAACTTGATGCGCGACCAGATGCCGTCGCGATCAGCCCCCTCCTCATCGGGCATGGGGCAGAGAAGGGGTGCCAGGCTCTTGGCCTTTTCGTTATATTTCTTTGACAGATAATCGCTCAAGTCCCGCTCCAGCTGCTTTTGGTCGGGAGCGTGGCGCTTGGTTTCTTCCAGACCCACAGGCTTGTCCATCATTTTTCCCGCTTTTCTATTTTTCGCCGCTCCTGTCCAACATGGACCCCGGCGGACGTTCACCTAGAAAAAATTATAAGGTCGCTGGCGGGGGGGCGCAAGGCGAGGCCCCCGGCCTCCGGGGCGCGGAAGCAACGATTTTTTATCATATTGGTTTTACAGGTATTATTTGTAGTTGCGAGGAGAGAGCCTTTGTGTCATACTCCATCGCCATGTGCCCAGCCTTCCCAAGGGCAGGGAATAGTGTGCTTTTCTCTGTCTTGCCAAGCGGGTGGGGTAAGGGTATATTGATTTCTTCGGCTGGCGTAGCTCAATTGGCAGAGCGGCTGATTTGTAATCAGCAGGTTGCGGGTTCGATTCCCATCGCCAGCTTCAGGCCGAGAACGTCAGCCCGGGGGGCGGGTTCCGGCGAGGGGACGGCGGGTAGCGTCGGGCCTGATCGAAGGCCATGAATCCCCTTGCGCTCGGCGTATAGTATAGAGGGGCGGGGCGGCAGGCATGCTGACGGACCTCTCCCAGAGGTTTCAAGCGACAATCGGCGAATGGTGAGGTTCCCGAGCGGCCAAAGGGAGCAGACTGTAAATCTGCCGGCGAAGCCTTCGGAGGTTCGAATCCTCCCCTCACCACCAAAAACAGGAGCGAAGCGGGCCCACGTAGCTCAGTAGGTAGAGCACTTCCTTGGTAAGGAAGAGGTTCATCGGTTCGATCCCGATCGTGGGCTCCATAAAAATAGCATGAACATCAGGGGCGCCAGACAACGAGCGGCCCGGAATTCTTTTTGACACTAAGGAGTGTCCTCATGGCCAAGGCAAAGTTTGAGCGCAAGAAGCCGCACGTGAACGTGGGAACGATTGGGCACATCGACCATGGCAAGACTACGTTGACGGCGGCGATCACGAAGTGCCTGGCGTCTTCTGGCAAGGC
>JAJZPI010000145.1 GCA_021811275.1 Deltaproteobacteria bacterium
CAGGTCGCGCAGGGCGGTGAAGCCCTCCTCGGCGATGTAGCCCCGTTCCCGGGCGGCTTTGGCGTAACTCAGGATGACGCCGGCGGGGCTGACTACCAGGGGCTCGCCGGGGAACTCGGCCATCAGGGCGGCGGCGAGGGCATTCTCCGTCTCGGCCAGGGTGGCGGCGGGATTGGCCTTGAGCCAGGGAATGCCCAGACGCTTGGCCGCCTCCTTCTGGGCCAGCCAGCGGCGGTCGTGCTCGCTGGCCAGGATGTTCTGGTCCACGACCCGCCGGAGTTCCTCCAGGGGGTCGGGCGGCGGCGGTGGCGGGGTCCAGGCGAGGTCGGGCTGGGCGGAAACCACGGTTCCGTCGGCTATGATGGCGACCACCTTGCCCTCGATGGGCGGCCCGGACCACAGCAGGATTTCCTCGGCCGGCACCCCGCTGTTTTTGCTTGCGTTGGCCTGGAAAAGTCCTCGGCGCTCGGCGGGAATGTCCACGGTCATCTCCAGCAGGGAGCCGGTATCATCCCCATTATCTTTGAAGGCGTAAAGCATTATGTCTCCTATCGTTTATAGACGTAGGCGAAGGAGTAGAAGATGTTGCTGCCGCCGTAGGTGTCCTTGTAGTACAGGCAGGAGTTGTTGTTGGAATCTCGATAGGGCTGGTCTACGTACTGCACGCAGGGGTTGTCGCTGCAAATGCTGGCGTTGTAGGTGTCGTAGTCCATGTTGACCAGCCACAGGACCGCCCGCGCCGCCGCCGCGGCGTCGCCACAGGTGGCCGTGGAAGCGTAATAGCCGCCCGAGGCGTTGCCGGTGTCCCAATTGCCGTGGAGGTGGTAGGCGAAGTATCCGTCGTCCAGAATCCACAGCTCGCACTCGGGAGTCCAGGTCTTGGTACCCGTGCTGTTTACCTTGACATAGACCGTGGCGGTGGTCCCGTCATCCCCGGGCCTCCACACGCAGCCGTAGTTGGCCGCCGTGCCGGCGCTCAATTCACGGCAGACGCTCTTGCCGTTGATGACCAGGATGGTCCTGGTCCAGTCCACGGTCTCGGGCAGGGTGAGAGTCAGAGTGACCCAGGCATAGGTGGAGCCGCCCAGGGCGACCGAGATGCTGGGCGTCCAGCGCACTATGCGCGCGAAGGCGCTGCCGTCGTCCCAAAACCTGCTCATGGCTTACGCCTCCAGGGCCTTCAGGTGGCCGTCGATGAGGTGGAGGTCGCCGGCGTGGCCGCCGCCCACCTCGCGCAGCAGAAACCCCGCGATCTGCTGGTTGTCGCCGGTGAGGTCGTCGGCGGGAATGGTCAGGCTGGCCGAGTCGATCCTGAAGGGCTCGCCCGCGCCCTGGCTCACCGGGTGGACCAGGGTGAGGTTCTTGAAAGCGATGCCGCCGGCGGTCCAGGTGATCCCGCCGTCGGCGACTGTTCCGCTGGCGGGCCAGGCGGGGGTGGAACTCCCGGAACTGCCGCCGTCGGAGGCGACCGCGTATTCGCGCCAGCCGTCGGAGGCCAGACCGATGACCTTGTCGCCGGCGGCGTAGTCCCAGCCGGCCCGCCAGAGGGCGGTGGAAAGGCTGGCGGCCAGGCTGCCGTCCAGGGGAAAGACGCGGTAGGCCAGGCGCAGGGTGATGTCGGCGGCCTGGGTGGTGCTCATGGCCAGGTCGAGCAGGAGGCGATGGGCCATGCCGGGAGCCAGGACCGGCTCCTGCAATCCGAGCCGGGTCTGGTGGGCGTAGGGCAGGTTGGCGGCCCGGAACGGTCCCAGCCAGGCCAAGGTGGGCGAATTGGCGTCAAGGGAATACCTGGTCCAGGAGCCCACGGCCCGGGGCGGGGGCAGCAGGCGGCTTCCGCTGGCCAGCTGGGTCACGGTCCCGTTGTCCTCGGCGCGCAGGAAGATTCCCAGGTGGCCGCCCACGGTCTTGGCGTAGAGCGCGCACTCGTCGGCGGCGGTGGCGGGGTCCTCGGCCTGGGCCTTCAGGTAGCGCCTGAGGCCGTGGCCGTCCTCGCCGGCCTCGACCAGAGCCAGCCGGTTCAGGGTGTCCTGCTTGGTGGGGTGCCCCGCACCCACCATCTCCTCGTTGTACTGGATGCGCATGTCGCTCATGGCTAGTACTCCTTTCGGTCGCGCTGGCCGCCGGCCAGGGCCGGCCCCTGGGCGGTGAGCGAGCCGTCGGCCCTTTGGGCGGTGGTTTTGTGGTATCCGGTGTCCAGGAGGGTGAAACGGATCGTGCCCTGGTCGAGCTGCGGCTCGATGGCCAGCACCCGCACGATGCGGTTGACCAGGGGACGTCCCAGCTCGTCGCCCAGCCAGGAGAGGGAGAGCAGGGCGGCGTCGCCCCTTTCCAGGGGCAGGTTGACCAGGGCGTCCTCCTCGCAGGCGATGATCCGGCGCGGGAAGGAGAGCAGGGCCACCAGGCGGCGGCCCACGCCGGCGGCGGTGGCCGCATCGCGCACCCACTTGAGCTCAAGCCGGCGCTCGATGACGCCGTAGAGGCCCTGGCTGGCCAGGTCCTGCCCGGCCAGACCGTCCAGGGCGGCCTCGTAGGACGCGGACAGGCGATTGTAGGCGTAATAAACCGGGGCGCGGTTGACCAGGTTGGCCAACTTGGCCGTCACCGATACGCCCTTCAGGTGGGCCTCGGCCAGGCTGGCGGCCAACTCGCCTTCGTCCAGGTCCCCCGGCCCCAGGTCCAGGTGCAGCCTTATCCGGCCGTCGGCCCCCTGCCACCAGGAGCCCAGAAAGTCGCTCATGATCTCGGTGAGCAGGCCGGCGGCGCTGGTGGCCGCGTCCACCACCCCGGCGGCGCGAAGGCTCAAGGCCTCGGCCCGGGACCAGGCCCGGTTGAAGGCGCTCTGGTCCAGGTCGTCCCGGGCGAGGCCGCCGGCGCTTTGCAACATGTCGGCGGCCACGGCCAGGGGGTTGACGATGAGGGCCCCCCGGGCGTCGGCCTTGCCCTGGGCGCGCGCCGCGATGGGTTCGGCGGCGCTCTGGTCGGCGGCGAAGGTGGCGGTGGCGATAATTCCCCGGCCTTCATAGTCGTGGGAGGTGTTCAGCACATAGGCGGCGGGGTCGATGAGCGTCCCGGCCTGGTCGAACAGGCGCACCTGGTTACCGGCGGCCGGAGAGAGCAGGGCGTGGCCGGCCAGGGCGTATACATGCTCGCCGGTGTTGACGCAGACGGCGTTCCAGAGCCCGCCCCCGCCCTGGGGCCCCCCGGCCAGGTCGCCGTAGACCAGGGGGAGGGTATCCGAATCCCGGCGAGGGGCGCTGTAGTCCCAGGCCCGCCGGAGGCTAAGGCCGGCGTCCAGATCCGGCATCAGATGGCCCTCAAGCTCAAGGTGAGAGTGTCGGCCTCCAGGCGGTAGCTTTCCACCCGGCCCCGGAAGCGCCTCAGGTAGTCGCGGGGCTTGACCCCGGGCAGGCCCAGCAGGACTTCGCCGGTGGCTCCCAGCAGGTTTTCGGTGGCCTCCAGGCGGGTGAAGGGCCGCTGCCCCACCGCCCCGGCGTTGCTAAGCTGGACGCTCAGGCTCGCGGCCTCCTCCTGCTTGAGGCTGGCCAGGAGATCGCCCTTGAAGGGGGCGAGGGTTTCGCGCAGGCGGCCGAAAGAGAGCACCCGCGCCCCACGGTCAAGCAGGTTCTTGGAGCCCTCGCCGGCGCTCAAGCCGCCGTCGGCCAGGCCCCCGCCGTCGGCCAGACGGGCCGCCAGCAGGCCCAGGGCGGCGTCGGTGGGGTGGCGGTCGGAATAGAAGCGCGCCCCGTGGGCGTTGGTCAGACAGAAAAGAATGAGGGGCGCCTGGTTGCGCTCGCGGCGGGCACGGTGGAACTCCTGGCTCAGGCTAAACATGGCTGCGCACCATTTCCTGGAGGCTCAGGTTCAGGCCGTAGCGATCCTGGTAGATGTGGCTGGGAGCCAGGCTTTCGCCGGGCAGGCAATAGATGGTCTGGGCCGGCCGGTCGCCGAAGGGCGTGAACCAAAGCGGGTTGAGGCGGCCCTGGTCCACGTCGTGAATGGCCCGGAACATCGCCTCGAAACCTGCCATGTCGTCCTCGCTTAGGCCGCTGAAGGCCAGCGACCAGGACTGGGCCAGGGCCCGGGCGCTGCCGGCCTGCTTGCCGGCGTCGGTGGAGGTGAGCGAGCGGCTGGCGGCCCATCCCCGCTGGTACTGGGAACTGAAGGTGCGCGAGGGCTCGAAGTGGCCGCCCAGGTAAAGCCCCCCGGCCTTGAGCGCGCCCTCGGGGTTGCCGGTGTCGCTCAGGGCCAGGCGCCAATGGCGGAAGCTCTGGTCCATAAAAATCGCCAGGTGAGGGCGGTTGATCTGAAGATCGAGGGCGAAGTCCGGCTGCTCCCAGTCGGCTTCGGCATCGGCCAGCAGCCTGGCCAGGCCCGCCTCGCCCAGGTTGTGGTCGGCCAGGATAAGGGCGGTCGCCCGCAGCTCCCGGCCCAGGTCGATATCTATCCATTCCTCCTGGCAGCCCAGGGACTCCCAGACGGTGTCGCGGTCGCTGTCCAACAGCGCCGCCGGTCCGAAGTTGCGGCCGGCCAGGATGGTCCAGCTGTCGCCCAGAAAGAAGTCCTGGCCCTGGCCGGAGACCCACTTGACCTCCACGCCGTCGGCCAGGCCCCGCACCGCCACCCCGGTGGGGACCCCGCTGGCCTCCCAGGCCGGGCTGTCGGCGCGCTGCCAGCGGAAGGTTGCCTGGCCCACCCCCGCGCCCTGGGCCAGGGAGTCGATCTCCAGGCGGAAGACCTGATCCCGGGGCCCCTGGTGCAGGCCCTGGGCGTAGGCCACGGCCGAGCCCTGCGCCCGGGGCACCGGCAGGCCCACCAAGCCGGGCCGGGCCGAGGAGAGATTAAGGGCCTCCGGGCCCCATATCAGGTTCTGGTACATGAAGCGGCAGCCGCTCATCAGCTCTTTCTCCCGGACCACGCCCGGCGGCGGGATCCTCGTTGATGCTCAAGTCGCACTTAACCAGGGCCGCAGGGGGGAGGCAAAAGAGGTGCTTCGCCAATTGGGGTGAGGGAAGCGCCGCGCCACGCCGCATCCCGCCGGCCAGGCGCGCGGCGGAACCGGTCCGGCCCGGCGGGCGCTCGCGGCATTTGACCCGGCGGGCCCCGCAGCATAGAATGGTGGCGCCTGAAAACCATTTGGGATGCGCGGGTTGAGCGACCAGACTACAAAGACCGAGGGAACCGCCGAGGTGGTGATCTACCACACCCCGGGCTGCGGCCGCTGCCGGGCGGCCCGGGAGTTCTTCGAGCGGCGGGGACTGGCGGTGCGCATGCTCGACGTGGCCAACGACATGTCGGCCCTGCGCCGGATGGCGCGCAAGGCCCGGGGCAACCGCAGCGTACCGGTGATCGAATACGGCGCGGAGGTGGTGGTGGGCTTTGATCCCGACTATTGGGCCGCCCGCCTGGAAGGCCGCCCGTGAGCGCCGAGGCCCAGTTCAAGCCCCGGGTGGCGGTGACCATGGGCGACCCCGCCGGGGTGGGCCCGGAGATCGTGGCCCGCCTCTGTCACAACCACAAGCTCAGACAGCACGTGGAGGTGGTGGTGGTGGGCCGGCAGATGCTCCTGGCCGCCGGAGCCATGGCCGCCGGACTGCCCATGCCCGCGGTGGAGGTGGTGGAGGCCGGCCGGCCCTGCGAGATAACCCCCGGCGCGCCTTCGGCCCGCACCGGCGCCCAGGCCGGGGCCTTCGTGGAAAAGGCCGTGGCCATGTGCCTGAGCGGCGAGGTTCACGCCATGGCCACCGCGCCCATCAGCAAGCACGCCCTGCAGGCCGCCGGCTACCCCGACACCGGCCACACCAGCATGCTGGGCCGGCTGCTCAAGGTGGAAAAGCCGGTGATGATGCTGGCCGGGGAGAAGCTCAAGGTGGTGCTCTGCACCATCCACTGCGCCCTGGCCGAGGTGCCGGGGCGGCTTAACATCGAGGACATCGTCCGCATCGGCATGACCACCCACGATTCCTTCCGCCGCTACACCGACATCGACGCCCCCCGCCTGGCCGTGGCCGGCTTGAACCCCCACGCCGGCGAGGGGGGCATCTTCGGCGACGAGGAGGCGCGCATAATAGCCCCGGCGGTGGAGCACCTGCGCGCCCAGGGCATCCTGGCCAGCGGGCCCTATCCGCCCGACACCCTCTTTTGGCGGGCGGTCAAGGGCGAGTTCGACGCCGTGCTGTGCATGTACCACGACCAGGGGCTCATTCCGCTCAAGCTTCTGCACTTCGAGGACGCCATCAACCTCACCCTGGGGCTGCCCATAATCCGCACCAGCGTGGATCACGGCACCGCCTTCGACATCGCCGGCCAAGGCCTGGCCAACCCCGCCAGCCTGCTGGCCGCCGTGATCACCGCCGCCCGCATGGCCCGCCGGGCCGCCCGGCCCTAGACCCTCGTGGGCGCACCCCCCGACGACCCCCGGGACCCACCCCCAAGCGTCTCCCTGGACGAGCTGCTGGCGGCCATCTTCGCCGTGGCCCGGGGAGAGCACGGCCCGCGCATCCTCGAGCTGACCGGCCCCGGCCTGCCCGAGCCCCAGCGCGCCATCGCCGAGGCCATGGCCATGATGATGGTCAAGGTCGAGGCCCGCGAGTTCCAGCTCTCCCAACTGGTCGAGCAGCTCCAGGAGGCCAATCAGCGCCTCCGGCAGGCCGCCCTGGACACCGTGGGGGCCATGGCCGCCGCCCTGGAGGCCCGCGACCGCTACACCGAGGGCCACGCCCGGCGGGTGGGGGATTACGCCCGGGCCCTGGCCGAGCGCCTGAACTTGGCCGCCGAGGAGGTGGAGTGGGTGCGCCTGGGGGGCCTTTTGCACGACATCGGCAAGATCGGCTTCTCCGACCTGGTCTTCACCGGCGAGGACCTGAGCTTCAACCAGGACCTCTGGGAGGAGATCAAGCAGCACCCGGCCCGGGGGGTGGGCATCTTGAAGGAGCTGGAATTCCTGGCCCCCGCCCTGGACTGCGTGCTCTTTCACCACGAGCGCCTGGACGGCAAGGGCTATCCCCAAGGGCTCAAGGGCGATCAGATTCCCCTGGGCGCGCGCATCGTGGCCGTGGCCGACGTCTTCGACGCCATCACCACCGACCGTCCCTATAAAAAGGGCCGCAGCCAGGATCAGGCCCTGGCCATTCTGCGCGATCTGGCCGGCAAGGCGCTCTGCCCGCAGTGCGTGGAGGCCTTCGCGGCTTGGCTGGAAGAGGGCGCGGGCCCGGCCTGAGCAAGCCCCGCCGGGGCTCCCCCCCGGACAACAGCAGGCCATCATTGTCCACGCCAGCGGTTGGGCATTGTGTGCTTAACCACCCGAACACGGCCCGTTACCGCCCCATAATCACCGCGCAACCAAGCAAGTTTACCGCGGGGCGCAATGCCCAAATGGCCCACACAACACAGTGCGGGTGGAATTGTTTCATTCAATTAAGGTATTATTAAACGGATATTTACAGGGAAAGGACTAGTTCGCAAAAGAACTATTGCACATTGTAATTATTTTGCGTTTTGGCGGGCAGCCGGGCTATTTTTTTTAGTGTTTTTCTGCACAACAACTGGTATTGTGCAATAAACCTGCCCCGAGGTACCATCAAAAAAGGCTGGAATCCGTCACTTCTCCCCCTAGACCTCCAGTCGAGCCCCTAAACTCATTTTGGTACCTCGGGGCAGGAGTCCTTTTATAGTAGCCCATTTCTCCCCTTAAAATCCACTACTTTTGTCAATCAGGGCCTTTTTGGCCCAAATGCCTCCGGCCCTGGGCTGCGCGTTTTCCCGGGGCATGCTATGCTGAGGGCCAGCCGCGCCGGCCCCACCCCCAACGAGGACGCCTGCCTTGAGAATCTGGATCGACGCCGACGGCTGCCCCCGGGACGTCAAGGATCTGGTATTTCGCGCCGCCGAGCGGCTGAAGATACCCGTGGTCATGGTGGCCGACCGGCCCCTGGCCCGGCACCGCTCGCCGCTCATCACCTCGGTGGTGGTGCCCCGCGACCTGGACAGCGCCGACCGCCATATCGCCGGGCAGCTGGACCCCGGCGACCTGGTCATCACCGCCGACCTGCCCCTGGCCGCCGAAGTGGTGGGGCGGGGGGCCATCGGCATCAACCCCCGGGGCGAGCTCTACACTGAGGAAAACGTGCGCGAGCGTCTGTCCATGCGCGACTTCCTCATGGGTCTGCGCGAAACCGGAGCCGAGCTGGGCGGTCCTCCCCCCTATTCGCGCAAGGACAAGGAGCGCTTCGCCGCGGCTTTGGACCGCTTCCTCACCCGCGCGCTGAAGGCCTGAGCGCGCGCCGCATTCTTATTGGACGAGGCCATACGGGAGCGCGAGAGGCACGGCTGGGCCAGAGCGCCCCCGACCCGCCACGGGAGTCGAGGCACTCGACGCGTCCCTTATTTGATCGCGGCCAGCTTCTTTTCGATGTCCTTTATGAGAAAGCGCGCCCGTCCCTGGTTGGCCCGATTCTGCTCTCGCTTGGCCTGGCTGTAGCCGGGAAAGCCGTAGACGTGGTCCACCAGCTCCAGGATGCGGGGGATGAGCCGGCCGATGGCGTCGCGGGTTTGCGTCGGGACTCCGGACTTGTCTTCGGGCATGGCCTGGAGCATGACCCAGGCCGTGAACAGGGGCCGCCGGCGCTCAAGATACCAGGCGTCCTCGCGCCCGGCCGCCAGGTCGGCCTCCACCATGGGCAGGGTCTGCGCCCAGAGCTTGTGCACCCGTTCAAGGAGGTCGCCCTCGCGGGGGGCCTCGATGAGCGCCCCGGCGGCCAGGGCCAGCAGGGCCCGCCCGACGGCGCGCTTGCCGCCATGCATCTTGCCTTTCACTATCATTCCTCCTACACTGATGGGAAATCTTTCCCGCCCTTAGCGCATTACCACAGGTGCGCGCCGCCCGGCAATCGCCAACCTTGGAGAGCGCCGATGGAATGCTGGGAGTTCATGAAGTGCGGCCGCGAGGGCGGCGGGTCCCGGGCCTCCGAGCTTGGCATCTGCCCGGCCTGGCCCGACCACGGCCACGCCTGCTCGCTGGTGGCCGGCCATCTCTGCCGGGGCCTGGTCCGCGAGCTCCACGGCCGCGACATGGACTCTTGTCAGGACTGCGAATTCTACCAGCGCACCCAGGTCACCCAGCACTCGGGCTTTCTGGCCCAGCGCCTGCTGGACCTCTGCCCCATCGGGATCATAGGCGTCAACCGCAAGGGCGTCATCACCATCTTCAACCCCGCCGCCGAGCAGATGACCGGCCGCTCGCGCGAATCGGTCCTGGGCCAGGCCAACATCGCCGAGGTATACCAGACCCCGGAGGAGGCCCGCCAGGTCAAGCGCCTGATGTATGCCCAGCAGCACGGGGGGCCGGGCCGCCTGGACGGGGTGGAGGTGGCGGTCAAGGGCGGGGACGGCCGCGCCGTGCCCATCCGCCTATGGGCCTTCCTCATCTACGAAAGCGGCCGCGAGGTGGGCAACGTGGGCTTCTTCTACGACCTCACCGACGAGAAGAAGGCCCAGGAGGCGGTGGTGGCCCAGGAGAAGCTCAACTCCGTGCTGGAGATGGCCGGGGCCATGCTGCACCACCTCTCCCAGCCCTTGCAGGTGCTGGCCTCGGGCTCCAAGCTGCTCCTGAAGGAGATTCCCCCGGAGGACCCCCTGCGCGAGAGCGTCGAGTACGTGGCACAGAGCGTCAAGGACCTGCGCCAGGTGCTGGAGCGCATACGGGGGGTGTCGAGCGCCAACACCACGCAGTATGTGGGGAAGAGCAGGATCGTGGATTTGTGAGGAAAAGGGGCGGATTCACGACCTCGCGTGCGAGCTAATTCGCTAAGCGTAACACTTTGTGCTTAACAATAATAGATAAGCAAAGAATGCTATTTATATTTATCTTGCAATACGATAAGTTTAATTATGACATCTTTGTTCAGCTGATGAACACCACGGCCTGGCTGTTCTCAAAGGCCTTCTGGTGCACCTCGGGCACGTAGTGGGCCATGCCCACGGTGCGCAGGATTCCGCTTACCAGCTCCCAGTCCACACCTTCGCAGTCGCGCTTGATATTCATGGCGACAACCCTCCCTGGTCGAATCGCGCCGGAGCGCCTACTTGGCTAGCACGCTCTTGAGATACTGCCCGGTATAGCTCTCCTTATTCTTGGCCACC
>JAJZPI010000146.1 GCA_021811275.1 Deltaproteobacteria bacterium
ATGAGCAAACATCCGAGAGGCCGGGCACCCCCCCCACGCTTTGGCCCGACCGGCAAGCATTCAAAGCCATGGATGGCTTTGAATGCGACCTGGTATTAGAGGCGCATGACCCTGACCACGTACTCCTGGAGGGCCAGGCCGCCGCCGGCCTTGTCGAACTTGTCCAGGCCGCCGGGCATGAGCTGGGTTTCGGCCAGGCCGCGGCCGCGCGCCCGGGTCTCCACGTCCAGGTCGTGGCCGAAGCCGCGCACCATGAACACCGCCTCGGGGTGAATGAACTCGCTCAGGCGGGCCTTGACCCGGCCGCCATGGCCGTTGCTCTTGACCTCCACCTCAGCCCCGTCGTGGATGCCCATGCGCCGGCCGATGTCATAGTTCATCCAAAGTTCGTTATCCGGCATCATCTCGTTAAGCAGACGATTATTCTGGGTATAGCTGACGGTATGCACGGGGCAGCGGCCCAAGGTCAGCCGGAAGGAGCCCTTGGGGACGGGGGCCTTCTGCACGTAGGGGGCCAAGGAAACCAGGCCCTGCGCCTCCCATTTGGGGTTGACCAGCTCGATTTTCTCCGAGGCGGTGGGGAACTTGTATACCTCCATGGAGCGGAACACGGGTTTGTCCACCAGCTCCACGAAGCCTTTTTCCTCGAAGTCGGCCAGGGAGTAACCGGTGCCCTGAAGCTGCCAGGCCCAGATGTCCTTGATGCTGTCGAAGGTCAGCTCGCTCACCCCCAGGCGGGAAGCCAGCCCGGTGAAGATCTCCCAGTCGGGCTTGGTGTCGAAGCGAGGATCGACGCAGCGGGCGCGCATCTGGAAGGTGGGCTTGAGGCCGTTTCTCTGGGCCAGGGCGCTTTCCCTCTCCAGATGGGGCGACAGCGGCAAGACCAGGTCGGCCTGCCAGGCGATTTCGGTCCAGGTGGGGGTGACGCAAAGCAGAAAGTCCATCTTTTCCAGGGCTTTCTTGAGCTTGTCTGGCTCGGGGTAGGACTTCAGGGGGTCGTGGTTGTAGACCACGTAGGCCTTGAGCGGGTAGGGGTTGCCGCTGGCCATGGCCTTGAAGGCAAGGTGCAGCAAACCGGGGCCGCCGGCGAACTGGGGCAGGGTGGAGCCCACGCCGTCGGCGCGCTTCTCTTCGGGCTGGGGGAAGAGGTCCAGGAATCGCTTCAGGCCCTGGCGGCCCAGGTGCCGGGGCCGCACCAGGAGGGGCAGGCCGCCCTTGGAACCGATGGAGCCCAGGAGGGCGTTGATGATATAGGCGCTGCGGGCCAGGTGGAAGGAATCGTTGTAGCGGGAGGCGTTGCCGCCCGGATGCCAGATCACCGCCGGGGCGGCCTTGGCCAGCTCCTCGGCCAAGGCAATAATCTCCTCCGCCTTGATCCCGGTCTCGGCCTGGGCGTACTCCGGGGTGTAGGGGGCCGCGAAGGCCTTGAGGGCCTCCAGGTCCTCGGGCTTGATCCAAGCCGCGGCGAATTTGGCGTCGTATAGCTCCCGGGTCAGGAGCAGGTTGATGACGGCCAGGTTGAGAGCGTAGTCGGTGCCGGGCCGGATCATCAGGAAACGGTCGGCCTTGCCCGCAGTCACCGAGGCGCGCACGTCGATCACCGTGAGCCTGGCCCCGGACTGGATGCCGTCCAGCAGCTCGTTGACCTCCTTGACGTCTATGGCCTCGAAGGGGTTGAAGGTCTGCAAGACCACGGCCTTGGCCCGGCGGTAGTCGTAAACCAGGCGATCGCGGTCAAAGCCGAAGAGGCTCAAGGCCGCGTGGTGCACGTTGGCCGCACAGGCGCTTTCGGCGGCGGTATAGTTGGGTGAACCCAAGGCCCGGCAAAGGGCATGGCGCAGGTCGGCGTGGGGCCCGCCGCAGTCGGACCAGAGGATGGACTTGCCGCCGTGCTGGATGCGGGCCGCCTCCAGCTTGCTCGCGGCCAAGTCCAGGGCCTCATCCCAGGAAATGCGTTTCCACTTGCCTTCGCCGCGGCCACCTTGGCGCAGCATGGGGAACTGGGGCCGGTCGCGGTCCTCGACCAGGGAGAGCCCGGAGACCCCGCGGGCGCAGAGCGCGCCCTTGATGCCGGAGGCATGGAGATTGCCCTGGATGAATTTGCATTCACCGCCCTCCACTTGAACCTGGATTGGGCAGCGGGCGCCGCACATTGCGCATACGCTGTAGACGACCATCCCGGACATGCTATTCCTCCCGGACCACCGGCTGGGATCTGCTAAAAGTTGTGGGCTCCCGTCGCGGGTCAAAGACCAAATGCCGCCTTTCGGAGCCAAGCGCAATAGCCCGAGTACCCCCGGGTGCCCACCTTGAGGCGGCCTTCCCGGGCCTCCTGGCCCAAACTGCTTAAGGAACTACATCTTTGGCGCATAGTCCGCCGAAAGTCTCCTTCTATTTAGCAAGCTTGAAACCGGCTGGCAAGGGAAAAATCCGCCGACGGTACCGTAACTTTGCGCCTTTTGTCAAAGCGATATCAAAGCGCTGAATTATTGCACAATTGCGACAAGGCAACGAATATTTATTGCATTATGATGGTGATATTGGGGGATGGATTGCGCCCAAGTGAATAGAAAAGAAAGCTTGACAGAAGCCCCTTGATACTGCATTTATCTACCATGGCTTCAGGGCCGAAAGGGCGGCAATGCGCCCGGGGGCGGGCCGCCAGGCGCGCTCCATCCCCATTCCCTCCATCCCCAAGGACGCGGCCGGAAAAATGCAGGACACGGCGAAAACCCAATCCCTGACCCTGGCGTTCCCCAGCTCCGGGGCGCGCTCCTCCAACAAATACCTGATCAAGCTCGATCCCCAGCGCTGCATCAGCTGCCGGGCTTGCGAGGCCCATTGCAAGTCCTACAAGCAATCGCCCGAGGGGGCATGGCTGGGCCTGCTTGTGACGGTGGGACCGGCCATGATCGACGGCCAGGTGCGTACCCTCTCCGGTTTCCGCCCTTGCTTCCACTGCGACAAGCCCTGGTGCGTGGCCGCGTGTCCTACCGGGGCCATGGTCAAGCGCGAAGAGGATGGTCTGGTGGTGGTGCAGTCGGAGCTTTGCGTGGGCTGCAAGGCTTGCATGGACGCCTGCCCCTGGATGGTTCCCCAGTGGGACGCCACTGCGCGCAAGGTCATCAAGTGCGACTACTGCCGGGAGCGGGTGGGCGAGGGCCTGGATCCGGCCTGCGTCACCGCCTGCACGGGTCACGCCTTGAGCTTCCAGCGTCCCAACCTTGAATCACGCAGGGTGCGCGTGAGCTATGCCAAGACCGTGATGACGCATCCGCAAAAGGCCAAGCGTCCCGTCTAGGAGCCCAAGGCTCATTATCGCCGGCCTCGGCCCCGGGCTCGTCTCGGGCCGGGGCCGGCGGTTTTTTTGCCATATTCGCCCAAGGCGAGGGCAAGAAAAGCGGAGCGCCACGCCCCGGCGGGTCACGGCGCTCCGTGCCTGGTTGTTTCAGGCCCGTGGCCTGGGTGCGCTCCCTAGCGGTAGAGGGGCGAGTCCAACTCCTGCAACACGTCCTTGTACCAGTCGTGCTTGTCCTTGAGCTGAATGAGCATCTGGTTCTTCTCGATGGCCATGCCCGCATGCTGGGCCAGGAACTCCATCCACATCAGGTCGTCCTCGTCGGGCTTGAACGGATGCGCGTAGTAGAGCCGGAGCGCTCCCACGATGTCCGGTCCCACCAGTACCGGCAAGCCGATGATGGCGCGGACGTTCTCTGCCTCGGCCTCGCTCTTGTACTGCACGCGCCCGTCGTTGGCCACGTCGGAGATGATCACCGGTTCGCCGGTGCCCACCTCGCCCAGGCTTAAGCCCACCGAGAGAGGGCCCTTCTTCAGGTAGCGGTCGCTCAGGCCGTAGCTAATGACGCTCTCCAGGCTGTCGTTGGTCCGGTTCTTGAGCAGCAGGGCGCAGCCACGGGCGTTGCCGTATTCGGCGGCGCTGCGGACAAGCTGCTTGAGCGCGCCCTTGAGCGAGTCCAGGGAAGGCAGGCGGTGGATCTCCGAGACGGCCGAGTGGATGGCCGCGAAGAAGAAGGACTTGCGCAGGGCTAAGCCGGCCTGTTCGGCCAGGGCCTTGAGATAATCCATGTCCTCGAGCGAGAAATTCTGGGTCTGGGAGAAGTAGAGCCTGAGCGAGCCGGCCAGGGTTCCGCCCACCGCCAGGGGGAGGCCCACGATGCTCTTGATGCCTTCGTTTAGGGCGGCTTCCCGGTATTGCACATTGGGATCGCTGGCCACGTCGTTGACCACCACCGGAGCGCGTTGGAGGGTTTCGCCCAGACTGGCCTTGGGGCTCACCACGCCCTTGGCGCGATAGGCTTCGCTCAAACCGAAGGTGGCCGAGGCCTTCAGGTGGTCCTGGCCAGGTTCAAAAAGCATGAGGCTGGCGCCGCGGGCCGCGAAGAGCAGGGCGGCGTTGCGCACCACGGCGTCCTTGGTGGTTTCCAGATTGAGCGAGCCGTGGATGTCGGAAAGCGCCAGCAGGAAGCGATGCGGGAAGTCCTGGGGTGGCATGGCGTGTTACCTCCTTGATCAATCAAAGGGCGGAAGTTCCAGCGGACCGGTTCCCTACTCCCTTGCCCTCCGACCAGCGAGGGCGGGCTCGAAGGACTGGGAAGCCAGTCTGTTTTCGCCAGGGCTCGTCTTGGCGGCAAGGCCGACGATCAGAATGGTTCTCTTGATTCATGCGGGCGCCTATTAATCTATTTATTCCAAATTACGGCCCGCCGGTAATCACGGGCCCCTGATTTCATGGGAGCATCATTACACCGCAAAAGTCAAGGGCATGATTGGGCAATAAAGCGTTTTGTTTAAGATATGGATTGTGCCAACTTTTACAGACAGTCAACCTCCTGGCCTGAGAAAAAAAGCGCAATCACGCTATTGCTAAAAATGAAGAATGGTTAACGTGTTTCAATATAACATCCTGGAATATTGATAATTTTGAATAGTTATTCTTGGTCAACTTGGAATGCGGAGCGGCTTTGGGGGCAAGTTGGCGCGAGGCATGATGGCGGCTGTGTGGCATGTCATGTCTGCCTTGGGAGCTGAAGATGGGGGAGTGGCTTGGCGCGCCGTGAGGAGAAGTCGGCGAAGTGAAGGTTATCGAGAAGCACGCGGCCGGCCGGCCAGGGCCGCCTTCACCCGCTCGATGAGCTTCTCCAGGGGAATGGGATTTACCAGCACCTCCACCGGCCTAGTTCGGCCGCGCGGCCGGCGGCGCCGCCGGAGCCGGTCAGGATCAGCGCGGGCGCTCGGCGGGCCATCCCCCGTGGTCCCCAGCCAACGTGTTGGCTGGGTAACTCCTTGACCCGCATGCCAATTGGCGCTCAAACTACTCGTGGGAACGCTAATTGGCACAAGGCCACCTCTCCGTCGCCGGAGGAGGTAACATCGTGTCGCGCCGGTTCAGGCGCTCGGAAAGGATGTCCAGGAACTCGTGGCGGTCGTCGATCAGCGTTAGCCTGGTCTTGGTGGCGGCGGGCCGGATCATGCCCGCCTAGGACCTCGCCGCGGCCTTGCGGGCTATGGCCTCGTCAACTCGCTCCAGCAGGCTGTCCAGGTCGGCCGGCTTGACCAGGAAGTCCTGGGCCCCCAGGGCCAGGGCTTGGATAACCTCCTCGGAGGTACCGTAACCGGTGAGCAGAATCACGGCCAGGCCGGGGTCCAGCTCGCGCAGGCGCTTCAATGTCTCGATGCCGTCCATCTCCGGCATGACCACGTCCAGCACCACGGCGTCAAAGCCTTGGCCGCTCACGGCGGCCAAGGCCTCGCCGCCGCTGGACGCCCGCCCCACCTCGTAGCCGCGGGCGGCGATGCGCTCGCCCAGGATGTCAAGGAAATCAGGCCGGTCGTCCACCAAAAGAACTTTGCCCTTGCTCATGGTCGCACCTCGCAGGCCCCGGCTCGCCGGCCGCGGGCTATTGGTCTTGGCCGCTGGGCAGCCCAAGGCTCAGGCCGCCCGGGGCGGGCTCCTCCCGGGCCCCCAGGGCCTGGCGCAGCCCGGGCTCCACACCCGGGCCGGGAAGCCGCCCCCCGGAGGCGCCCTCCAGGGAGAAATCCGCCCAGGCCCATCCCGGCTCCTCGCGCAGGCGGACTCGCACCACTCCGCCTCCTTGCTGGCCGCCGAGCGTGGCCTCCAGGGCTTGCTGCCAGGCCAATAATAGCAGCATGGGCCGGGTGCGAACACCCCGTGGCGCGTCGCCGGCCGTCACCTCCAGGCTCGCCCCCCGGCGGTGGAGCGAACGTTGGGCCAAGGCCGCGAATAGACGCAGGTGCGCGCCCAGTTCCACCTGGTCCCACTCCTCGTCCGCGCTGTGGGCGAAGCGGTTCAGGTTAGCGGTGATCTCGCCCCCGCTGGCCACCTGGCGCTTGATGTCGCCCACCAGGGACTTGATGCGCTCCAGGTTCAGGGGGTGGCCCTTTTCGTGGGCCTGGATGAGGTCGCCGATGAGGCCGTTGAACTCGTTGATGAGCGCCAGGCAGTTCTTGATCTCGTGGGTGACCCCGGCCGTGGCCTGGCCGAAGAACCTGAGCCCCTGGGCGACGGGGGAGGAATCGGCGGCCTTCGCCATCAGCTCACCTCGGTTTCCTGTACCTGGTGCATGCGGGCGATGAGGTCCTCCACGTCAATCGGCTTGAGCAGGTAGTGCTGGGCTCCGGCCCGCAGGCCAGCCTCGCGGTCCTGGGACGAACTGTGGCCGGTCATGACGATGATTTTGGTGGAGGGCCGGCGGCGCTTGATGGCCTGCAAGGTTTCCAGCCCGCCGATGCCCGGCATCTTCATGTCCAGCACGATCCAGTCGTAGTCGTTTTCCAGGGCCAGCCGCAGGCCGTCCTCGCCGTTGGTCACCCAGTCGCTCTCGATGCCCCGCAAGTCCAGGCGTTCCGACAAAGTGGAAACCAGTTCCTCCTCGTCGTCCACCAAAAGAACCCTCATGGTCATTCTCCCCTGGCTTCCGGTCGGTCCGCCCCCTATTGCGGACGGCGCACCGGCAGAGTCACGGTGAAGGTGGTGCCCTCGCCCAGGGCGCTCTCCACCTCGATATCGCCGCCCAGCTTGCGCACGATGCCGTAGGTGATGGACAGGCCCAGCCCGGTGCCGCCCTTGTCGGAACGGGTGGAAAAGAAGGGCTCGAAGATGCGCTGCACGTGCTCGGCGGCGATGCCCGCCCCGTTGTCGGCGATGCTCACCGCCACCCTGTCCGGGCCTCGCCGGAACACCGCGATGTTGATCTGGCCGCCGTCGTGCACCGCGGCCAGGGCGTTGTTGAGGATGTTCAAGAAGACCTGCTGCAGCTGGCCCCGGTCGCTTTCGATGGACGGGATGTCCGGGGGTATGGTGACGGTAATCCCTATGTTGCGGTACTGGGCCTCCTTGCCCAAGAAGTCCAGCACCTCCTGGATGAGCAGGTCCAGGTGGATCTGTTCCACCTTCACGTCCAGGTGGCGGGCGAAGCCCAACAGACGGTGAGTCACCGCGCTGACCCGTTTGACCGAGCCCAGGATGGACTCCAGGCTCTTTAGATATTTCTCCTTTTGGGCCGAGTCCTCGCGCGCCCGGACCAAGTCCCGCAAGAGCCCGGCCTTTTCGTTGATGATGGCGATGGGGTTGTTGATCTCGTGGGCCACACCCGCCGCCAGGCGGCCGATGGAGGCCAGCTTGTTGGTGTACTCAATCTCGTGGAGCACCGCCGAACGGCGCTGGTCGGCCTGGTAGAGCCTGGTGATCAGACTGGTGGTGCCCTTGAAGGTCACGGCCAGGATGGCCACCGCGCTTGCCACCACCAGCAGAAGCAGGTTGATGCGCAGCAGGCTCCACTTCTCCAAAAGCACCGCAGGCTGTTTAAGGAGCACCAGGGTGAAGGGCGAGCCCTGCACGCGGGCGAAACCGGCGATGAGCTGCTTGCCCAGGTCGCTGAAGTCGCGCACCTCCACCTGCTTGGCCTCTTTGGGCAGGTGCAGGGGAAAGACCTCCAGCACCGCGCCATAGAGACGCGAGGGGGTCTGCAGCACCCCGGCCTGATTGACCAGGAAGGCGTCGCTGGCCGGGCGCAGGCTGATGCCCGAGAGCAGGTCCTGGATGCGGGCGGTGTTGATGGTGGCGCGCAGGATATGGAAGCTGCCGTCGTCCTTCTCGTGCTTGACGGCAATGACGAAGTGGGGCACGTTGCGGTGGCCCATGAAGACCTCGCTGATGTGTAGGCCCCGCATCTGGGCTTCCTTGAACCAGTCCTCCTCCTTGTAGTTGTGCCCCTCCAGCGCGTAGGGTCCCACGTAGGCCCGGTGGGCTCCCTCGGAGTCGATGAGCCCCAGATCGACGAAGCCGCCGAAGCTGCGTCGCAGGTTGACGAAGATGCGGTTCAGGTGGCGGTGGTCGCTCAGCTGCTCGAAGGAGTTTTCCTGCACTACGTAGGAAAGCGCCGATTGGCGCTCGTTGAGGAAGTCGGTCAGCTGCAGGCGGGTGTTTGAGACCAGGCGCTGGATTTCGCCGACGAGCTCTCCGCGTTGCAGCTCGTACTGCTTCTCGAACTGGTAGAAGTTGATGAGGCTCAACAGCACCAGGGGCAGCAGAGACACCGCCACCGCGGCCCCGAAGGTGACTTTCCACAGGCGGCGGTAGTTCAGCGATTCCGCGCCCTGGGTTTCGGCCTTGTCCCAGAAGGGGGGCCGTATGCCGCTCCAAAGGCTCAAGCTGTCGGCTACCTCCTCTTCTGCCTAGGTGCGCTCGGCGCGAATCTTGTCGTAGGCCTCGCGCATGGCTTGATGCAGGCGATCCAGGTCCACGGGCTTTTCCAGGTAGGCGAAGGCGCCCAGCTGCATGCACACCTCGCGGTCCTTGTCCGAGCCGTGGCCGGTGAGAATGATCACTTCCACCACCGGGTGCTCCCGCTTCAGGCGCTTGAGCACCTCGATGCCGTCGATGCCCGGCATGCGCAGGTCCAGCACGATCACCTCCGGCTCGTCCTCTCGGACCAGGCTCAATGCCTGCTCGCCGTCGTAGACCACCGCCGAGCCTATCTCCCGCATCATCAGGCGCTCGGAGAGAGTCTGCACGAACTCGCGCTCGTCGTCCACCAGAAGCACCTTGGAGGGCATCTCGAAGTCGGCCCGGCGATAAACGTCGGCCTGGTAGTAGCCCGGCCCGGCCTCCACTTTCACCGCGGCCACCCCGGGCACCTGGCCGGCCTGGCGTTTCAACTCATCCTCCAGGCGCGAGAGCATCATGACCTTTTTGTTGACCTTTATCTCCACCCCGCCCCGGTTGGCGGCGATAAGAAGGTCGCGGGGGTGGTGCCCCTGGGTGGCCAGGGCCGATTCCACGGCGGCGGCCAGGGCGAAGTTGTCCACCGCCTGGCGCGAATCGGCCGTGGGCATGAGCGCGACTTTGCGCACCTGCTCGACGATGAGCGCCACCGCCTCGGTCGGGCTAAGCTTGTCCATGGGCAGGAGCATGTCATAGGACTCGCTGGACCAGGGCTCGCCGCCGGCCACGGCCTCCACCCAGCGCAGGGCGGCCTGATCCTCGCGGTGGATGCGCGCCAGGGCGTCCTTCTCCGAAAGCTTTTCCAAGGCCGCCGCCCGGGCCAGGCGACTCTTCTGGTCGGCGATCATGCAGACCTTGAGCACGTGGGATATGTCGCGGGGGATCAGGTGGGCCCCGAAGCCCAGAAAGACCAGGGTGTCCTGCTCCAGGAGCTTGGCCATGCCCATCTTGAGCAGGGAGAGGATGCGCTCGCGCTCGTGGGAAAACTGGTTGAAGACCGAGGGCTTGTCGAACATGATCTTGGCTATCTTGCCAGCCGGGAGCTGGAAGCGCGCGCTGACCTGGGCGATCAGCTCCTGGTCATCCACCAAGGGGCAGCCGAGTTCGGCCGCCACCGTTCGGGCCACCTCGTGGCCGGCGCAGAACACCCCGTTGAATATGCTGACCACCGACATGGTTATCTCACCTCGCTTTCCTGCATG
>JAJZPI010000147.1 GCA_021811275.1 Deltaproteobacteria bacterium
CCGATCTCTCCTACCCCCAGGGCGAGACGGGACTGGCCAGCTGAGGACGGGATCAAGGGCGCAGGGAGGGGGCGAGATGAAACCGGCTCCTGGCAGCGGCGTGGTGGTGGGCATCATCGGCGGACTGGGCCGCATGGGGCGGTGGCTGGAAAGCCGCTTGACCAAGGCCGGCTGCCGGGTGCTCATCGCCGACGCCAGCCTGGGGCCGGTTCGCCCGGAAATGGCGGCCGGCTGCCAGGTTTTGATGCTGGCCGTGCCCGCCCGGGCCGTGGAGGAGGTGATGGCCCAAGTGGGTCCCTGGACCCGTCCCGACGGCCTGGTCATGGATATAACCTCGCTCAAGGCAGTTCCCCTGGCCTCCATGCTGGCCCACGCCCGCGGCGAGGTGGTGGGTTGCCACCCCCTTTTCGGTCCCGGGGCGCGCTCGGCCCGCGGCCAGGCGGTTTTCGTTTGCCCGGGCCGGGGCGAGCGCTGGCTGCGCTGGGTGGAGGAATTCTGGGGGCGGGAGGGGGCGCGGGTGGCGCGGATCGAGCCGGAGCGCCATGACCGCCTCATGGCCCGGGTGCAGAGCCTGCGCCATCTCCTGCTCTACGGCCTGGGGGGCGCGCTCAAGGACCTGGGCTTCACCGCCGAGGACCTGGACTTGGCCGGCCCCTGGTTCCAAGGGCTCATGGACATCCTCAAACACCAGGCCCGGCAGCCGGCCGGCCTCTATGCCGAACTGGCCCTGGGCAACCCCCACGCCCCGGCGGCCCTGGCGGCCCTGCTGGCCAACCTGGACAAGCTGGCCCAGCGCCTGGAACAAGGCGACCGTCAAGGCCTCGAGGAACTGTGCGCCTCGGCCGGACAGTGGGCCCGCGAACTGGAGGCCGCCGCTCCAGACAGTGATTCTTCCCCGCCGGAGGACAAAATCAGCTTGACTCCGGCCCCGACCGGCGGTATACAGTATACAAAACAACAAAGGTGATCTTGATATGAAGCTCTATTCCTCCTGGCTCTTTTGGCGCTGGCAGACGACCCTGGGTCGTCCGCCCGCCGGGGAGGGTTCGAGCTAGACTCGAGCGAAGCCGCCAGCGGGGCCGTGGACCTGACCCAGGGTAAGGTTCACGGCCCTTTTGTTTTTTATGCCGGTCCGGGAGGGGAAAAATGATCCGCGAGGCAATCGCCAAGGCCGTGGGGGGAGCGCATCTGAGCGAGGAGGAGATGGTGGCGGTGATGGACCAAGTCATGGAGGGCCAGGCCACCCCGGCCCAGATCGGGGCCCTGCTCGTCGCGCTGAGGCTCAAGGGGGAGAGCGTGGAGGAGATCGCCGGGGCGGCGCGGGTCATGCGCGCCAAGTGCACCCCGGTGCCCTGTCAGGCCCTGGGCCGGGGCGAGGCCCTGGTGGACACCTGCGGCACCGGCGGCGACGGCTCGGGCACCTTCAACGTCTCCACCACCGCCGCCTTCGTAACCGCCGGGGCGGGGGTCAAGGTGGCCAAGCACGGCAACCGCTCGGTGAGCAGCCTCTGCGGCAGCGCCGACCTCATGGAGGCTCTGGGGGTGCCCCTGGACCTGACCCCCGAGCAGGTGGGCGCCTGCATAGACCGGGCGGGCATCGGCTTCCTCTTCGCCCCCGCCCTGCACGGGGCCATGCGCCACGCCATCGGGCCCCGGCGCGAGATCGGCCTGCGCACCATCTTCAACTTGCTGGGCCCCTTGACCAACCCCGCCGGGGCCACCGCCCAGGCCCTGGGGGTCTACGACAAAAAACTGGTGGAGCCGTTGGCCCGGGTGCTGGCGCGTCTGGGCTGCGCCAGCGCCTATGTGGTGCACGGCCTGGGGGGGTTGGACGAAATTTCCATCACCGGGCCCACCCTAGTGGCCAGGCTCAAGGATGGTGGGGTGGAGGTATTCACCTTCGCGCCAGAGGATCTGGGCCTGGCCCGGGCCGACTTCGGGGAGATCAAAGGCGGCGACGCCAAGCAGAACGCCCGCCTGACCCTGGAGGTGCTGGAGGGCAGGCCAAGCCCCAAGCGAGACATGGTGCTCATCAACGCCGCGGCGGCCCTGGCCGCCGCTGGCGCGGCGGACGACATGCGCGAGGGCGTGTCCATGGCGGCCCGGGCCATCGATTCCGGCGCGGCCATGGCCCGTCTGGATGCCCTGGTGGCCCTGGGCCGGGAGTTCGCGGCCCAGACCGCCAGCGGCCAGGACGCTAGGGCCGTGGGGGCGTAAGGACCGTGGCGGAGAACGGCAAGAGCGCCCTGGAGCGGATTTTGGCCTCCAAGGCGGCGGAGGTGGAGGTCCTGGAGGCGCAGCGGCCGCTGGACGACTGGCGACGGCTGGCTGAGGACGCGCCGCCCCCCCGCGATTTCCTGGGGGCGCTGGCGAAAGCCGGCCACGCGCCCATCATCGCCGAGATCAAGCGCCGCTCGCCCTCGGCCGGGACGCTGGGCGAGGATGCCGACCCGGCGGCGCGGGCCCTGGCCTACGCCCGGGGAGGGGCCGCCGCGCTGTCGGTGCTCACCGACGGGCCGTTCTTCGGCGGCTCCCTGGCCGACCTTGACGCCGCACGTCGGGCCGTGGGCCTGCCGGTCCTGCGCAAGGACTTCACCATCGCCCCGGCGCAGGTCTACGAGGCGCGAGCGGCGGGGGCGGACGCGGTGCTCCTGATAGCCGCCGCCCTGGAGCCTTCGTTGCTGGGCGAACTCTATGAACGCGCGCGCGAAGTGGGCATGACCGTGCTGGTGGAGGTGCATCACGAGCGCGAGCTGATCGCGGCTCTGGCCCCGCGGCCTCGCCTGGTGGGGATCAACAACCGCGACTTAACCAGCCTCGCGGTGGACCTCGATACCTGCCTGCGCGTGCGGCGGCGCATTCCATCCGGCCCGCTGGTGGTGGCCGAAAGCGGGATCGAGGGGCCGGAAGACATAAAACGCCTGTCTGCCGGGGGCCTGGACGCCTTTCTGATAGGCACCACCCTCATGCGCGCGGCCGACCCCGGCCAAGCGATCGCCGCCCTCAAGGCGGCGGGGAGGCCCTGATGGTCCGGGTGAAGATATGCGGATTGACCAGGCTGGAAGACGCGGTCATGGCCGCGGCCCTGGGGGCGGACGCCCTGGGCTTCGTTTTCGCCGAGAGCCCCCGCCAGGTCAACCCGGACGCGGTGCGGCGCATGGTGCGACACCTGCCGCCGCTGGTGCTCACGGTGGGGGTTTTCAAGGATGAAGCCCTGAGGGAGATCCAACGGGTGCGCGACTACTGCGGCCTGGACTTCGTGCAGCTGCACGGGGCCGAAAGCGAGCGCACGGCGGCCCGGCTGGGCAGAAGGGTCATCAAGGTCGTCACCTTCACCGACGCGCCCCCGACCTTCGAGGCCTTTCCCAAGGCCACGCTTCTGCTCGACGCCCCCAAGAACCAGCCCCGCCCCAGGACCGGCCCCGGCTTCGATTGGCGGCTGGCCCGCGAGGCCGCCCGCGCCCGGCCGGTGATTCTGGCCGGCGGGCTCAACCCCGACAACGTACGCCTGGCCATAGACACGGTCAGACCCTTCGCCGTGGACGTATCCAGCGGCGTGGAGAAGGAACCAGGGAGAAAGGACCATGCCAAGATTGCAGCCTTCATCAACCGAGCCAAGGCCCTGGAGCCAGCAGCCTGACCAGGCCGGGCGCTTCGGCGCCTACGGCGGCCGTTTCGTGCCCGAAACCCTCATGCCCGCCTTGGGCGAGCTGGCGGCGGCCTACGACGAGGCCCTCGGCGATCCCGCCTTTCAGGCCGAGCTGGACGAACTGCTGGAGCACTACGCCGGCCGGGCGACCCCTCTCTACGAGGCCAGGAACCTTTCCGCCAACTGGGGCGGGGCGCGGGTGTTCCTGAAGCGCGAGGACCTAACCCACACCGGGGCGCACAAGATCAACAACGCCCTGGGCCAGGTCCTCCTGGCCAAACGCATGGGCAAGAAGCGCATCATCGCCGAGACCGGGGCCGGCCAGCACGGAGTGGCCACGGCCACCGCGGCGGCGCTCATGGGGCTCGACTGCGTGGTCTACATGGGCACCCTGGACATGGAACGCCAGGCCCTGAACGTGACCCGTATGCGCATGCTGGGCACCCGCGTGGAGCCGGTGACTTCTGGCAGCCGCTCTCTCAAGGATGCGGTCAACGAGGCCCTGCGCGACTGGGTGACCAACGTGCGCACCACCCATTACATCCTGGGTTCGGTGGTGGGGCCTCACCCCTATCCCCGCATGGTGCGCGACTTCCAGGCGGTGATCGGCCGCGAGGCCCGCGCTCAGATACTGGCCCGCACCGGACGGCTGCCCGATGCGCTCATGGCCTGCGTGGGCGCGGGCTCCAACGCCATCGGGCTCTTTCACCCCTTCCTGGACGATCCGGTGCAGATGATCGGAGTGGAGGCGGCCGGCCTGGGGCTGGCCACCGGCAAGCACTCGGCCAGCTTGAGCGCGGGGACGCCGGGGGTGCTGCACGGCTGCTCGCTCTATCTGCTGCAGGATGAGCACGGCCAGGTGACCGAGGCCCATTCCATCGCCGCCGGCCTGGACTACCCCGGAGTGGGGCCGGAGCACGGCCTCCTGAAGGACCTGGGCCGGGTGTCCTACCTGACCGCCACCGATGAGGAGGCGCTGGAGGCCTTCATGGAGCTGGCCCGCGCCGAGGGCATCATCCCGGCCCTGGAAAGCTCCCACGCCCTGGCCCGGGCCAAGGACGTGGCCTCCGTCCTGGGGTCGGAAGCCATGGTGCTGGTCTGCCTTTCCGGCCGGGGCGACAAGGACGTGGCTCAAGTGGCCGAGCGCCTGGGCGCGCGATTGGAGAAGTGAAAATGAGCGTAAGCATCGACCAGGCCTTCGCCCTCGCCCGCCAAGAGGGCCGCTCGGCCTTCATACCCTTCATGACCGGCGGCTTCCCCAGCCCGGAGGCCTGCCGCGAGATAGTGCTGGCCCTGGATGGCTGCGGGGCCGACGTGATCGAGTTGGGCATACCCTTCTCCGACCCCCTGGCCGACGGCCCGGTGATCCAGGCCTCCAGCAAGCAGGCCCTGGACCAGGGCGTGACCCCGGCCTCGGTGCTGGCCCTGGCCGCCGAACTCAGCCCCCGCTTGAAGGCGGCCCTGGTGGTCATGACCTACTATAACCCGGTGCTCCGCATGGGGTTGCAGCGCTTCGCCGCCAGCGCCTCCCAGGCCGGCGTCTCGGGGGTGATCGTGCCGGACCTGCCGCCCGAGGAAGCCGGTCCCTGGCTGGAGGCCGCCCGGGGCGCTGGTCTGGACACCATCTTCATGGCCGCCCCCACCACCCCGCCCGAGCGTTTGGAGGTGATCCGCGAGTGCTGCCGGGGTTTCCTCTACTACGTCTCCATGACCGGAGTGACCGGCGCGGGGCTCAACGTTGACCAGGAGTTGGCCAGGGGGGTGGCCCGGGTTCGCCAGGGCTCGAGCCTGCCCGTGGCTGTGGGCTTCGGCGTGGCCGAGGCGGCCCAGGCCAGGGCCCTGGCCGGGCTGGCCGACGGGGTGATCGTGGGCAGCGCCCTGGTCAAGAGGGCCCAGCAGGCAGCCGGCCCCGGCCAGGCCGCCGAGGCGGTGGGGGCGCTGGCCAGGGAACTGGCCCAGGGGCTGGCCCAAGGCCCGTCCGTCTAGACCGTTTTCCACGCGGCGTCGCCCCGCTCGATCCGGGGCTGGGTGACGCCGCTACCCGCAGGTAGTTTTTGTCTGCAATCCCCACCAGGCCGTAGCCAAACCAGGCTGGCCCCAATGTGGGGCCCCGTCGGGCATTTAATGCAAAATCATGATTGATGGCAGTTGATTGCGGGGCAGGGGACACCGGAAAAGCCGTGTGGCCCTGGTCTTGCGTAGACAGCATCCCATGCACCTTATACCAGCTTGGCGTTCCAACGAGTAGTTTGAGCGCTAATCGGTATGCGGGCCATGTATCCACCCCAGCCAACAAGTTGGCTGGGGACCCCGGGGGACGGCCCGCCGAGCGCGCAAGCGCTCGCCAGGCCGGGCAAGACCGGAGATTCCCACAAAGCTTGCCTTGTGGGGTCGAACCACGCTTTTGCCCTGCCGATAGGCGATCAAAGCCATGGATGGCCTTGATCGCACATTGGTATTGGTTCAAGATCTGAATTCCTTTGAAGGTAAGGTGGCCCGCCCATGCCTGCCGGAGTTCTTCATCGAGACTTGTTGGCGCGCATCCTTGAGCGCGAAAGCGTGGTCACCCACTTCCAACCCCTGGTGGCGGCCCGTTCGCAGGATGTCATGGGGTTGGAGGCGCTCTGCCGGGGGATTGATCCCAGCGACGGACGTCTGGTGCCGCCCAAGGAGCTTTTCAGCCTGGCGGCGGATGACCAGAGGCTCGTGGACTTGGACCGGCTTTGCCGGCGCAGGGCCATGGAAGACTTCCGCCGGCTCAACGGTCCCGGCGGCTGCCTTCTGCTCAGCCTGAACTTCGAGGCCGGGCTCCTGGACCGGGGGGTGGTCGGCTCCGGCCACATAAAGAAACTGTCCCACGAACTGGGCCTCGACCCCGCGCGCATAATCATAGAGATCGTCGAATCCAAGGTCCGCGACATCGGAGCCCTGGAAACCTTCGTCAACTCCCACAAGGAATATGGCTTTCTGGTGGCCCTGGACGACTTGGGCTCCGGCCACTCCAACCTGGAGCGGGTGGCGGTGTTGCATCCCGACGTCATCAAGATCGACCGGGCGCTCATCACCGGCCTGGACCGGCATTATCATCAACAGGAGGTGACCCGGGCGCTCTTGGGGCTTTCCCACAAGATCGGGGCCCTGGTGGTGGCCGAGGGCGTGGAGAGCGAGGCCGAGGCGCTGGCGGCCCTGGAACTGGGGGTGGACGTCATGCAGGGCTATTTCTTCGGGCGGCCCGCCCCGGAGTTCGAGGGCCTGGCCGACTGCCGGAGGCGCATTCGCCGGACCGCCCGGCGCTTCAAGGGCTACGCCCTGGCCAATATCGCGGCCAAACAAACCAAGCGGGGCATCTTCGAGGCGGTGGCCGAGGGCATCGCCCGGGAACTGGCGCGCCTGGGGACGGACGAGTTGGATCGCCACCTGGACGAACAGTTGAGCGAGCATCCCTACCTGGAATGCCTCTACGTGCTTGACGACAACGGAGCCCAGGTAAGCGGCACGGTCTGCGACCCCGAACGGCTGGACAGCAAGCGGCAGGCAATTTTCTGGCCGGCCGCCAAGGGTGCCGACCAGTCTCTAAAACGCTACTACCTGCTGCTCAAGGCGGGGTTGGAGCGCTATGTCTCCGAGCCTTATATCTCCCTGGCCTCGGGCAGGCTATGCCTGACCGTTTCTTGCTGGTTCGTCGACCGCGGGCACCGTCGGCGCATACTCTGCGCCGACTTCATCGCGGAGCCCCCGGCCGAGGGCTCCCTCCGCCCCCGCGAGCCGGACCCGGCCTGCTCCGCCGCCCGCTTTGGTGTATAGATATGGCGGCGCCAGGCCGTCGCGAGGCCGGGCGCGCCAATCTTGTCAGGGAGGACCAGATGTCCGGCATGCGCCAGCGCGCGGCGCGAGGGCTGAAGGCTGGCGAGGTCTTCAGCGTGACCCGCACCTTCACCCGCCAAGACACCCAAGCTTTCGGTGATCTGACCCGCGACTACAACCCCGTGCACTATGACGAGGGCTTCGCCAGGGGCAAGGGCATGGAGGGCCTGATCTGCCACGGCCTGCTGACCGGCAGCATGATCTGCGAGGTGGGTGGGCAGATAGCCTGGCTGGCCACGGGCATGGAGTTCAGCTTTCGCCGGCCGGTCTATTTCGGCGACACCATCACCTGCCGGATGGTCATCATCGAAGTGGACAGCCAGGGCCGGGCCAGGGCCGAGGCCAGCATGACCAACCAACGCGGCGAGGAGGTGGCGAGCGCCCGTATCAGCGGGCGCCTGCCCGATCCGGGCGAGCGCGAGTCCCTGGCGGTCATGATCGCCGCCGGCGACCCCCACAACCCCCTGCGCGGCAAGGCCTGATGCCAATTAGCGTTCAAACGAGTAGTTTGAGCGCCAATTGGCATGCGGGCCATGGAGCCACCCCAGCCAACAAGTTGGCTGGGGGCCTCGGGGGAGGGCCCGCCGAGCGCCCAATCGCTCTCGAGGCGGGGCAGAACCGGTGTTCACCACAAAAGCTTGCTTTGTGGGGTCGAACCACGCCATTGCCCTGACGACCGGTGATCAAAGCCGTGGATGGATTTGTTTGATTGATATTTGGTATGAGCGGAATCGCCCAAAAAAGAGGGAGCCCTGCGGGGGGCTCCCTGTGTCTGGGCCTGGCGGCCGCCGGTCCTAGCTCTCCAGGATGAAGATAACCTCCAGGCGCACCCGGTATTCGGCCACGGTGTCGTTTTCCACCGCCACCCGTTGTTCCAGGATGCGCAGGCCGGTGACGCCGCGCAGGGTCTTGGTGGCCCTCTCGAAGCCAACCTTGACCGCGTCTTCGAAGCTGATGGGCGAGGCGGCGATGATATCGGTTACGCGGGCAACTCTTTTCTCCGGCATGACTCCCTCCTTTAAAAATCCTTTATTGGCGAGGGCGCCCTTGGTGGAGCCCCTGGCATCCTGGTCCACCGGGGAATCGATGCCCTCCCGCGCTCAAGTCCGCCGGGTAGAGCTCGCGCCTTGTCATCATGGAATCAGATTAACAGAGCGGAGGGCGCGGGCGCAAGGGCATGTAGGCCGGGTGGCGGCGGGGACTTGAAAAAAAGGCCGGCCGGGAAGGCGTCCCGGCCGGCCCCGAGGGTTTCGCTGGCTTGAGGAGGTCCTGACTGGCCAGCCGCTTGGTTTGCTACCTGGCCAGTTCCTTGAGCTTTTTCATGTCCAGGCGGCCCGCGAACTCCTTGGCCACCTCCTCGGACTTGTCGCCGGCGTTGGCCTCCACCTTGACCAGGACCTTGCCGTCGACGATCAGCTGCAGTTCGGCCCGGTTGTTGTGGACCTGCAACATGCCCCTCTCGTCGCCCACGCGGATGGGCTTGGTGCCCTGGCCGCTCTGCATGAGCATGGGGTTGTTGATGACCATGGCCATGCTCTGCAGCAGGGGCGAGTCGGTGATTAGCTCCATCTTGACCCGGTTCTTGTCCTGCTTGTAGCCGCGGGAGGCGGTGATGCCGCCGCCGAAGAGGGCCTTGGCTATGGCCTGGGTGTCGGCCTTGTCGGCGGTCCAGCCGGCGGGCGGGTCGGGGAAGGCCTTGGCGAAGGTGTCGGCCTTCTTCTGACGGATCTGGGCCGAGGCGAAGTCTATTTCATTTAGAGACTCGCCGTATTTCCCTTCCTTGTAAAGCTTGATGCCACGCTCGAGCTGGTCGGTGATCTCATCGGCTTGGACAACGGCGGCGCTCAGCAGGATCAGGGCCGCCAGTAAGGCGAAAACGGGAAGAAACCTTTTCATTGTTACGCACCTTTCGGCTTCCGGTATTGTCTTGGCCGTCCGCCTTGAGACGGAGCGGCCGGGTGGCCGTCCGGGCCAATTCGACGCAGGCTGGGAATGAAGCTTGGCATTTCCTTGGTTGAGGGTCAATGCTAAATTGGCAGAAGAGGGGCGGCGCGCCGGCATAATCCGGGCGGGAGCGCCCCTCGACCCAACCCTGGGCGGGAGCAAATGCCATGCTGGAGAAAATGAAGAGCCTGATCGGCGAGCACGGTACCTGCGTGCTGGCCACGGTGGGCCCTGACCAGAGGCCCCATTGCTCGCTGATGTCCTACCTGCCGTCCGAGGACTGCCGCCGGCT